>CAURGZ010000004.1:0-53932 GCA_963524285.1 uncultured Atopobium sp.
TTCCGCACGACATCCAGGCTCGTCTTGCTGCCGAGTACGCTGAGCGTCGCGCCGCTGGCGAGCGCTAACCCGCAGGTAAATAACGAGTTACAAGTACGAACCCTCGCATCTTTCAGGTGCGAGGGTTTTTTGCGTTCCTGCAATGCGGTTGAGCGCCGACTTCTTAAGCTTGGCGTACAAAATGGTGCAGCTTAGCCGCGCCTCGCTGAAGAATTGTCATGTTTCTAGTCAAGATAATCGGACGACTGGACTCAATGTCTGACAATTAAAGAGCGCCAATGTCCTATATACATTTCTATGCATAAACTTCAATTAATATGCTGAATAATGAATAGATATATATAAGAAATTTAACTATCGGTAAATTCCGTATCTACGGAACACACCTAAGTCGGATATTCTGCTCAATTACGGGCATATTACACACCTAATGAAGATATTCTGCATGCCTTAGCTATTTTCAGCGTCATGTATACGTCTTTTTGACAGATTATCTGACATAGATGTGTTCGGCCATCGGCAAAACAGTGCAAGCAGCTAGGTAATGCTGCAAAAACCAAATTTCGAGAAATTCTTGGACGCGTTCTGGGTAAACGAAAAACGTATCTTCGCACTTTAAAGTTATGTTTAGATTGTCATGCATTTGACCTGTGCGTTTGACCTGCATGTTTGATCCGCGCGTCTAACGCGTCGCTCGTACGGTGTGGCTGCCCGCAGGTGCACGCCCTGCACAGCTGTGGTTCACGCGCCCCGCGCACACCGCGCCCCTGCACGGCCGCGCCCCGCACCCCGCACACCCCGCGCACCCTGCGGATCCCGCACGTCACACAGCAAACAAGCTGCTCATTTCTGTATTGTTTAAAGAAAGGTCGCACATGTACCTAGAGAATATCAATGGACCAGAAGACGTAAGGAAGTTGGACGCGGAGGCTCGTGCAGTACTTGCGCAGGAGATTCGCGACAACTTGCTGGTCATGGAGTCAAAGCATGGCGGCCACTTTGGTCCAAACTTTGGCATCGTCGAAGCAACTATCGCGCTTCATACCGTGTTCAATTCGCCCGTTGACCATATCGTTTACGACGTCTCGCACCAAACGTATCCCCACAAGATGCTCACTGGCCGCAAGCAAGCATACATGAATCCTGCGCTTTACGACTCGGTGTCTCCTTACACCGATCCCGCCGAGACCCCGCACGACCTCTTCAAAATCGGCCACACTTCCACGTCCATCAGTTTGGCGCTTGGCCTGGCAAAGGCCCGCGACATCATGGGCGGCAAGGAGAACATCATTGCCGTTATCGGCGACGGCTCCATGTCCGGCGGCGAGGCTCTTGAGGGTTTGAACGTTGCTGGTGAGCTGAACAGCAACTTTATCATCGTCTTCAACGACAACCAGATGTCCATCGCCGAGAACCACGGCGGCATGTACGACCAGTTCGCTGAGCTGCGCCGCACCAACGGAGCTGCCGAGAATAACCTCTTCAAATCGATGGGCCTGGACTACCTGTATGTCAATGACGGCAACGACATCGAGGCTCTTATCGCCGCATTTGAGCAGGTAAAAGAATCAACTCATCCAGTCGTGGTCCACATCAATACGCTCAAAGGCAAGGGCTACGCTCCCGCAGAGGCAAACAAGGAGAAGTGGCACTGGCACATGCCGTTTGACATCCAGACTGGTCAGAGCCCTGCATCCGGTTCTTCCGAGTCGTATGCCAGCATTTTCGCAGAATATGCCCTCAAGCGCGCAAAGACTGACCCAAAGTTCTTGGTGCTTATCTCGGCTGTTCCTGGCCTGCTTGGCCTTACGCAGGAACGTCGAGAAGAGCTGGGAAAGCGCTACCTTGACGTGGGTATTGCCGAGGAAACCGCAGTTGCAATGGCTTCCGGCGCAGCTCACGCTGGCGCGCACGTGGTTTGGGGCTCAAGCGCAACTTTCATCCAGCGCACCTACGACCAGCTAACCCAGGACCTGGCACTCAACCAGAATCCTGCGGTTATCGTGGGCTCCGGCTCCATTAGGGGCTTGATGGCCGCCACCCACCAGGGACTCAGCAGCATTTCCATGATCGCAAACATTCCTAACATGGTGTACCTCGCGCCGTCCAACGCCGAGGAGTACGTTGCCATGCTCGACTGGGCACTTGACCAGGACAAACACCCCGTCTACATCGCAATTCCTTCAGGTCCCGTGGTCCACGCCGAGGGTCCCGTCCGCACAAACTTCGACGACCTTAACACCTACGAGGTCACGCGCCAGGGCTCCAAGGCGGCTGTTCTTGCCTTGGGCGACTTCTACGACCTTGGCGAGAAAACCGTTGAGGTTCTTAGCTCTACTCTGGGAATTGAAGCCACGCTGGTCAAGCCATACTTTGCCTCTGGTGTTGATCAGAATCTGCTCGACAACCTGGTAAAAGGCCACGACGTCATCGTAACCATTGAAGATGGTATCATCGAAGGCGGTTGGGGACAGAATATCGCTAGCTACCTGGGAACTTCTTCCGCACGCGTGCTGAACTACGGCGTCAAGAAAGCCTTTTACGACCGCGTCAACATCGCGGATCTTATGCGAGAAAGTCATCTGGAGCCTGAGCTTATTGCTGCAGACGTCAAGCAGGTCTTTGGCCTGTAGGTGATGCGTCGCAGCTCCGGCGCCATTTGTCCGCACTTCTCGCCATCACATCAAAACTGCAACAAAAAAGAGGGGCCGCATCTGCGACCCCTCTTCTGTATCAAGTGAGTGCGCCGTTGCGCCACGTTGTCGCGTCGCAACCTGCAGCTAGAAGCTTAAGCCTTAAGAGCACGGCCCATAGCGTCAGCCTGAACGATAGCTGCATAGAGCTCGTCAGGAGTAACGTCGCCAGCAAGGTTGTGGATGGTCTCGCCAGGAACGCAAGCAGCCTCAGCGATCTTCTTGATCTGCTCGTCAGTGGTGATGCCAACCTCCTCGAGGGTAGTTGGAAGACCAACCTCAAGGCAGAAGTCCTGGACCTCGTCGAACTCCTCCTGAGGAACGCCCTCAAGAACAAGCTGGACCAGGGTACCAAAAGCAACGCAGTTGCCGTGAGGTGCGCTGTGGCCACCAAGGGAGGTGAGGCCGTTGTAGAAGGAGTGAGCTGCTGCGCAGTTAACGTTGTCAGCGCCGACACCACTCATGTAGACAGTTGCCTCGCAGATAGCCTCAAGAGCTGGGGTTACAACGTTGTTCTCGCAAGCCTTAATTGCCTGTGAACCGTAATCGCGAAGGGTGAGGTAGCACTCCTTAGCAATTGCCATACCAACGCGAGTAATGCCGGTTCCCTCAAGGGAAGGAGACTCGGTGCGGATGGATGCGCGGCCCTCAAAGTAGGTGCCCAGTGCGTCGCCCATGCCTGCTACCAGGAAGGAAACAGGTGCGTTAGCGATGATCTGGGTGTCGACCATAACTGCATCTGGATTCTGTGGGTAGAAGAGGTACTTGTCAAAGGAACCGTCATCGTTGTAAATAACGGAGAGGCCGGTGCATGGAGCGTCGGTAGCTGCAACGGTAGGAAGAATAACGATGCGCTTACCAGCGTAATATGCGGTTGCCTTTGCGGTGTCAACAGCGCTGCCGCCGCCGATAGCGACGACTACGTCGATGTTGTCCTCCTCGACGATAGCCTTCATGCGGTTAATCTCGCCGTTGGAAGAGATGCCACCGAAGACCTCGTAGCGACGGTAATAGTCGCCCTTGCCCTCGAAGCTCTGCTCGATCATGTCGTGGGTTGCTTTGTAGCCGCTGTTAGAGCAAACAAACAGGAAGCGCTTTCCCATGTAGCCCATCTCTTTTTCGAACTCGAGACAAGCATTTTTGCCCTGAACATACTTCAGTGGCTCACGCATTGCGCGTAGCATTTTCATAGGTTCCCCTCTCCGGATACGTTTTAGACCTATGTAAATTATGGTAACACTGTCAAAAGAACATAACAGCAAGGAAAATATTTAGATTCGGACAAAGTGAAAATCTAGATTCCAGCATGGAAAGAATTTAGATTCGGACAACTTCTGGAAAGTTTACGTGAACATACATTCACTAGCCGGCAAATGATATCCTTGTAGTGTCAAATTTTCGCACTGTGGTCTTTGGAGGACACATGCTTAGTTCTGTCGAAATCAAACCCGATGTCTACTTTGTAGGCGCCCTTGACTGGAACGCTCGCGAGTTCCACGGCTACACCACCGAGCAGGGCATTACCTACAATGCATACCTTATCCTGGACGAGAAGGTCACGCTCATTGACACCGTCAAGCGCCCATTCTCCGAGGAGCTGGTCGAGCGCATCAAGAGCATCATCGATCCAGCAAAGATTGACGTTCTGATCTGCAACCACATTGAGATGGACCACTCCGGCAGCGTTCCTCGCATTCTGGAGCTCGCGCCAAACGCCGAGGTCTACGCAAGTGCACCTCAGGGCGTTAAGGAGCTCAAGGCTTTCTATGGCGAGAATATCAACGTCAACGGCGTAAAGACGGGCGATACGCTCAACATTGGTAAGCGCACCCTGACCTTTGTGCAGACCCCAATGGTCCACTGGCCAGACAACATGGTCACGTATTCCGAGTACGACAAGATCCTCTTCTCCAATGACGCATTTGGTCAGCACTACGCTTCAACCACTCGCTTTGAAGACGAGTCCGACTACTGCGAGGTTATGAAGCAGGCTCGCAAGTACTACGCAAACATCGTTCTCCCTTACGGTCGTCAGGCTGACTCTGCTGTTACTGCAGTTAAGGGCATTGGTCTGGAGAACATCGATATTATCGCCCCAGCTCACGGCGTTGCATGGCGCTCCCACATTGCCGACATCATCTCCAAGTACGAGGAGTGGACTACCGGCAAGCTTGAGGAGAAAGCCCTGGTTGTGTACGACTCCATGTGGGGTTCAACCGACAAGATGGCTCATGCTCTCCTGGACGGTTTTCTGGCTGAAGGCATTCCTGCCCAGCTCATCGACCTCAAAGAGACTCACATCTCCAACGTCATGTATCACTTCCTGGATTCCAAGTATGTCTGCGTTGGTTCGCCTACGCTGAACTCTAAGTTCCTGCCTACCGTTTCTTCGTTCCTGACCTATATGAGCGGTCTTTCTCCAAAGAATGACCACCGTATTGGTTTTGCGTTTGGTTCTTACGGCTGGGCTCCACTTGGACCAAAGATGGTTCAGTCCGAGCTTGAGGCAGCAGAGTTCACTATGCCACTGCCTGTTCACGCTATCGGTTGGCTTCCTTCCGACGAGGACCTTGATGCCGTTCGTGCGCAGGTCAAGGACCTGGTTGAGGCTGGCAAGCAGCTCTAATTTAGCGTTTAATTGAGCGCGACCCCCACATTCATGCTGAATGTGGGGGGTCTTTTGCTGTAGAGGGAGTTAGGTGGCCAAAAATGGTGCAAGTGACCCCGAAGTGACCTCGAGCGACTCCGAAGTGACCCCGAAGTGGTAAAAAATCCGTTTAGTTGGGGAATACAGGTTTCTGCATACAACGTTTGCCTAGATAAAAGTTTTTGAGGCGGTAAAAAATCGTCTTAGTTGGGGTTATTTTGGCAAATTTTTAATTTTCAACCCCAACTAAACGCATTTTTTACCGTTTTGGGCACATAACTTTAGGCGTAAAAGTTACGTATTCATGTGGATGAATTAATTGAGTAAGTTATTCAAAATTCTGCATCAAATATTGAGAACTGTTTGTTAACCAGAATCGACGGCTGTTTGTTGGCCAAATCCACGGATAAAAACAGCGACCTGCGCTATCAAAACAGTATCGCTGCACCTGTCACACAGCCACCGTACAACCATCGCACGACCGCCCATTCAGCCGGCGCATCATGCTGCCGCTTCCGACACCGTCAGCCTCCCAGCGTTTCATGGCGAGACTGTGTCAAATTCCTGCAGACCACAAGGTAGAGCGCGTTAGAGTACAATAGTCTGTACAAAAAGTAACTTCGAAGAGGTAGGTGCCCATACACTCGATGGACATTGCGTTAAGTATTGGAATAACTCTGCTGCTTACCCTGGTAAACGGCTTTTTTTCTGCGGCCGAGATGGCCATTGTTAGCTCTCGTCGCGCGGCACTTGAGGCGGACGTGGACGAGGGCGATCCAAGAGCCCTTGCTGTCATTGACATTGCCACTGATCGCGGATATTTCCTCGCAACAATCCAGGTCGCAATTACCCTGGTAGGCTTTGCTTCCTCGGCATTTGCTGCAACAAGCCTTTCTGCGCCATTTGGCACTTGGCTTATTAGCATTGGTGTCCACGCTGACCTGGCGCTTCCTTTAGCTGTCGTGGCTATTACGCTGATTGTTTCCTTCTTTTCCGTGGTCATTGGCGAGCTGGTTCCAAAGAGTATCGGCCTAGCAAACTCCGAGGCAGTGGCCAAAGCAGTTGTCGGCCCTATGAAGGCATTCATGCAGATTGTGCGTCCGCTCGTGTTCATCACGTCTGCCTCGGCAGATGCGGTTACCACGCTGATGGGCATTGACACTACCAACGACCATCAAGAGGTCACCGAGGAAGAGCTTCGCTACATTGTCAAGGATTCCGAGGACCTCTCTGAAGAAGAAAAATCCATGATCCACGAGGTCATCGAGATGGGTGACACCGTTGTCCGCGAGGTTATGGTCCCGCGCGTTGACATGACCGCCATGGAAGACACCGCAACTATCAGCGAGGTCCTGCGCGTCATGCGCCAAACAGGTTTCTCGCGCATCCCTATCTACCACGAGAATATCGACCGCATCGTGGGCATCGCTCATATCAAAGATTTGCTGGAGCCAGCGCTTGACCAGCACGATAGTGACGAGAAGATCGCGCGCTTCGTGCGTTCTGCTGACTACGTACCCGATACCAAAGACATCATTCCGCTGCTTACTGAGATGCAGACAAGTCGCGACCAGATGGTCATTGTTGTTGACGAGTACGGCGGAACTGCGGGTGTCATTACCGTTGAGGACATCGTCGAGGAGATTGTCGGCGAGATTGAGGATGAGTTTGATCCGGACAACAAGTACCTGACGCAGCTTTCTGATAGAGAGTGGCTGGTAGATGGTCGTTTCTCGCTCAATGATGCAGCTGAACTTGGATGGCCGGTTGGGGAATCCGAGGAGTACGAGACTATCGCGGGCTTTGTACTGGATTTGGCAAATCATCTGCCTCGTCCAGGTGAGGTTTTTGAGAAGGATGGCTACGTGTTTCGCGTGCAGTCGATGCGTCGTCGCCGACTATCTTTGTTGCGTGTAATTGCCCCAGAACCACAGGTAGACGGTGAATCTGAGCCAGTCGGCGAAAACTCTGACACATCAGAAAATGAATAACTAAAAGAATGATTACAATAGAGTGAACCAATAGAAAGAGGTTGAAATGGCGCAGTTGATTTCTATCAAAAAAGTTGTGGTAGGACCTAAAAACTTGACCGCTACCGTTGAGTTTTCGGCTAAAGCGCCACGTTTGACCTCGGAAAATGCTGAGGCAACTGAGCACGTGCTTGAGCTTTTGCCAGGTCTTTCCGAGCACCTGTGCTTGGGTGACGCCGACGCTCGCTTTGGCCTTGTTGCCAAGGACACCGAGGTAGCACACCTGCTTGAGCACGTAACCGTCGAGCTCCTGGCCCTGACCAACCTTGCGGGAGACGTTGCTTCCGGCAAGACTTCCCTGGTAGATTCCCGCCGCGGCCTCTACGAGATCATCCTCGCATGTCCAGACGACGTGCTGGTTGCAGCCTCGCTTTCCAGTGCTGTATGGCTCCTTAACTGGGCATATGGCAATCAGGAGGACGCCGACCCAGACATCAATGCAATCGTTTCTGGCCTCGTCGCGCTCATCCAGAGCCTTGACGGCGAGAAGACCGATGAGCTCGCAGACTCCGCAGAACCTGAGGCGGACGCTGCGCTCCAGGCAGAGAGCGTAGATGCAGAGGATTACGCTGCCGACAACTCCTCCGAGGACGTCGCTGATGCAGCTGCTGCTGATGCAGTTGAGGCTGAGGTTGCAGACGCTGAGGAGAACAACGCCGAGGTCGCAGGCATTGACGCAGCCGACGAGGACGTCGCCGAGCCCGCAGCCGACGCCGATCCCGCAGCCGACGCCGAGCCCATCGCCGACGAGCTCGCCGAAGCAACAGCTGCTGAGGACGCTACGGACGACTCTGAGGTAACCGACGTCCCAGACGACTGGAACATGATTAACGTTCCTCGTCCAAAGCCCGTTCGATAAACGCCCGTATTGCGGTATGATTACGTACAGCGTTTTGCTGTTTAACAGGAGGTACTTATGAGCAAGAAGTCTGCTGGTTTCTTTCTAGGCGCTATTTTTGGTGCTGCTGCTGGCGCTGTAGCTGGTCTTTTCCTGGCTCCACGTTCCGGCGAGGAGACTCGCGCTTTGGCTGCAGATGCTGTCAATGACGCATGGGATTCCGCACTTGATTCTTACGAGCGCACATCTAAGGTTGTGAGCACTAAGATTGACGAGGTCAAGCCTACTGTTGACGCAAAGACCGACGAGCTCCGCGCAAAGGTTGATCTTGCTCGCGAGCGCATGGATCAGCTCCGTGAGTCACTTTCTGACGCTGTGACCTCTGCTTCTAACACTGTCGCAGATGCTGCTGATGTTGTTGCAGACTCCTTTGTTGTTCCAGAGCCAACCGCCACAACCGCTGAGGCTCAGGCTGTTCGCATCGAGAACGTTGAGTCCCACGAGCAGGAGCACGCTGGCGAGGGCTACCAGGAGGCATAAGCCTCACTTACAAGCAATGTGACGGGACGCCTTATGACGTCCCGTTTTTTATAGAGAGGTTTCACGTGAAAACAACCGAGCTCCTAGGCGCAAAGGTCCTTCTCCCCAAAAAGCCCGCTACAAAGGGCAAGCACGCGGGAGAAGAGCGGTTTTCCAAGTTAGGAAAAATCCACAACGTGGTTTTTGCACCCTTCAAACAGGGCCAGCCTTCGCAGGTAGTGGGCGTGATGGTTCAGAAGCCCGATATTGCTGGCATGATTAAGCAGGATGACGCGTTTGTCACGCTGAAGTCTCTGGAGACCATTGAGCAGGGACTTTGCGTTAAGGATCCCGAGAATAACGTCGATAAAGCAGCAATCAAGCGCTTGAACTTGGACTTTGATACCTGCATTCTATGGCACGGTATGGAGGCTCGCACTAAGAGTGGAAAAAGTCTGGGCTACGTGAGCGGTGCAGAGTTTGACCAGGTTACCGGTGCGGTCTCGGCATTTCTTGTGGGTGACGGTGCTGGATCGGAAGCGCTGGTAGGCTCGTTTTCCATCAAGCCTGAGTGGTTGCTGGGCTACTCCAACGGCGCAATGGTTCTCTCCGATGAGGCAGCAGATGCCCAGCTCACCGGCGGTCTAGCTGCAAAGGCGGGCGAGGGTTACGCGGCAGCTGCCGCAAAGGCTTCTGAGGCTACAGCTAAAGCCGGAAAGGCTGTTGCAGAGGCCACTGAGAAGGGCGCGTTTGCCCTGGGTAAGACGCTGGCAAAGGCAAAGCGTGCTATCGAAGATGCTACCGAGCCTGACGCAGAAGACGATTCCGAGCGCCCAGCTCCCGTTGCTGCAGAGGATGTTCGCCTCGAGAAGCCTTCTGCGGAGGAGCAGACTGCGGCTGACAAAGTCGCTGCAGAAAAGGCCGCTTCGGACAAAGCCGCAGCTAGTAAGCCTGCTGCTAAGCCCGTGAGCAAGTCGTCCACGCAGGCTACTGCAAACAAGGCTGCCAAAGGCTTTGGCATGCAACTTGGCCGCATGGGCAAGATGTTCTCTGACTTCAAGGACGAGTTTGATAAGGCAAGCAAGTAATAAGCCGCAGATAATCGCATAAAACAAAGGGCGAGAAGATCGATCTTCTCGCCCTATTTTTGTGCTGCAGTTGCGTGACGCGCGCTATAAGCCCATGGCCTGCAGAATGAACATCACAATGGTTAGGATGATGACGGTGACGATGGTAAACCAGGTCAGAGTGTTCCAGATGCGGCCGTTGGCATACTTGCCCATGATGTGTTTGTCGGCGGCAATAATAACCATAAAGACAAGTAGAATTGGCAGCAGAATACCGTTGATGACCTGGGCGGCCATCATGATACCAAAGAGGCTCATGCCTGGAATCAGAACAACCAGTGCAGAAATAACCAGCACGGTTGTAATAATGCCGTGGTAGACAGGGGCCTCCTGCCAGCTACGGTCGGCTCCGCGCTCCCAACCAAATGCCTCGCAGATAGCGCTTGCGGTAATGCCTGGTAGAACGCATGCTGCAAGGAAGGACGCGCCAACCATACCCAGCGCGAAGAGGGTACTTGCATACTGACCTGCAAGTGGTTCAAGAGCGCGAGCAGCGTCGGCAGCAGAGTCAACAGAGATTCCGCGAGGGAAGAGGACAGCGCCGGTGGTCAGCATAATGAACCAGGTAATGACCTCGGCCAGGACTGCGCCGGCAACATTGTCTGCACGCTGTGCGGGAATATCACTGGTATCAAGGTTTTTCTCGACAACATTTGATGCAACCAAGAAGATCATGTACGGACTGATGGTAGTACCAATATTTGCAACCAACAGAGAAATGTATGACGGTTCGGCGGAAGGCTGCGGAATGATGGTGACGCGCAGGGCCTCGCCCCAGTCTGGTTGAGCTAGCACGCCAGCCACCACGTATGTGACAAAAATGCAGCTAATTGCCAGCAAAATCTTCTCGATGCGGCGGTACGATCCGCCAACGGTCAGGAGCCACACCATCAGAGCGCTGATAGGTACCGAGACGTACGTTGGGATGCCAAAGAGCTCCATACTGGACGCAATACCTGCGAATTCGGAGAAGGTAACAGCAATATTGGAGAGCAGCAGTGCGCCCATTGCCAGTGTGGAAAGGCGAATACCAAAGCGCTCGCGCACCAGCGATGCAATACCTTTACCGGTGACACAGCCCATTCGAGCTGCGGTTTCTTGAACCACAATCAGCAAGAAGCACATGAGTGGCACGGTCCACAGCTGCGAATAGCCAAAGGTAGCGCCTGCGCTCGAGTAAGTTGCAATGCCACCGGCGTCGTTACCAGCAAACGCGGCGAGAAGACCGGGACCCATTGCCATCAAGATGTACTTGAGACTGTTTTTGTTGACCGGAGCCTTCTCTTTAGATGCGCGTTTGCCCTGCTCGACGGCGCCCTGGCCAGCCGCGTCCTGCACTGCAGCCGCGTCCTGCTCTGCAACCGCGCTCTGCTCTGCAGCAATGTCCTGCTCTGCAACCGCGTCTTTGACCTGTGCGTTCTCTTGCGCCATTTACATCACGCTCACAAGCGAGAGAGCGTAAGAGAGGACGAAGAATGTCACCACCGAAAGGCTCATGGAAATCAGGGTAAGCGTGAGACCTGAGGTTTCCTGGTTTTTCTCGTCACGATGGCGAAGTACAGCCAAGAAAATTGGGGTCAGCAGGAAGGAAATAAGGGTAGAGCCAGCTGCTGCACCAAAGATCTGGATAATGGTCTGGTCAAAGAGCGCTGCGTAGAATGCGCCTGCATTTGGATCAAAAGGATGGAACAGAGCCTCTAGCAGTGCGTGAGCTGCAGCGCCAAGGATACAAATGAGGCCGCTGACCAGAAGACCCAGTAGAAGCGAGCGGAAGGCAAAGCCCAAGATAGAAGGAGACTTCTCGCTGCCAGGATCGTCTGTGAGGAAGAAGTTTGTCACGTAGTTGACGGTATTCTCGCTCAAGTTCAGCGAGATTGGCATAGTAATAGTGCAAAGAGCTGCGAAAATACCCATAGTTGGATTAGATGTTGCGGCTGTTCCTACAAAGGCAGCAATCACAACGGAAGCAACCCAGAACAAAAGCCAGAGGTTGCGGTGGAGGAACCAAATAATATTGCGTCCACGGTCACCAGAATCGGAATCGCTCCTGCCACCACCAACAATCTGCAGGTCCTCAGCGTGCTCCTCTTCAAGAACGTCAAGGGCGTCGTCGACGGTAACAATACCCAGCAGGCGGTTGTCATCAGAAACAACAGGCATAGCCAGCAGGTTGTATTTTGCAATGTTTCGAGCAACATCCTCCTGGTCGTCCTCTGGTGAGGCGGTGACCAGGTTCTTATTAGCAATCTCCTCCAGACGAGTTTCTGGCTCGGAGACAATCAGGCGGTTCAGCGTAACGGTTCCGGACAGGCGGCCATCCTCGTCAGTAAGGTAGAGATAGCGGACGGTCTCAAAGTCTTCGTCCAGATTACGCAGGCGATCAAAGGCGTACGCAACGGTCTGATCCTCAGGAACAGAAAGCGCCTCAGACGTCATAATACGGCCAGCGGTGTACTCGCGATATCCCAGCAGCTGCCTAATTGCGCGCTGCTCCTTAACGCCCATCAAGCGCAGGAGTTTCTCGGCACGATCATAGCTCAGCTCGGAGACAAGCTCGGCCGCGTCGTCTGGGTCCATCTCGGACAGGATGCGAGATGCTTCTTTTTCGTTCAGGCCACCGATGAGCTCAACTGCCATGGCGTCGTCGTTGAACTCTGCCATTGCGCCGGCGCGCTGTTCGTCATCAAGCTGGGCAAATACCTGACTACGCAGGCGAGAGTCCAGGCGTTCGATGATGTCAGCAACATCAGCAGGGTGCAGCTCGTCCAGCGTTTTGTGGGAAACGGAGAGCTTGACGTTGGAGAGGTCGCGCTCAACCAGGTCCATGTAACTCCACGCAATGATGCGCTCTTGCATGGGGTGGCCCATAGCGCGCGCAATGCGGGTGACCAGGTGCTCTAGATGGGGAGAAAGGCTGCGCAGCAGACCACGTGCGCCAACCTCTGCGCCCAGAAGGCGAAGCTGCGTTGAGCTGGTATCGGAAAGCTTGAGGTCGTTTACGCGGACAACGCGAATGCCGCGCGTATCAACGATCTGCTTGTTGAGAATATCTCGGGCGAGAAGAACTTCGTTAGGCTGCAGGTACGAGAAACGAATCTCAGTTGAAGGTACCTTGAGCCTGATGACGTCCTCATCGTAGGTATCAACATACTTGCGCCAAGAAATCATCATTGGCGTGCGGCCAGGGCCCATAAAAGCAAGGGAAGTGATGCGAGGAA
Source organism: uncultured Atopobium sp. (assembly GCA_963524285.1). Taxonomy (GTDB): domain Bacteria; phylum Actinomycetota; class Coriobacteriia; order Coriobacteriales; family Atopobiaceae; genus Lancefieldella. The sequence continues at coordinate 13,073 of CAURGZ010000004.1, forward strand.
AAACTTCTCCGGTAGCAATTCCAAGGTCGGAGACAGAACCGATCTTCTCGCCATCTGAATCTAGAACCGGATTACCCATTAACTGGGAAAGATAAATCATGTGTGCTCCTTACATGCGTCCGAAGACTAAAGCGTGGCATTGGCGAGAAACTCCGCGTAATTGCCACGGGGACTGCATTGCGATTTCACCCCTCACGGTGCAAATCGGCACACCGCAAGAGGTCAGCGACTGTGAGGTCGAGGTTTCATGCTGACCTTTCTCTTCATCCAATAGAACGTGAATTGTGCTTGCGAGGACAATTCACAGATGTAACTATTTTAACGATTTTCCTGCGAGACTGTAAAGACTCTTCACATAATCTAGCTGCTCGGATTTGGTTGTGGCTGGCGTACGAGCAGCACGCGGACAGCGGTCAAACGGCATACGAGCAGCGCACGTCCAGTTCAATCTGCGTGGTTGCACTGCGCATAAAAAGCCCGGTACCTGCGGGAATGCAGATACCGGGTTGTACTGGTACAAAATGTAAACGAAACAGCTCTTAGAACTGTACGTTTGGTGCCTGACGAGCGGACTCGTCGGTAACCTGGAAGCTTGTACGTGGGGAACGTCCACCAGCAAGAAGGTTGTTTGGGAAAACAGCGATGATGTTGTTGTAGTTCATGACAACATCGTTGTAGCTCAAGCGAGCATAGCTGAGGCGGTTCTCGGTGTCAGTAAGCTCTGCCTGAAGCTCCAGGAAGTTCTGGTTAGCCTTGAGCTCTGGGTAGTTCTCAACAACAGCAAACAGGTTGGTCAGAGCATTGGAAAGAGTGCCGGAAGCCTGCATCTTCTCTTCAGGAGTGCGAGCGTTTGCGACTGCGGCGCGAGCAGAAGTAACTGCCTCAAAAGTCTTAGACTCGTGAGTTGCGTAACCCTTAACGGTGTTGACCAGGTTAGGGATCAGATCGTTACGACGCTGAAGCTGCGTATCGATAGCTGCCCAAGCGTTATCACACCTGTTGCTTGCGCGAATGATGTTGTTGTGAATGCTAATGGCCCAGAAAACCAGAAGGACAATAACTACAACTGCGGCAATGATCATGCTAAATCCTTTCAATCACTGACAATCCTGTGTCAGCCATCCATTTGGACAGGTTAATTATACCCAAAAGTAAAAATCTAAGGCGTTTTTGATTAAAGCTTTTAACTTTCTGAAGCGGTTTTGATGAATAGAATGCTCACCTACACACTGGCGAGAAGAACGTTGAGCTAGAAATGACGTGGAATGGAATGTAAGTTCTGAAGGTAAAACGTTAAGTTGAGGTCCGCCAAAAAATGGCGGAGAGGGAGGGATTCGAACCCTCGGAACGGGGACACCGCTCAACGGTTTTCAAGACCGCCGCATTCAACCACTCTGCCACCTCTCCAAAGCGGTAATATCCTACCTCATAATTCAGTTTTTTGCGAGTAGGGGATTTGGTAAGTTCGGTTTTGCTTCATAATTGAGAGTAGACAAATTAGTGTCAGGTTCGTGACGGGTTTGTGTCAGGTTCGTGACGGATTCGCGTCAGAGCTGCGTAAGAATTACGACAGCAATCAGACAAGAGAGGAGCAGCTATGAGCGACGAAGCGCAAGAGCCTTTGACCCCACAAGCTGCTCTTGATCAGAAGTACATGAAACTTGCTCTTGAACAGGCAGAACTTGCAGCCCAGATAGGAGAAGTGCCTATCGGCGCAGTTGTAGTGTGCGATGGAGAGGTTATTGCCGTTGCACATAATCGCCGTGAGATAGATAACGACCCTTCTGCACACGCTGAGTTTCTTGCCATGCAAGAGGCTTCAAAAAAGCTTGGCCGCTGGAGGCTTTCGGGCTGTACGGTGTACGTGACGCTGGAACCTTGCTTGATGTGCGCAGGATTGATGGTCAATGCCCGTATTGATCGCTGCGTGTTTGGCGCGTTTGATCCCAAGGGCGGCGCAACGGGCACGTTGTTTGACGTGAGCGGTGATCCAAGACTTAATCACGAGTTTGCGGTCTCAGGCGGAGTATTAGCAGACGAGGCATCTGCACAGCTCAAAGCCTTCTTTAAAGAGCGTCGCAAAAGCAAAAGTTTGGAAAAATAAGAAGTCTGGAAGAACTATTTAAAAGATATTTTGATTCCAGCAGCGTTTATCAGCAAAGCTTCCAGACCAATGAAGATTATTACAAGAATGAGCTTTATGGCCATTGAGATACTGAATACAAAAGATAGAGACGCGCTTACTAATAGAAATAATGCAAATGCAGAGATTGTAATCAAAATTAATTTGTCATTACTTTCAGCGTCCTGAGCCTGAACTGCGTCTCCTTGGATATTTTGAACAGTCACATTTTTATTAAAGACTATGGAAAGTGTGATAAAAGAATTTATAAGCACGAGGAGAGCATAGAGATACCAATAGTTGTAAGAAACGAGAAAATAAAGAAAGCAGCCAGATAATGCAGTCCTAAAAAATGAAACCTTACCTGTTCTATAAAATGAATGAAGACCTGCAAAACCGCCAATAAAAGCTAATAACCCATAGGTTAAGTAGGACTGGTGTTTGCTCAAGGTTGGTTGTTTAGATAAATTCCTGCCATCCGTCTCAGCCATAAGAGCCTCCAAAGCATGCCATAAATACTCTTATAAAATAGTAAAATAATTTATAAGATTATTATATCACAATATGGAATAAATCTCATAAAATGTTCTTTGAAGAATGGACTGTAGGTTTTTAAACCACCTGAAAAATGAAGAAATCAAGGTAGTGACTCTCGGGAACACCCCAAAGAATTGGGTGGTCAGGAGCTTGCTGGCGCTCTTCAATTTGCTTGAGCTGCACGTTAGTGTGGTGAGCTGCCTCGACAATTGCCTGGGCGAGAAGATCTCTGGTCATGAAATGTGAGCAGGAACAAGTTGCCAGGTAGCCGCCTCGGGGTAGTAGCTTCATGGCCGCAGCGTTGATTTCCTTATAGCCACGCATGGCGCTACGGACTTTGTCGCGCGTTTTGGTAAATGCAGGCGGATCGAGAATGATGAGGTCAAACGGACCTCCCTCTGCTTTGAGCTGAGCGCGGTCTTGAGCTAACTCTGGCAGATATTCAAGAACATTTGTGCAGGTAAAGTCCATGTGGTCTGCCAAATCGTTGAGCTCCGCGTTTTGGCGCGCAAGGTCAATGGCGGTTTGGCTGACATCTACACAGCGGACAAATTCTGCTCCTCCCGCCGCAGCGTTAAGGCCAAACGGGCCAACGTGGCAGAAACAATCCAACACACGCCGACCTTGTGCAAGCTGGCGGACTGCTCGACGGTTGTATTTTTGATCCAAGAAAAAGCCGGTTTTTTGACTATTCTCTAGGTCAAGATTGAACTTGAGTCCGTTTTCTGTTGCAAGAACGTGAGTTGAAGGCAGCGTAAGAAAGCCCTCTGCAATCAAGCTATTCTCGTCCGGTGAAGAGCCTTTCCACCAGCCTTTATATTGCGGAAGTCCCTCTTTAAGACGCGAAGGAGAATCGTTTCTTTCATAGATGCCATCAATTACCTGGCCGTCTGCAGAGAAAACTTCAAGTAGCAGTGGATAGATAGCATCACGCAGATGCTCCATGCCAACGGTTCCTACCTGTGCAACAAGCACATTCTCGTAGCGGTCAACGATTAAGCCAGGAAAGCCATCGGCCTCAGAGAAGATGACACGGCAGCAATTGGTATCGGTCTCAGTCCCAGGTAGAGCGCGGTTTCCCATAGTGGTTTTACGATGTTCCCATGCCCAACTAATCTTGCGACTCCAAAAAGCTTCATTGAGCCTATCGTTGGCGTTTCTTGTCACAATTCTGACGCGAATCTTGCTCATTTCTGACAGAAGACCGGTTCCCTGGTAGGTACCGTTCTCTTCAAAGACATCAACAATGCAACCATTTTGAGCACACTCGCCGCTTTCTGGAGACGGCTCTACACGAATAACCTCGCCCTCAAAGACCCAAGGATGTCCGCCTGCAAGTGCGCGAGCAGCTTTCTTGGTGACAATAACCTGTGGATAAGGGCGGAGTTGCTTCATGATGTTCCTTCTCGCGAGAAGCGCTTAAAAAAGGCTGGGTACTTGTATGTGTTCAGCGTCGATGCTCAAAAAGTTACATAAAAAAATTGCAGAGAGCCATAAGAGGGAATATTGCCTGCTTGATAGCTGCAGAGCGTTTGTCGGGAGAAGTCACAAAGAGAAGAATTGCGGCAAATTCCATTGAACAAACAGCAAAGGTGACAAGCGCTTTACCTAGTGGATTTCTGTTAGCCATCAAGAAGACGCCAACGAATACCTCAATGGCAAGAAAGAGATTGTAAAATCCCTGGTTAAAAGCCATCTTCTCAGTGCTCTCTGCCTCTTCTTTTGTCATGTTAAAGGCTTTAAGCGCACCGTCAGAAGTCCAGGCAAATGACTCTAGATAAAATATGACCACGTGTAAAACTGCAGCTCCAAGAGCAAAAATTACACCAGCATTACTAAAAGGGCCCATGTTTTATTCCTTTACTGTATTATCCGACTGCGTCTGATTATAGATTACGTGTGTCGGCCATATCTGCCACCAAAACCAAATCCCTTACCTTTTGACCTTGATCCCGAGAACATCGAACGCGTGGTCTTGGCGGTAGAGCGGGAGTCTTGAAGCATAATGCGCCCCACATCATAAGAAAAGCCAGGTAGATCCCATGTAGGAATGAGCGCTTTTGTGAAGTACTCAATTTCCCTAAGCGGTGTAACCTCATCTGGACCCATGAAAGTGAACGCCTGACCTGCGGCTCCTGCACGGCCTGTTCGGCCAATGCGGTGAACATAATCCTCAGGGTCAAGCGGCACATCAAAATTGATAACGGCGTCAATGCCCTGGATGTCAATGCCGCGGCTCATGACGTCGGTTGCAACAAGAACCTGAATAGCGCCGCTGCGGAATCGCTCCAGTGCTCTTGCGCGAGCCTTTTGTGGACGGTCCGCATGCATAACGTCAACCTTGAGACCTGCGGCTTTGAGGTTTTTGTAAATGCTGTCAACGCGTGACTTTGTCCTGCAGAACACCAACACACGCTCTGGCGCAGGATCAAACGAGTCGATAAGAGCCTTTAAGAGCTGCGGTTTTTGTCCCTGAGTGACCGAGCATAAATGTTGCTCGATTGTTGCCGCAGTCTGTCCAGTTCTTGCAATCTCAATGCGCTCCGGATCTTTAAGCAGCGCATCTATGGTTGAGGTAATTGACGCGGGGAGCGTTGCCGAGAAAAGCAGCGTTTGGTGCGCCTTGGGCAGCTGCTCCATAATGCGGCGAACGCTTGGCCAAAATCCCATGTCAAGCATACGATCCGCCTCGTCGAGCACCAGTATCTGGATGTTCTCAAGGCTTGTATGCTTCTTGTCGAGAAGATCTATCAGGCGGCCAGGTGTTGCCACCAGCACATCGCAACCTTTTTGCAGCGCAGTTATCTGGTGCTTGTAGCGAGCGCCACCGGTAACAATGACGGCCTGCTGACCGGTGGATGCGCAAACGCTCTTGGCGACGGCATCAATTTGAGCAGCTAGTTCTCGCGTTGGCGTGATGATGAGCGCGCGGGGAAATGCGTTGAGCTTGGCGCCGCCTCGCTTGACGCCGCACCTGGAGGCCGCGTTGGGTTTGGCAGTCGCGTTGGGCTCCTTGGCGCCGCGCCCGGCAGCAGCGTTGCGCTCCTTGGCGTCGGTCTTCTCAGTCCCACCGGGTTTCTCGACAGCAATGCGCTGCAGCGTAGGCAACATAAACGCCGCAGTTTTACCTGTTCCTGTTTGTGCAGACGCAACAACATCCTTGCCCGCAAGGACAGCGGGAATTGCCGCGGCCTGCACGGGAGTAGGCGCGTTGAACCCAAGCGTTGCAACGCCTGCCAGAATTTGCTCGTTTAGCCCGAGCTCGGCAAAAGTTATTTCCATACAAACAAGTATACTTATGTGCAACGATTAGCTAAAGGAAGTTACCATGCCTATTAATATTCCAGATGGTTTACCAGCTAAAAAGACGCTGCAAGAAGAGCGTATTTTTGCGCTTGAGGAAGAAGTTGCAGAACACCAGGAGATTCGCCCGCTGCGCCTGGCAATTTTGAATTTAATGCCCAAGAAAATTCAGACTGAAACGCAGATTCTCCGTTTGATTTCAAAGTCTCCTATTCAGGTAACGTGTGACTTTATGCGTATTTCTTCGCATGAATCTAAAAACACCGCTGCTGACCACCTGGTAACGTTTTATTCAACTTTTGATGACTTCAAAGATAAAAATTATGACGGCCTGATTGTTACCGGAGCTCCTATCGAGGACCTTAAATACGAGGATGTTGATTACTGGGATGAATTCTGTCGCATTGTTGACTGGTCTCAGGAGCACGTCTTTTCTACGATGTACCTGTGCTGGGGTGCACTAGCTGGCCTGTACTATTTGCACGACATTCCCAAGAAGATGCTGGGTGCTAAGCTTTTTGGTATTTTCCCACAGCGTTTATGCGATGAATATTGCTTCCTCACCAATGGATTTGACGAGGTACATTACATGCCGCATTCTCGTCATGCTGCAATTGAGACATCAGCTCTGGTGGATCATCCTGAGCTTGCGGTGCTTTCTGAAGGATTTACCAGCGGTCCTGCACTTCTCGCCACAAGAGACTTTCACGAGATTTTTGTAACCGGGCATTTTGAATATGATCGCGACACGCTTGCAGAGGAGTATTGGCGTGACTTTCACAAGGGTCTGCCTATTCGCCTGCCAGAGAATTACTTCCCTGATAATGATCCAGAAAAGCAGCCGCTGTTTACCTGGCGCGCACATGCCAACTTGCTGTATCGCAACTGGATTAACTGGGTGTACCAGATGACGCCGTACAACACAGACGAGATACCTGCGGCTATTGCAGATCTTCGCCAGCGTGTTTCCGAGGCTGATCCTGACGCAAGAATGACTGGTAGGTTCTAAGCAGGCATTTGCACGGTGACCGATTTGCCAGCGCTTGTAACTGGTTGGACGCCATCAATACAATAAAATAATTGATTGATGCACGCGTATGAAGCTACGTGTAGAAACACGTATAGAGAGGATACGTTGATGAAGGTTGTGATTGCTTCAGATATTCACGGCGCTGCCGACTATTGCGAGAAGCTCATGCAGGTCATAGAGGAGGAGCAGCCAAAGTACGTTTTGCTTCTGGGAGACCTGCTCTATCACGGCCCTCGCAACGATCTTCCTGCAGATTATGCGCCAAAGCGCGTTATTGAGATGCTCAACAGCATTTCCGATAAGGTCATTGCGGTCCGCGGAAATTGCGAGGCAGAGGTTGACCAGATGGTTCTGGACTTCCCTTGCATGGCTGATTACAACATCTTGTTTGATAAGGATCCAAAGACGGGAAAGCAGTTCACCATCTTCTTTACTCACGGTCACGTCTTTGGCCCTGGTATTCATAACAGCGTTGATAAGTGGCCTCAGACGCCAAGTATGGACGCGTTTGTGTACGGCCACACGCACAGAAAAGTGAACATGCAGAGCGCTGACCACCCAGAGGTCACCGTGTTCAACCCAGGTTCTGTGGGCATTCCAAAGGACGGCACTCACAGCTGCGGAATCTACGAGGACGGCGAGTTTAGGCACGTCATCCTTGGCGAGTAAGTCTGTGTTGTCCACACGCAAAAAATGGCGAGAAGATCGATCGGTCTTCTCGCCTTATTTGTATCGCTGTGTCAGAAGCTTAATGCATAGAAATGGTCATGAATTCATAGCCATGCGCATGTCGCGAGATGGAATATTCAAACGCGCGGCCATCGTCGATATAACCGATTTGCTCAACCTCTAAGAGGGGATCGCCCGTGCTAATTTCTAGTCTCGAGGCTTCAACCTCTGTAGGCATGACGGCTCTAATAACGCGGTGCGCATTGGCAATTCTGAGCCCAATTTCGCTCTCAATATAGTTGTAAATTGAGTGCTCCAGATGAGCCTTTTTAAGATTGGGTACTAAGCTGATAGGCATGTAGGTATACTCGATGACCTGCGCAATTCCTTCAACAAGCCTAACGCGCACAATTCTATAAACAAAATCTTCGGTAGTAATATCAAGAGCTTTAGCAATGTATTCAGAGGGTCGCTCAACTTCAAAGGTGTAGACCTTTGATTTGACGCGCTCACCTCGGGCGGCGTGTTCAGCCATGAAGCCTTCCATTTGACCGGAGACCTCTTTACTTGGCTTAATCTGCGTTCCTTCTTCCAGCTTTTTGACAAAAGTGCCGGAGCCTTTTCGCCTGAAGATAAGTCCTTGCTGCTCAAGAACTTCTAGTGCCTTATTAATGGTAATTTTGCTCACTTCATAGTGTTCGCAGAGCTGAGCAACAGAAGGCAGGCGAGAATAAGCAGGATATGTGCCTATAGTAATATCAGTTTTAAGATCCTGAACAATCAAGTCGTACTTATTCATGACACCTCCTCAGGTAGCAAAATTTTACTTTGCATTCTATCTGATTTGCATTAGTATACTACATAGAAAACCTAACATATCTGTTTTATAAAGTTGACATGTCAGGTTTAGATACTTTTGAGAAAGGATAGACATGTCGTATCAGTTGCCTGAGAATTTCTTCTTTGGTGGGGCAATGTCTGGTCCACAGACCGAGGGTAAATGGCAAGACGGAGGAAAGCTGCCAAACCTTTGGGACACCTGGTCTAACCTGGACATTCATGCATTCCACAACCGCGTTGGTTCCTACGCTGGAAATGACTTTACAGAAAGAATGGAAGACGATCTTCAGCTTCTCAAGTCTCTTGGCATGGATTCCATTCGCACTTCTATTCAGTGGAGCCGTTTGTTGGACATTAACGGCAACCTTAATCCAGAGGGCGAGAAGTACTATCACCACCTTTTTGCTGTTGCTAAGAAGGTTGGTATTGAGATTTTTGTAAACCTTTACCACTTTGACATGCCTGAATACCTCTTCAATCGCGGTGGCTGGGAGTCTCGTGAGGTTGTTGAGGCATATGCGCATTACGCACGCATTGCATTTGAAACGTTTGGAAAAGAGATTCGTTATTGGTTTACCTTTAACGAGCCAATTGTTGAGCCAGAGGTCCGCTACACACTTGGTGGCTGGTACCCCTTTGTTAAGAATTATTCGCGTGCTCGTGCTGTTCAGTACAACATTTCACTTGCTCACGCACTTGGCGTGCGCGAGTATCGCCGTGCAAAAGCAGCAGGTTTTATGCTTGAGGACTCTCGCATTGGCCTCATTAACTGCTTTGCACCACCATATACCAAAGAGAATCCATCTGAGGCAGACCTTGAGGCGCTCCGCATGACTGACGGCGTCAACATTCGCTGGTGGCTTGACCTGGTAACTAAGGGAGAGCTTCCACAGGATGTCATCGATACGCTGCAGACCCGTGGTGTTGACCTGCCTATTCGCCCTGAGGACAAACTTATTCTTGCCGACGGCGTTGTGGATTGGCTGGGTTGCAATTATTACCACCCAGAGCGTATTCAAGCTCCTGCAAAAGATACTGACGAGAATGGCATTCCAAACTTTGCTGATCCATATATCTGGCCAGAAGCAGAGATGAATGTATCCCGTGGCTGGGAGATTTACCCACAGGGTCTTTACGACTTTGCCATGAAGGTTCGCGATGAGTATCCAGAGCTTGAGTGGTTTATTTCCGAGAATGGCATGGGCGTAGAGCGAGAAGATCTTAAGAAAGACGAAAACGGCGTAATTCAAGACGATTATCGTGTTGATTTTGTCCGTCGTCATCTTGAGTGGATTGCTCGTGCAATTCAGGACGGCGCAAAATGCCGTGGTTATCACTACTGGGCCATCATCGATAACTGGTCCTGGGCAAATGCCTTCAAGAACCGTTATGGCTTTGTTGAGGTTGACCTAGAGGATAACTACAACCGTCGTCTTAAGAAATCAGCTGAGTGGCTTAGGCAAGTTGCCACTACACATATAGTTGACTAGAAACTCGTGAAAGGAGTTTGCTCATGGCAAAAGATAATGGCCAAGCATCGTTTCTAGATAAATTTGCAGAAGTTTCTGCAAAAGTAGGTAATCAAGTTCATTTGAGGAGCCTGCGCGATGCATTTGCAACTGTCAGCCCAATTTACATTTTGGCTGGTATTGCAGTACTGATCAACAACGTTCTGTTCCCACTCATCTTTGCAAATGATCCAGTTACCTTGGCTAATTTCAAGGTTTGGGGCGCAGCAATTGCTCAGGGCACTCTGAGTTTCTCGGCAGTTATTCTTGCAGGCATTATTGGTTATTGCCTCGCTCGTAACAAGCGTTTTGAAAACGCAATCTCTTGCGTTGTTATTGGTATTGCTGCACTTATCATCATGATGCCTCAGAGCATTGTTGCTACTGCAGGTGCTGTTCTTCATGCAGCAAACGCCGCTGATGCAGCAGCTGCAGGAGTTGCACTTCCTGTAGCTGATGTTGCTAAGCTTCTGCCAACCGGCTATGCAGTTACTGGCGTTGATGTAACTGGTGCTTTCTCCACTTCCTTCACCGGTACTAACGGCCTCTTTGGTGCAATCATCATTGGCCTGCTTTCTACCACCATCTTCATCAAGCTCTCCAGCGTTAAGCAGCTGAAGGTCAGCCTTGGTGAGGGCGTTCCACCAGCGGTTGCAGATTCTTTTAACACCATGATTCCAATGATGTTGACCCTGACCGTCTTTGGTGTTGCTTCTGCTCTTCTTGCAGTTTGTGCTGGTACCGACCTTATGACCATCATTGCAACAAGCATTTCCGCCCCACTGAAGGGCCTCATGAATGCTGGTCCATTTGCAGTCATCATCATCTACACCTTTGCAAACCTGCTCTTCTGCCTTGGCATTCACCAGTCCACCATCTCTGGTGTTCTGATTGAGCCAATCCTGACCATGCTTATTGTTGACAACATGGCAACCTTTGCAGCTGGTCAGCCAATTCCTCAGGACCACTACATGAACATGCAGATCATCAACACCTTTGCGCTGATCGGTGGTTCTGGTTGTACTCTGATGCTGCTTCTTGATACCTTTATCTTCTCTAAGAACAAGGCTTCCAAAGACGTTGCAGCACTTTCTCTTCTCCCAGGCATCTTCAACATCAACGAGCCAGTTATTTACGGTTACCCAATCGTCTTTAACCTTCCTTTGATGATTCCATTTGTTCTTGTTCCAGATTTGTTCATCGGCCTGACCTACCTGTTCACCAACCTTGGTTGGATTAACCCTTGCGTTGCTATGGTTCCTTGGACAACCCCAGTCTTCCTGAGTGGTTGGCTGGCAACCGGTGGCGACATTCGTGCCGTTATCTGGCAGGTCATCGAGGTTCTTCTCGCCATGGCAATTTACCTGCCATTCATGAAGATTTCCGAGCGTGCACAGGCCAAGCAGGCTGAGGCTCTTGCAGAGAACGCTCAGGATGCAGAGTAGTTTGTAAGCTTATAATCTGAGTATCACTTGAAGCCAGCCATCGTATTTGGTGGCTGGCTCATCAAAAGGAGATCACATGAAAATCTTACTTGCTTGCAACGCCGGAATGTCCACGAGCCTGCTAGTTCAGAAGCTTCAGAAAGAGGCTGCTTCTCGTGGTTTGGATGCAGAGATTATTGCAAATCCTCTTAATAAGGCACTTGAGCTTATCGATGGCGCAGACGTCTTTTTGCTTGGACCTCAGATTGCGTATGCAAAGGCAGACGTTGAGGCTGCAGCAGGATCTACTCCTGTAGCTGTTATTCCTATGGTTGATTACGGCAGGATGAACGCTGCAAAAATCCTTGACGACGCACTGGAGCTTATTAAATAAGCGATAAAAGATTTTCTGAGCTCCCAGGTGCTCACGAAAAGAGTATGGGGTAAAAAATGGCTTTAGATGACGGCATGACTGCTACGCAAGAAGCAGCCTTTGAGATTATTGCTACCGTTGGAACGGCAAAGTCAATGTATATTGGTGCTATCCAGAAGGCAAAAACGGGCGATATCGAAGGCGCGCGTGCAGATATTATTGCTGGTACAGAGATCTTTAATGAGGGCCATAGTACGCATCTGAACATGCTGCAGCAGTCCGCAATTGATAACAGCAATGTTGAGTTCTCGCTCATCTTGCTCCACGCTGAGGACCAGCTTATGCAGGCCGAGTCTTTCCGCATTATTGCTGAGGACTTTATTGACGTGTACGAGAAGCTCCTTAACAAGTAGCTGGCGAGAGAAACATGGGTGCAGAGACGCTTCTTGGTGGTATTGAGTTTGGCGGAACAAAGATTGTTCTTGCCACGGGTACACCAGACGGAAAAATTTGCGAGCGTGAGGTTTTTCCCACAACAGCGCCAGAGTCTGTGGTGCCAAAGATTGTGGACTGGTTCAAGGCTCGCTCTATCCAGGCTTTAGGTGTTGGTGCCTTTGGTCCCACGGGAGTTAATCCTGACCTGCCTAGTTATGGAAAGATCCTCTCGACGCCTAAGCAAGGTTGGCGCAACTTCAACCTGCTGCAGACGCTGAAGGATGGGCTGAACGTCCCCGTTGGATATGACACCGACGTCAATGCGGCCTGCTTAGGAGAAGCAGTTTTTGGCGCAGCTCGCGGCCTTGATAACGTTGTCTACCTGACGGTAGGCACCGGAATTGGCGCTGGCGTGCTGCTTGAAGGAAAGCTTCAGCACGGCATGCTCCATCCTGAGGCTGGTCATATCCTTGTTGAACGCGAAGCATATGACCCTTGGCAACAGACTAAATGTCCCTATCACCAGAATTGCCTTGAGGGACTGGCGTCAGGCCCTGCTATTCAGGAGCGTTGGGGACTTCCAGCAGTTGAGCTGACCGAGAAAGACGAGGTATGGGAGCTTGAGGCTGCCTACCTTGCAAAAGCCCTCTCCACATATGTAATGTGCTACTCACCTCAGCGCATTATTTTGGGCGGAGGCGTCATGGAGCAGAAGCAACTGTTCCCGCTTATCCAGCAGAAGCTTGTTGCGTACCTCAACGGCTACATCAATACTCCAGAGATAGAGGACATGCAGAGTTACGTTGTTCCTGGAGGTTGCGAGGGAAACCAGGGCATTCTAGGTGCTTTGGTGCTTGGACGGCGCGCGCTTGGCGTGTAGGAGTTTGGCAAGAAGAACGACTACCGTGTAGAACGGCGTTCACTTTGTAAACAAATGGCGAGAAGATCAATCGGTCTTCTCGCCTTATTTTGTGTCTGTAACGTGCGGTTTCTAGTCTGTCTTACTTCCTAGAAAGTGTGTCAGTATTCCAAGTACTGCTCTGAGAGCTGATGGTTACGGTTCTTCCACCGTTGGTGGAAGAGAGGGTGAACGGCTCGCTTCTACCACTGACCTGGCCGCTGAAGTCAAGTTCAAGCTTTGACTCGTCACCGGTCCAGGTGCCACGAACCTCTGGCTGACCGCCGATGCGCCAGATGACCGTGCCATCCTTCTGGATGACAACCTCCATTGGCTTGCCGTCAGTGCCGGTGCCGCTGTAAGTGCCAACCCACTTCTGAGCCTTTTTGCGATCTTCTTCGGACTTCTTATCCTTATCTTTTTGTTCTTGCTCTTTTTTGGTCTTCTCGGCCACGCCAGATTTAAGAGTTTCACCCTTCTTTATCTGGTCAGATACGCGAGAGTGGTATGAATCATAGGTTGAATTGTTGCCTGTATCGTCGCCCCAGATAACCTTTTCGTGCTCAATATCTCCGAGAAGAGCCTGCAGCTCAACAAGCTTATTTGCCACAGACTTTTGATCCATAGTATTTGCGGTATCTGTGTCGTTGAAGCTGTTTGCGGTTAGTCTGCGCTTGTAGTCGGCCTCAAACCAGTCGCGAATGCTCTTCTGTCGATCAGAGATTGAGCTATTCAGAACGTTGATTCCTGTATCATCACTGCCATTAGGCATATGGAACTGTCCGTTCTTCTGATCAGTCTGAATCTGTTCTTCAATTTCATTGAGTTTCTCGTACTGGTTAAGAAGTTCAACACGACTACTGTCACTGCGTGGATCAACACCAACGCTCTCAATCTGTTCCTGATAGGTTGCAATGCGCTGCTGGACGGCGCTGCGCTTGGCCGCGTCGTCTTGATGGGACTGAATGACCCAAGCAATGGCCAGTACACCTACGACCAGAACGGCCGCAAGCAGGCCAAATGCAACTTTGCGAAGTGTGTCCGAGCCGTCCTTGGTTTGCTTGCGCTCAACGGAACTAGGTCCGCTTGAAACAACGGTGAACTGCGAAGGGTCGAAGTGCGAAATAGCAGTTGAATCAAGGTCATCGGCAGTGAAGACGTTGATGCGATCTGGGTCATTAATGAAGGTCGTAGGCTCCTCGCCAGCAGCGTTGGAGTTTGCGATTACGGTAGGGTCTGCGTCAGCGTCTGCGACGGCGGTAGTGTCGACGTCAGCAGCATGATCAGCAACAACGGTAGGCGCCTCATCTGGGGTGATGTAGGAGTCGTCTGCCGATACCTCTAGGAGTGAGGTTTCTGCAGCAGTTGTGTCTTCATCATTGACTGGATACTCTGCCAGGACAGTTGCGTCTGGATCAGTTATGGTTTCAGCTGGCTCATCAGCTTCTGCTGGTGCGATGACCTCGGTGACTGTGGTGGAGTTGTCGGGTGCGGTTTCTGGTGCAGGTTCTGTAGACTCGGCGAGCGCATCGGGTTTCTCGACGTCAGCAGCGCCTGCAACGTTTGCGGCGTCCGCGACGTCAGAAAGCTTCTGTCCGCAGTTGGAACAGAACTTTGCGTGCTTGCTAATTTCAGCTCCGCAGTTGGGGCAATTCATAGAGCCGCTCCTTAAATCGCCAGTTAGACTCAGTGGCTTTTAATTACACTGGGTTACTATTGTAGCGTTAACAGGAGAAACGCCAAAATGTTTTTAGTTTTGAGGGCGGCTACGCGCGTTTAGTGACACGCGATGTAGATTCGCTTCGCGTGTTCAGGCCCGCTGCTTAGAGCAGAGAAACGCCTGCTTCTGCACAGCGGTCTTCGGTCTGCTTGTCCCAGATAGATGCCTGCACCTCTCCGACGTGCGCTTTTTCTAGCAGCAGCATGCAAAGACGGCTTTGGCCGATACCGCCACCAATGGTAAAGGGCAGCTCGCCATCAATGAGCATCTTGTGGAATGGTAGTTCGAGGCGGTCTTCGCATCCAGCGATTGCCAGCTGCGACTTAAGCGCCTCAGCGTCAACACGAATGCCCATACTGCTAATCTCAATCGCAGAGTCCAGGGTCTCATCCCAGAACAGCAGGTCACCGTTGAGTGACCAGTCATCGTAGTCGGGAGACCTGAAGTCGTGAGGCTGTCCGGAGTTTAGAGCGCCGCCAATGCCCACGATAAAGGTGGTTGGATGCTCGCGAACAAACAGATTTTCTCGCTGCTTAGGCGTCTGAGTAGGGTAGAGATCCTCAAGCTCCTGCGAGGTCACAAAGGTGACTTCGCGGCTGAGCTGCGTGTTAAGCTGCGGATAGTGCCACTTGAGCTCGTCGAGTGTGCCACAGATTGCCTCGACAATGCGACAAACGGCGTCTTCCAGCGTATCGGTATTGCGCTCGTCCTGCGTGATGATGCGCTCCCAGTCCCACTGGTCCACGTAAATAGAGTGCAGGTTATCGGGCTGTTCGTCGCGGCGGATAGCGTTCATATCGCAGACCAGACCGCGACCGACGGCAAAGTTATAGCGCCAGAGTGCATAGCGCTTCCACTTTGCGAGCGACTGAACTACCTCGGCGTTCTTGCCTACGTTTGGCAGGTCAAAAGCAACCGGATGCTCGACACCATTGAGGTTGTCATTCATGCCGGTAAGCGGGTCAACAATCAGCGGAGCGGTGACGCGCGACAGCTTCAGCGCAGCGCACAGCTTGGTCAGAAACACGTTCTTGACCTGCTCAATAGCTTTCTGCGTATCGTAAAGCGAAAGGCTTGAACGGTAGCCCTTTGGAATCTTGGTCATGGGGTCTCCTTGGAAGAGAGCGCTAAAAAATCGATTGCGCTGATTTTGCCTTCTTTCTTTAACCCTTTGGCGAGAAACCCGTGTGATTTAACCGTTTTGTCAAAAAGACAATCGTGCGCCATCTTTAAGTTTTATATATTCGCAGCTGAGAAGCTAAGTCTGTATGTGCGCGAGACTATTGCGTGTAGATTTTTGGAGCTCGATTAATCCAAAAGTGAACTAATTATGTGCCGAGAAACCCGATTTTGATCCAAAACCCACGTAATTATGTGCCTCTCGGCACATAATTACCCCACTTTTGGATCAAGCGGACACATAATTACCCTGGTTTTGGATTAATCGACCTTGGAAAATCTACAAGGCGTTCCACGACCAGGTCAACTGTCCAACGTGGTGGACACATGACCATATTTCAATGACTACTATCTGCACTGTAGTAAGTGTTCTTGTTCGAAAAGGCGTTTAACAGGCAAAAGACACATCAAACATAGGAGGAATTATGTCTTTAACACGTCGCGAGTTCATTTATGCAGGTGCTTCTAGTTTGTTCGCTCTTGGCTTGGCGGGTTGCGGAAACAGTGGCACAACATCCACATCTACTTCTGATGCGCAGAAGGAAGAGCCAAAGAAGTCAGAGGAGAAGCAGCCAGAAAAGTATGAAGTGACCATTGGTACGCTCACACAAATCGCTGATTACAACGGTGATCCAGCGGCAAAGATCACGTTTAATTTCACAAATAACTCTGATGAGACCACTTCATTTATGAGTTCGGTACGTGTTGAAGCGTACCAGGATGGCAAGCAGCTTGAAATTGCATTTGTAACAAGCGGTGACGTTAATATGGAGAGCACAACAACAAAGATTAAGACTGGTACAAGCCTTGATGTTGAACAGGCATACAAGCTCATTAGCTCGTCCGATGTTGAGGTAGAGGTATATCCGCTCATTGGTAAAGACAAACTCGCTGCTCAGACTTTTAGCCTGCAGTAAGTGCGTCATCATGACTAGGTAGTTACTTCAAGAGAGCCACCATAAAGTGGCTCTCTTTTGTAATTAAGCGACTCTAGTTTCCCTGTTTTGGAAGAGGGAAGAACGCATTGAGATAGAAGACATCATCATTAACGCCAACGTGGATGTTTCCGTTATATCGCTTAGCGATAAGTTCCATTGAGTGGATACCAAATCCATGGTTAAAGTGATTTTAAACTTATGAAAATATTCATTTTAATACAGAGCAGTTAGACATATTTATTTGTAATTTGAACAAATATGTGAATTAGGTGAATACATATATTTTCACATCAGGTATATATATACTAAAAAAATAATTAATTGTCATGAGGTACTAGAATTAGTAATTAGATGCATAAATAACTTGTGAATTGGTATCTGCGTGTAATCGTTTGCAATATAAGCAAACCATAGAAGATAGATAAGAGCAGGAGATTTGCTCTAATAGAAAGGAACGGGTGTGTCAACGTTTATTCGTGAAGAAACAAAAAGGCGCATTGCTGTTTGTGTGACAGCAGCAACTATTGCAACTGCATCACTTATTGCTGTAGTAACTCCTGTATTTGCTGAGACTTCATCAAATACTGCTACTACTACCTTAACATCAGTAGCATCAATTCCAACTGAAACTTCTTTTACCTTTACACAGGACAATATTCCTCCAGTACGACAGGATGTTCCTGATGACGAAATGGCAGTTCAGTTTGTATCTGAGGTATCTCTTCAAGGTTATAAGGTTGTTGGAGATTTTGAGGGACATGCATACACTCCTTCTGGTCTAACTGACCCAGACGGTCATGCAATTGTTAAATGGGTGGCAGATGACGGTACTGAGATGGAACCTGGCGAGTTGTTTGAACTCCAGTACATTAATGGACTGACTTTCCATGCAGTCTGGCAGCCAAAAGACGGCAATGACGATGTTCAGTATCGTCTTGTGATTGATGCAAACGGCGGCCATTTTGAGGGTGGCGTTTCTACTATGCTTGAGCGCCATGACTATCTTCCAGCAGAGATGCACAACGTTCAGGCTGTTAGTAAAGTAGTTCGTGACGGCTATACTCTTGTTGGTTTTTCGAGAAATAAAAACGATATTACTGCTCCAGCCAGCACGCTAACATCACCAATAAGTATTCGTGATGCAGAACATATTCCAGGTCACACTACTAATGGTGCGCTTCCAAGTAAGACTGATGAAATCTATACTCTCTATGCTATTTGGAGACCAAATACTGCAACCCCTGTAACGCCAGCAACACCAGCAACACCAGCAACACCAACCACTCCTACAGACCCATCAGCTCCTGCAGATTCCGAGACTCAAGGACAGAATGCACAGGAGCAATCAAATGGCACCGCGCAGGAACAGGCTTCTTCTGGACGTCGTTCAAAGAAATCTGAACTTCCAGAAACTGGTGATGCTGTATCAGCTACTGGTCTTTTAGCAAGCGCAGGATCTATTCTCGCTGCTGCAGGTTTTATCCGCAGGCGTAAACACTAATAGAATTTCTTCCATAGAGCGCTAATGACCTTTCTGAGTCATGTCAGAGGGGTTATTTTTATCTTTAACTATTTAGTAGTAACAAGAGGTATTTTTGAGTTGAAACAATATCCATTTCTTGGATGCCAAGAAATGGATATTTTGCTTTTTGATAGGACGAATTCGAGGAGTTGCTCAAAGCAAAAATACCCTTAGTGTCCACTTTGTTGGACACGTGAAATTTCGGAAGCATCTAGATTTGTTGCAACAGAGAAAGGAGTTGTAATGGGTCTTGATGCGTTTGTTCGTTGCAGGTGTTTTGAAGAGGGAAAACTTAAACCCGGTCCAATACCTTTTGAAGACCTTTACATTGATGATGAAGAGTTTATCTGTTCAAAGCTTTTAGATCAGAAGCGTAAAGAGCTTAGCTCTGAACAGTTTGAGGAGCTCTATGGAGACCTAGAGCGTGATTTTGTTGATTGGACATATAATGCCTGCGAGCATGAAGATGGTGAAATTTGTTCCGAAAGAGTTGGTAATTTTTGCGGCTTGTTAAGCATTGGTGCAGTTTTAAGTTCAGATGAGGGTGAGTCAAAGTATCCTCTGTTAAATAATATGCTTCCTGATGGCAATGGAGGTGTTTATCCAGTTGAAAAAGCGCAGCCTACCCTTGATGAACTTGATAGATTCATAGAAGAGCATTCAAAGATCCCGGGATATCAGCTCATTGATGAGGAGACGAATAAAGTTCTTATTTCCTGCGCGGTGGATGACGGTTTTTGTCTTTACAGTGACAAATATATTGATTATGGATTTACAGAAGACACAATGTATTTCCATCAGCTTAAGCCTTCACGTATATTTTACGCTGACCATTTTTGCCAGATTCCAGCTGATGATTTTGAGCAGACGCATAAGGTGGTTGTTTTTTGCGATGAACCAAATAACAGTGCGTCAAACTTTAAAATGACTTTACCAGGTCCGATTGATAGTGAATTAGACAATTCTGTTTTAAGAAGCTTTTCTGTTCAAACGGCAACTTTAGACTTCAAAGAAACCGGTCATTTTTGGAGGCTAAATAAAATTAGGAATCTCCTTGTAGCATCTATAGAAACAAAACATCCTATTTGTTGGTGCTAAAAACATATGGGCTGCGCTATCTGATTGTGGTCTGATATCGTGTTGTCCAAAAAAGAGGGCCACCACCAGGTAGCCCTCTTTTAGTTTGCGATAGCGAGAATAACGTCACGCTTGAACGATTTTCTCGCTGAATGTTGGGTTTCTCGCTAGATGTTGAACTTAGTAGGTAGGGTTCTCTACCTCAACCTTGTCGACCTCCTGGAAAGGAGCAAGGGTTGAGACCATGACGATGGGCTCGTCGTAAGGGTTATTGACGTAGTGGACCTCGCCGGGCTCAATGTGGATGAAGTCGCCAGCCGAGAGGGTGTGAACTTCGCCGTCAACCACAATGTCAATCTTGCCCTGGAGGATGTGGAAGTTCTCCTCCATGATGTTGTGGTAGTGGGCCTGGAAATCCTGGCCTGGCTGGAACTGGACCATGGCGTAGTTCATGCGAGGACCCTTCATCAGGTACTTAGGGCCGTGATCTCCGCACCTATACTCAAAATCGTTCTCGTTGACAATAAACATCTTGCTTTCCTTTCAGGCGCAACTTGTAATGCGACCAAACGTTCTTTTTGCGTGCCACGCGTATCCGCGGCGCGGCGGAGTCCCGGTGCTTACAGACCAGGAGCTCTCCACATGCTCTTGACCTTGCCCTCTTCTGCAAGCTCAAGCTGACTCTTGTAAACATCCTTCCACTGGACATACAGCTGGTCGTAAACAGCCTTGTTGTCTGGGTTGGGGGAGAATGTCTTATCCCATTTAACAACGCGCTTTGCACCCTCAGCGATGCTTGGGTAGATGCCCACACCGTAGCCTGCAAGAACAGCGGCACCCAGAGCAGTTGCCTCTTTGACCTCTGGAATGCGAACGTTCTTGCCGGTAACGTCGGCAACAATCTGTGCCCAAAGAGGACTCTTGGAAGCGCCGCCTGCAAAGATGAGCTCGTCTGGCTCATTGCCGGTGGCCTCTTTGACCAGGTCAATATGGCCACGGACGAGAAGGGCGGTGTTCTCCAAAATTGCGCGATAGAAGGTGTACTTATTGAAACGCTCTGGATCAAGCTCAAAGTTGGTGAACGTTGGGCTTGCGTGGGTCCAGTGGATGTAGTTCATAACGTCACTGAAGCAGCAAAGCATACCGTGGCTACCTGCAGGAATCTCTGCAGCGTGCTCGTTCATGACGTCGTACACGTCAATGCCGCGCTCTTCTGCCTCGGCCTTTTCTGCCTGGCAGAAGCCGTCACGATACCAACGCATAACCAGACCAGGCTTGAATGCCAGAGCCTCATACTGCCAAATCTGTGGAATAGCGTGGCAGTTTACACGGACGCGATAATCTGGGTCTGGAGTGCTCTTATCGGTGTTGAACTCGTACTGCCAGAAGCTACCACCAAAAACGCCAGCCTGACCAGGCTCGCAAGCGCCAACGCCAATCATGCCCAGCTGGCAATCGCCACCGCCGACAACAACAGGTGTACCCTCAGCAAGGCCGGTCTCTGCTGCGGCGTCTGCAGTTACAGCGCCAAGAACTTCTCCGCACTCGATGACCTGGCCAAACAGGTCGTCACGAAGACCGCACTCCTTAGCAATCTCTGGATCCCAGGAGCGCTCCTCCAGGCTCATGATGCCGGTGGTGCTGCCGTTTGATGGCTCAACTGCCAGAACGCCGGTGAGCTTGTAGGCAAGCCAGTCGTTGAACATGCCAATCTTGGCTGCCTTGTTGTAGATTTCTGGCATCTTGTTCTTAACCCAAAGAAGACGAGGTAGAGCGCCTAGTGCATAGGTCTGACCACTCTTCTGGTAAATCTTCTTTTCAAGTTCTGGGTCCATATCAATGAGCTGTTTGACCTCGTCAACACTTCGAGCGTCAACGTTAGCGCATGCCCAAATCTCATTGCCGTCCTGGTCATACAGGAGGATACCCTCACGCATACAGGTAGTGGAAATACCAGCGATTTCTTTAGGATCAATGGAGGTCTTTGCCAGAACCTCTTTGATGCAGTCCAGAGCAAGCTGCCAGTCAGCAACCCAATCAAAGTCCATGCTGCCAGGCCAACGAGGGTCCTCATGGTGCTCCCACTCGCGCTGAGCAACCCCAACCTGCTCACCGTCAACACTAAAGAGAACGGCGCGAATACTTCCTGTTCCCGCGTCTAGTGCAAGAAGATACTTGCTCATTAGATCCTCCTTGTTTACGAAAGAAGCAGCTCAGCAGCGGTGTCTGAATCCGTGATGAGCACGTTCAGATAGCCGCCGTTAAGCACTGCTTTAATTGCCGTAACTTTATCTTTGCCACCAGCAACGCCAACGACGTTCTTGAGCTGGCGAAGCTTGTCCAGATCGGTGCTAATGACGCGATCTTCAATTTCTGTCTGAATAAGATTGCCGTCTTTATCCATAAAGTGATTCAAAACGTCGCCGACGGCACCCTGCATCTTAAGCACGGTTAGCTCGCCCTCATTAAGGATGCCGTTGCGCAAAACGGTAGCGCCCTCAACTGCGGCGCCGATGCCGACCACACTCATGTCTGCATATTCCGTCATAGTGGACACGTCTTGCAGGCTCTTCTCGTCAAGAAGTGCATCGCGCACTTGGCGAGAAGACACAACAAGTGGAGACGGTGTCAGGAACAGGTGCATGGAGTAGGCGGTGGTGCCAACGGATGGCAGGTAGTAGCTCACGCCGCCCGTAAGGCTTACAACGTTGAGTGACTCCTCGCGATTCTTGGCAAGAAATCCCAGCATACGGCTGACGGTATCGCCGTAGCCAATGTTGAGGTAGCCGTCCTCGCGCAGGTGATCGGAGACGTAGTGAGCTGCGCCCTGGGCAATAGATTGGTTAATAGCAGAGCTGTCCAGAGGAGTTGGGATCACAAAAGCGTCCTTGAGGCCAAAGCGGTCAATAAGGAGTTGTTCTGCGGAAACGCGCTGGCTATCGTTCTTTCTGAAGCTGAATTGAACAATGCCTTGAGCGCGAGCCTCTTCAAGCAGACGAATAACTTTTGCACGAGAAACGCCCATGACCTCAGCAATCTGAGCCTGGGTGTTATCTTCCATGTAGTAATACCATGCAGCCTTGGTGGCTAGTGCATATGTCTGCTCGTCCATCCGTCCTCCAGTTGATACTTTTGTTTAATGATAAAACATTTGTATCTAACATACTAGACTTCATTATAGTAATTATTCTCCCTATTAACAGGAAGATATACTACAAATACCATAATTACGTATAGAGGTATTGCGGACTATTGTTCATGATACAATCAAAAATACCATTCACGGCAGTAATAATACCGTTTGCCGTGACGGTGCTTTGAAGAATGCCTATTTATAGATATCTTCAAAGTGTGAGATTTTGTACGGCCGTTTGTTATTTTTGGTAGGAGGTACTATGGGTGAAACTTTTGACATCGATATCGATGCCACTGACCCAAAGTCGCCTGAAGGAAAAGATGCGTGTAAGCAGTGCGACACACTTCTTTCCGTTCGTGGAATCAAGAAGTCATTTGGTTCCAACGAGGTATTAAAAGGCATTAACTTAGATTTGGCGCCAGGAGAGGTCATCTCTCTTATTGGTGGCAACGGTTCCGGTAAATCTACCCTCATGAAGATCATCATGGGTATTTACTCTGCCGATGAGGGAGAAATTTCTATCGATCGTCAAAAGGTTGATATCTCCAATCCTAAGGCCGCACTTGCACACAGTATCTATATGGTTCCTCAGGAGCCAATGCTGTTCCCTAACATGACCGTTAGAGAGAACATCACCATTGGTTTTGAGGCTCCAAAAGCTGAGCTCAACAAGATGCTCGAAGATACTATGAAAGAGATTGGCTGGGAGCTAGACCTAGACCGCAAGGCAATGACGCTTTCCATTGCTGAGCAGGGCATGGTTGAGATTCTCCGCGGTCTTATGCGCCATTCCGAGATTCTTATTCTGGACGAACCAACCTCCGCGCTTACTTTTGACGAGGTACAGAGCCTCTTCAAGGTAGTTCAGGAGCTCAAGCAGAAGAACATTGGCATTATTTACATCACCCACCGCCTGGCAGAGGTCTTTGAGATTTCTACCAGCATTGGTATTCTGCGCGACGGCGTTATGGCTATGCGCGGCAAGGTAGAGGACTTTACGCGAGAAGATCTTGTGCGTGGACTTCTTCCACCAGACGCAGCAGAGATTAAGAAAGAAATTGCCGAGAGCGCAAACATTGATTACGACGCAGAACCTATCTTTGAGCTTGCTGAGTTCACGGGCTACGGTTTTGCTGACGTAAACCTCAACATTTATCCAGGCGAGATTGTTGGTCTCGCAGGTATCGTTGGTGCTGGTAGATCTGAGATGGCTACCACCATCTACGGCATGGATAAGGTTCTGGGCGGCAAGGTATTTGTCGATGGCAAAGACATTACCGGCAAGTCCACCAAGGACGTCATTGCTGCAGGTCTGAGCTATGTCCCAGAGGACCGCTTTAACGACGGCCTGTTTAGAATTCGTGACGTTGCCGAGAACACCACAAGCTCTCTGCTTGCAAATTCTTCCTTAGGTAAGCTGCTGCTTAACCGCAAAGAAGAAGATAGGGTTTCTCAGAACTACGTTGATAACTTCCGTACCAAGGTCACTGGCCTTGATCAGGAGGTAGGCGGCCTTTCTGGTGGTAACCAGCAGAAGATTGTTATTGGTCGCGCATTCTCGGTTGCTCCAAAGGTTGTTATTTTGGACGAGCCAACCCGTGGTATTGACGCTGCTGCTCGCGGTGATGTGTATGCCGTTTTGCAGGAGCTTCGTAAGCAAGGCGTTTCTATTCTTTTGATTTCATCTGACATGGAAGAGATTATTGAGCTTGCTGATCGCGCGTTCACCATGTACCAGGGACGCATTAATCACGAGTTCAAAAAAGAAGAAATTACGCAGGACAACCTCATGTCCGCTGCATTTGGATTGTAGGAGGTGACGTATGGATCTTGTAAAGCGCCTTCTCAAGGCTAGGGGACTGAGCAGCCTCGCATTCCTGATTGCTCTCTTTATTATTGTTGGTGCAATGAATCCTGCATTCTTGACGCCAGCAACAATTGCTGCCTGCTTTAACACGTCCGTTGTCTACACATTGGTCGCTGTTGGTGTGGCCTTCACCCTGTTCATTGGTGAGATTGACGTTTCTGTTGGTTCCAACCTGGGTCTTGTTGCTGTAGTAGTTGGCAGCATGCTCAGAGATGGAACTCCACTTCCCGTTGCTTGCCTGGTAGGTATTCTTATTGGTGTAGCAATTGGCCTGGTAAACGCCTGGGGCGTTGCCGTTATGAAGGCTCCATCGCTCATCTTTACCCTGGGTACCAACGGTGTTCTGCGCGGTATTGTTTACGTGTACACCAACGGTCAGTGGGTTGAGAACCTTCCTAAGGAGTTCAAGGACTTCTCGGCAGTAACTGGTATTGGCGACTTCACGGTGTACTACTGCGCAGTTATCGCACTGGTTATTCTGATTCACTTTGCACTAACCCAGACCCGTCGTGGTCGCTGGTTTGCAGCAGTTGGCGATAACGCTAACGGTGCAACCCTGGTTGGTATTCCAGCTCTTCAGACCAAGATTCTGGCATACGTCATCTGCGGCGTTATGGCAGCTATCGGCGGCATCATCTTCTGCAGCCGTATTGGTTTTGTTACCCCAATGAGCGGTAACGGCTACGAGATGAAGGCTATTGCAGCCTGCGTTCTTGGTGGCGTTAGCCTGCTTGGTGGCGTTGGCTCCGTCCTTGGTGCAGCTGTCGGTTCTGTCATCATGGCATCCATCAGCTACCTGTTGGTCTTCATGGGCTTCTCGTCAAATTACGACAATGCAATTACCGGCGTTATCCTGATTGTCATTGTTGTTGTGGACGCCCTGCTTCAGCACCGCTCTATTGTTCAGAATAGGCATGCTCGTCTGAACGCACGTGTTTCTCCAAAGGCAACTTCTGAGGTTCTTGCAGAGCAGATTGCAGACTTTGGTGAGGCAGCTATGAGCCCTTTGGGTAAGAAGGGCGGTGTTCGCTAATGATGAAGACACTTAAGGGATTCTTGTCCAAGGGTCAGACAAGCTGGAACATGATCCTCATCGGTCTGCTTGTGCTTGAGTTTGTGATTTTTGGTGCTGCAAACGGCAAGTTCTTGCGTCCAGCACTGCTGTTTACCAGCATTAACGATAATCTGCCAGTCTTTATGATCTCGCTCTTTGTAACGCTTGTTATGGTTACCGGCGGTATCGACATCCAGGTTGCGTCTCTGGTTGGTCTGACATCCATCACCATTGGCGTCGGCTGGCAGGACTTTGGTCTTCCTATCTGGGGTGCTGTAGGCGTTGCCTTTGTCCTGGTTGTTGCTTGCGGCGCACTTTCGGGCTTCTTGATTGCGTACTGCCGAGTGCAAGCAATGGTTGTTACCCTGGGTGGCAGCTTCCTGTACTCCGGTCTGGCTCTGCTCATCTCCACGCTGTCCAAGACCGAGAGCTATCAGGGAATTGGCGGTTTCCCCGAGGACTTCAAGTTTGTATCTAACTTCCAGCTCTTTGGTGTCATCCCATTCCAGTTGCTTATCTACATCCTGATGCTGGTCGTCGCATTTATTCTGCTGCACAAGACCAAGTATGGTCGTCGCATCACTCTGGTTGGCGTTAACCAAAGCGCAGCTGAGTTCTCTGGCATTAACAGCCGAGCAGTCATCATGTCCACCTACATGCTCACCGCAGTTTCCGCTGTTATCGCAGGTGTTGTTCTGACTGCTTACCTGGGTACCGCTAAGTCCGATCTTGGTGCCGACCTTACCATGGACATCATCACCGCAGTTGTTTTGGGCGGCACGCTCTCCACTGGTGGTAAGGGCTCCATTGTTGGTACCGCACTTGCTTCGTTTGTTATTGCATTCTTGCGCTTCGGCTTGCCACTGTGCTTCAAGGTAAGTCCACAGTACCTGGATATTCCTGTTGGTGTCCTGCTGGTTGTTGTCATCGTTGCTCGATCGGCAGCAAGCGGAACAAATATTGGTGCGTTTTTGAAATCGCTGCTTTCTAGCAGCAGTAAAGCCAAGGCATAAGCTTTGGGGAAATTGTGCCTTAGGCACAGACAAGGGAGGTTACCTATGCAAGAGATTACTCGTCGTGGTTTTATTGGTGCCGCTGGTATCACCGCAGTTAGCGCTGGCCTCGCTCTGGCAGGCTGCAATAATGGTGGTGGCGAGAAGAAGGAAGAGACCAAGAAGTCCGAGGGTGGCGGAGACGTCAAGGGTAAGACCGTAGCATTTATTCCTAAGGTCACCGGTAACGCATTCTTCGAGTCCGCAAACAAGGGCGCACAGGACAAGTCCAAGGAGTGGGGCTTCACCGTTGACTACATCGGCGACGCAACCGCATCCGTTTCTGCTCAGGTTTCCGTCATCAACCAGGCAGTTGCTAACGGCGTAGACGCAATCAGCATCTCTACCGTTGATGCAAAGGGCGTTTCTGATGCACTGAAGAAGGCTACCGCTGCTGGTATCGTAGTTACCACTTGGGACTCCGACGCTAACCCAGAGGACCGTACCCTCATGGTTTCCCAGGGTACCCCAGAGATCCTTGGCCAGATGCTTGTTGACATGGGTGTTGCTGGCCTTAAGGAGCGCGGCAAGGACCCAGAGAAGGACGAGATCACCTATGTCTGGCACTACTCCCAGGCAACCGTTACCGACCAGAACTCCTGGCAGGTAGCTGCACAGAAGATCATCAAGGAGAAGTATCCTAAGTGGAAGAACGTCCACGAGAACTACTACTCCAACCAGGACGCTGAGCAGGCAATCACCATTGGTGAGGCAATCCTTGACGCTTACCCAGAGATTGACCTGATCATCTGCAACGACTCCACCGCTCTTCCTGGCCAGCTCCAGGCTGCAGAGAACAAGGGCTACGACGCAAAGAAGATCACCATCACCGGTTTTGCTTCTCCACAGTCCATCAAGTCCTACTGCGAGCACGGCACCATCTACAACTGGGGCCTCTGGGACTGCGCAGTTCAGGGCGCTATGGGTTGCTACGTTGCAGCATTCCTTGCAGCTGGTAACGAGGTCAAGGTTGGCGACACCATCTCCATCCCAAGCATTGGCGATGTTAAGGTTGAGCCTAACGACTCCATCTCCGAGGGTGCAAAGACTGGCGACAAGAACAACGGCGTTGTCCTGCTTCCTGAGCGCCTTGTCTTCACCAAGGAGAACATGAACAACTACTCCTTCTAATCAAGGCGTAAGTTCACGGCTGGCGAGAAGACCGATCTTCTCGCCAGCTTATGAGGTAATTCAGCCGTAGAGGAGGGCGGTCCTCCCAGGGCGGACGCCCAAAGAGGCACGTCCAAGAGGCGCGTCCAAGAGGCGCGTCCTACCGAGGACGGCTTCGACCAAAGAACCGCAGCTTCTCTGCGCGCTTTAAGGTTTTATTGAAAGGATTTTCATGGCAGATCTGGACGGATTGAAAGTAGCTAAGGATTATCACGTAGACACTCCTTTTGCTAACAATCAGGGATTTTATGTAAAGGGTGCAAACAACCTCGACTGGGGTATGCAGAAGCACCTCTCCAACATTTTTGATCCAAAGAGCGGCAACACTGTAATGTTCGCATTTGACCACGGTTACTTCATGGGTTCAACTGCTGGTCTCGAGCGTCTTGACCTGCTGCTTCCACAGCTTGCTCCTTACGTTGACTGCTTCATGGGCACCCGTGGCGCAATCAGGACTTGCGTTTCTCCTGAGGTTTCTAAGGGCATCGCTCTTCGCGTTTCTTCTGGTTCTTCTATGTTGCAGTCCGACCTCTCGCACGAGGTTGTTGCTGTTGACATCGAGGATGCTATCCGCATGAACGCAGACTGCATGGCTGTTCAGACCTTCATCGGCGCTGATGGCCAGCTTTCCAGCATTGATAACCTCAGCCAGGTCATTAACGCTGGCTTCCGCTATAGCATTCCTACCCTTGGCGTTTGCGCTGTTGGCAAGGATATGGAGCGCACTGGTCGTTTCTTCAAGCTTGCAACCCGTATCATTGCTGAGATGGGCTGCCAGATTGTTAAGACTTACGACTGCGAGGACTTCGAGGAAGTCGTTGCAGCATGCCCAGTTCCAATTGTTGTTGCTGGCGGCAAGAAGCTTGCTGAGCGCGACGCTCTGCACCTTGCATACGACGTTATCCGCAAGGGCGCACGCGGCGTTGACATGGGCCGTAATATCTTCCAGAGCACCCATCCTCTGCAGATGGCCGAGGCTGTCCGCATGATCGTTCACGAGGGCGCAACCGACGCTCAGGCATGGGAGTTCTTCGAGGACGCAACCCACTAAGAGCGTGCACGATGCGGCGCGGAGGGCGCGAGCCGCGCGACCTCCGAGCACGAAAGCACAGCTCACACGCTGCTTTCTCATGTGACGAGAAACACACTGACCTTGAGCTGGTAATCCGTAAGGATTACCAGCTTTTTTCTGCAGCGTGTTAGCGTCGTCTTTTAGGCTTGGCGTACAAAATAGCGCAGATTTCTTGTGTTCTGCTGAAGAATCGACATGTTTCTAATCAAGATAGCCAGGCTGCTAGGTGGTCACACTGCCTGATATGCATCTTTATGCATAAACTTCATCTAATATGCTTGAACATGAATAGAGAAATATAAGAAATTTAACTATCGATAAATTCTGTATCTACGGAACACACCTAAGTCGGATATTCTGCTCAGATGCGGGCATTTTACACATCTAATGACGATAATCTGCATGATTGAGGTAATTTCAGCGTCATGTATACGCCTTTTTGACAGATTATCCGACTTAGGTGTGTTTCCCAAATCCGAAATTTGCCTCGCGAGCCGATGGCGATAAGACCAGATTTTCTCGCAAGCTGTATACCTGCGGTTTTATGTGATTGCATATTTTATAAGTTCGGATATGTATATAAAAAGTTTCATGGCATCTTTTGGATCGCACTTGAGCCACATTCAAGATGTATTTAAGGTTCATTGCCATTGCCATTGCCATTGCCATTGCCATTGCCATTGCCATAATATTCGTAGAAATCCAAAAGATATTTGTGCAGCTGTTCGTAACCCTTCCTGGAAAATTTAAATCAGCTTAACAGGGATTTAACACCCCTTCTGTTGTACTAGAGCCAGGAGAAGGGAGTATCTATGAAATCAAAGCAAGCCTGTGGTTGGAGCTGCTGCCTACGTGTCCTGCCTATTCTATTTTTGCTATTAGGATGTGCATTTGTAGTCTATGGCGCTTCTCGCGGAGAGGTTAGTGCCGTATTGGGAAAAGCGGTACGAATCTGCCTTGAGTGTGTAGGTATTGGTTAGGTGACCTGCAGTGAAAGTGCTCTCAGGGATAAAATTTCTTGGAAAGAAAGTGCGAGAATTTATCACTAAAAGAGGTTTCGTGCAGGCATGCGCAACCTTTCTAACCAACCCTCACCTAACAAATTTTGCTAAGGGAACTATCTATACTGGTCCTGCAAAGTCAGTCTGTGTCCCTGGACTTAACTGCTATTCTTGCCCAGCAGCTACGGGCGCTTGCCCGATTGGAGCATTTCAGGCAGTAGTTGGATCTTCTAAATTCAGCTTCTCGTATTACATTACGGGTATTTTGATTCTCATTGGAACTTTGCTAGGCAGGTTTGTCTGCGGATTTCTTTGTCCATTTGGCTGGGTACAAGATCTTCTCCACAAGATTCCATTCCCAAAAAAATTTAGCACCAAAAAGCTCAAAGCCTTGCGCTATTTGAAGTACGTCATATTAATTGTGCTTGTCTGGGCTCTACCAGCTTTGATTCAAAATGCCGTAGGAATGGGAGAGCCTTATTTCTGTAAGTATGTTTGTCCACAGGGAATTCTTGAGGGAGCAATTCCGCTTTCTTTAGCAGATGTCAGCATTAGGGCAGCTCTGGGCACACTTTTTACGATGAAGTTCAGCATTCTGGCAACTGTCGTACTGTTGAGCATCATGTTTTATCGTCCTTTTTGCAAATGGATTTGCCCGCTCGGGGCTTTTTATTCTCTGTTCAATCGCATCTCAATTTTGCAGTATCGAGTTGACGAGAAGACCTGTGTAAGCTGCGGAAAGTGTGCGCGTACATGCAAGATGGACGTAGATATTACGAAGAATAACGCAGCTCTTGAGTGCATTCGCTGCGGAGAGTGCATAAAGGTCTGTCCTGTTCATGCAATTGATGCAAAACTCCTGTTAATCAACAAGAAAATTGAGCAGTCGGAAAAGGTTGCTACAGCAAAGCACTTGGCTGATCTCCAGGCGACAAGCTCAATAAAGTAAGTGTCATAAAACGAGTATAGCTACGTTTCGTACGTAGAAAAGACAGAAAGGACTATGAAATGAAAAAATTTGTAACAAAATCCCTGACGTATGTCGCTGGCCTACTTATGGCAGTTGCGCTTGTTGGATGTAGCGTTGGTGGGACTGGCAATACAGGCACAACAACCGCTCCAACTGCCGAGCAGCAGAATTCTGCTGCAGTTCCACCTGAGGCAGCATCAAAACTGCACCTCAAAGACGGTGATACCTTCCCAGATTTTAAGGCAACAGATATCACTACTGGCGCTACCTATGACAACACCGTATTTGGACAGAATAAGGTCACTGTTCTGACCTTCTGGTTCAATGGCTGTACTGGCTGCATTCAGGAGATGCCAATGCTTCAAGAACTTGCTGATACCTATAAGGACAAAGGCGTCAATGTCTTGGGTGTAAACGCCGAAGCCGCATACACAGACGACGCTAAGAAGGAAGCCGTGAATATTCTCCAGAAGCAGGGCGTTACCTACGGAAACGTCGCTCTTGATCCTCACAGCGATGGCGGTCACGTTATCGAAGGCCTCACAGCGTTCCCAACTACTATGGTTATTGACCAGAACGGTAGACTTGTGGGCGATCCAATTACCGGTGGCTCTAGCAAGCTTCAAGGCAGCGAGCTTCAAAAGCGCGTTGACCAGGCTCTTGCTCAGTCAAAGTAGGTTATAGAAACTTACATACCGCTCACGGCACACGGCGAGAAGAACTTCTCGCCGTAGGGTTCAATCGGTTAGCATTTGAAGTGTTGTATGAAGTACGCCTGGACTGAGTCATTTGAGCTTGGTCCAGGCGCACTCTAATACGTGCAAATAGCATCAAGCTGCATTTGAAAGGGAAGAATTGAAAATCCTTGTAGTGGAAGATGAAAAAGAGCTTCTTGCCTCTATTGGAGAGGGGCTTGAGCTGGACGGTTATTACGTTGATCTTGTCGACAACGGCACTCAGGCTCTTGAAATGGCTCAGCTTGAGCAATATGACCTGATTCTACTTGACCTTAACCTTCCTGGTATCGATGGACTTGATTTGCTGCGTACACTACGAGCGGAGCACTCAGAGACTAAGGTGCTGATTCTTTCTGCGCGTTCATCGGTGTCTGATCGCATTGTTGGATTAGACGCGGGTGCTGATGACTACCTTATAAAACCCTTTGCGTTTGGTGAGCTCGAGGCCCGTATTAGGACACTCTTGCGCCGCGAATATACGCATGGAGAAGCGTCTTTGACGTTAGGAGAACTTCGGTTTGACACTACGGCTCGACAAGTTTTTGTTGGAGACGCTCAGGTTAATTTCACCAAGAAAGAGCTCGCAATTCTAGAGTATCTGATGCGACATGCTGGAGCGGTTGTGAGCAGTGAAGAGCTCATGACTCATGCGTGGGATAGCAACGTGGACTTATTCAGCAATTCTGTGCGTGTTCACATATTTTCAGTACGAAAAAAGTTACGAGAAGCTCTTGGATATGACCCAATTTCTAACAAAGTAGGAGAGGGTTATTGCTTTAAGAGGGATAGCGATGACTAAGATAAGTGAAATAATCCCAAAGCCAATGCGCTCGATACGTGCCCAACTCACCCTTCTTATGGTGGGCTTATTGGTGTGCTGTTGCGTTGTTTTGACTTGGCTTGTGTATCGCTCAACTTCTGAGCTGCTGGAACTAGCTGCAGCCAACGCTATCAATCAGGGAGCTCTTTCTATCGTTTTGGATGTAGATGCTATCGAACGCTCTATTTTGTTTGACGCGCTGGGTATCTTGCTTGTTGTGATTGTTGCAGGAAGCTGTGTAGCTTACTTTTTAATTGGTCACTATACCAAGCCAGTTCAACAACTCTCTGCTCACATGAAAGAAATTAGCCCAAATACATTGTCTGATTCCATTGAAATTGAGGGTGGTGGAGAAGAGATTCAAGAGCTGGTTAAGTCATTTAATCAGATGACTGAGCAGTTAGATGAAGCATTTGCAATGCAGAGGCGCTTCTCGGCAAGCGCAGCTCACGAGCTCAGAACGCCAATTACCGTACTGCGGACCAAGCTGGATGTTTTTAAGAAAAAGAAACGCGAACAGCATGAATATGACGAGCTTGTAACTACGATGGAGACATACATTGACCGCCTATCTTCCATCATCACTGACCTTTTGGAATTTGCGGAGACATCTGAGCTAGGAGAGGTTGAGGACGTTTCTCTTGATTCAGTAATTAAAACGGTCGTGGATGATCTTAAGCTAGTTGCCCAAAATAATATGGTCAATATGCAGGTTAACACGCAGATTGATGCACATTATGATACACAATCCGAGGCACAAAATCTTACCGTTAAAGGAAATACCAATCTGCTATATCGAGCTCTTTATAACCTGGTTGAAAATGCCATTCGTTATAACAATGAAGAAGGTTCAGTCAACATTACTCTAGAAACCAGGGGTCAAGAAGGCGTGATTACAATTGCCGACACAGGAGTGGGCATTGCGCCTGAGCAAAGAGAGCTTGTCTTTGAGCCGTTCTACAGGGTGAATAAGTCACGCTCCAGAGAGTTTGGTGGCGCAGGTATTGGTCTTTCACTGGTCAAGACTATCTTGAAGCGACATGGAGCTTCCATAACAGTCTCCGAAAACAACCCTCAGGGTTCTGTATTTACAATCAGAATTCCATTGGTAGACGCTGTAGATTCCGATTAGCACTTCACATACGCCGCCGTTTGGAGATAAGACAAAATACCAGCTTATGGCGAGAAGTACAACAGCTAAAATAGTTCTTAGCACATAGATGCTCTAGTGATAAAGGGGAGCCACGCATGGAGTTTATTCTAGATACAGCTGATCTTGAGGCTGTTAAGCAACTTGATGAGCTTTTGACTATTGATGGAGTTACCACTAATCCTGCAATCATCACTAGAAGTGACAAGCAACCTGAGCAGGTAATCAAGGAGTTCGTGGAGTACTTGCTTCCTGATCAAAAGTTCTTTGTTCAGGTTGTTTCAACTGACTATGAGCAGATGCTGGAAGAGGCTCGCTATATTTGTGGTCTTCGCCCCGAGAATACCTACGTGAAGATTCCTGTTACACGTAACGGCTACAAAGCAATCAAGCAGCTTAAATCTGAGGGCCTCGGCGTTCTAGCAACTGCAATCTATTCGGCTGACGAGGCATTTTTGGCAGCGATGAATGGTGCAGATTACCTGGCTCCTTATGTTAACCGTATGTGCAACTATGGTGACGGTATTGGCCAAGTTTTTGATCTGATGCAGATGCTTGAGACTCATAGACAGAATTCTAAGATTCTTGCTGCATCGTTTAAGAATACCGAGCAGGTCCATGCACTAATCTCTGCAGGTATTGATGCAGTCACTCTTCCACCTGATATTGTCTACACTATGATTGACCACCCAGGAACAAAGATCGCTGTTGATGAGTTCTCCGTCGCTTGGCGCGAAGCTTACGGCAGGGATACCCTACTGGGATAGATTTGCTTAGATAGAGTTAAGACAATGCCCTAACTTAAGAATAAGTTAGGGCATTTTAGCTTTGATGTATTTCAGTAAAGATTAAAAAGGGTCTTCACACTATTGATAAAGTTTGGATCTTTTGCAACAGTGCTGTTGCCGCCCTCATCTTTATACAGTTGGAGAATCCTCTGTGCCGTTTCCAAAATCAAATCGTCTGAAATGTTATTAACATCTAAAGTTGATAAATCTTCGATTGTCATAGCTTCTTTATTGAGTAGTTGATGACCGACCGCATAAATTACATAGAAGAGAATATCATTTCGCTCTACTCTATTGATATCTTTAAGAGTCTTGAGACTCGATTCTATTCTTCTTCCGAGCTTAGCCGCGTTAAAATAAGAATCTAGTTTGCAGTCAGTTAGGTAAAGTTGCTTATATATATCATCATTTGAGAGGATAGTTGAAGGCCTGGCCCTCGCATAGTCAGGTTGACAAAGTACTAAAGAAATCAAGCATTGCGCGAGAAACGAAACGCTAATAATATCAGACGGTTTTTTCTTTTGGTTTTTATAGTAATTTTTTCTTCTATCGTAGTATAAACCTTTATTTTTAAAATATTGTTCGATTTGTAGATGGATGGGGTCAGTCACTCTTAGGGACGACCTAGGTATACTAGTCTGATTATTAGTTGAAAAAATAATCTGATCTCTGATTTCTTCATTCTTGGGATTAATGATTCGGATAAGGACGGACCGCTGTTCTGATTCCATCTTGTTTGGGTATTCTGAAAAGAATGAAAAAATTTCTCTTGAAGTCTGAAGACCGTTTACTACTTGAGGATTTTTAACAAGAAGAGACCTATTACCATGTCTACTTATTTCTTCTGAAATAATAGTCACTCCATTATTCAGCCACCAAAAATTCACTGAAGAATTTTTTAAAGTGTCAGCAATACTCGAATTAACACTGTTATTTCCTTGGTAATCTCTAACGTTGGAATTAAACAAGCTCTTATTTAATTCATTTTTTTCGTTAGTAATAAAATTGAAATATGAATCAAGTTTTATCAATCCAATAAAGTCATCATCACTTAGACAAATTGGAAGCTCAGTGAAATCAATCTTTGCAGTGGTGTCACATTCAGAATTATACATTCGGAAAAGTTCGTCAGCCGATATTAATGAGACATTAACCTTACTATTAGGATGGTTGTATATAACCAATTCTTTTAGACCGTCAACATGGGATAATACATTGGGATGAGGGGTATCTCCAAGAGATACGTAGTAAAAATTGAAGCTGATTTTTAATCGTTTTGTTGCAAATTTAAGAACACAATCTTTGAATATTTGGAAGGCTTCTCTTACTTTGTCGTTATATTGAGTTTCAAATTTATTAATGTCAGATTCTAAAGGAAGAAGATTATTCAATGTGTCTTTCCATTTTAGAAAAACATCCTGACTAAATGTTTCCTGATGTTTAGACTGAATAATATAGAAGTTTAGTTTGGATTCAGGTGGGCAGTCCAAGGTCTCGACTAAATCTTCTGTTAACAGTTCTTCATTTAAAAATACGAAGAGACTATCACATCCCCCATCTTGTCCCCCACCGGATATTCCATGAATTATTTCATCATCAGATAATTGATAATTTTTTAGTATTTCGGAAGAAGAAAAATATTCAAAATATTCTCCTATACTTTGGAATCCTGATGAATCAGCAAATTCTTGTTGAATTATTTGTTTTAAAAGGAATTGATTGTTGGACAGTTTTTTAGACATGCCTACTCCAATTGTCGACTTTTAAAAATTATTGCAGTTTGCAAAATCAAATAATAGAAATTACAGCATCAATTCCACCAGTGGCTACAAAACGTCGGTGAAAAAATCTACTACAAACTGACTTAGATTATGTATATAAGTCAGACATAGGGGTATAAGCAAAACCGTAAAGCAGAAACACGGTATGTGTTCACGGTTAGCTTGTGCCCCTTTTTAGGTCATCTACCTGTGGGGTTTCTCGCCAAACGGAACACGTACATAGGAAAGGATGATTCACAATGGGTAAGATTCTTGGAATTGACCTGGGTACTACAAACTCAGCTATGGCTGTCCTTGAGGGTGGAGAGCCAACTATTATCGTAAACGCAGAGGGAGACCGCACAACTCCTTCCGTCGTCGGCTTCCGTGCTGACGGTGACCGCATTGTTGGTAAGGCAGCAAAGAACCAGGCTGTCACCAACCCTGTAAACACTGTCTTCTCCATCAAGCGTTTCATGGGCCGCAAGTTTGACGAGGTCCAGTCTGAGATCAAGACTGTCCCTTACAAGGTTAAGGCCGGCACCGACGGTCGCGCAGTCGTCGAGATTGACGGCGTCGACTACACCCCAGAGCAGATCAGTGCTATGACCCTTGCAAAGATGAAGGCAGACGCCGAGAAGTACCTCGGTGAGCCTGTAACCGACGCCGTCATCACTGTCCCAGCATACTTCAACGACGCACAGCGTCAGGCAACCAAGGACGCAGGCAAGATCGCTGGCCTCAACGTTCAGCGTATCGTCAACGAGCCAACCGCAGCAGCCCTTGCTTACGGTCTGGACAAGAAGGACCAGGACCACAAGGTTCTTGTCTTCGACCTCGGCGGCGGCACCTTCGACGTCTCCCTGCTTGACCTTGCAGACGGCGTTGTTGAGGTTCTTGCAACCAACGGTGACAACCACCTGGGCGGCGATGACTGGGATCAGCGCGTTATCGACTGGCTTGCAGACAAGTTCAACTCCGATAACAGCATTGACCTCCGCAAGGACCCAATGGCACTTCAGCGCCTCAAGGAGGCTGCAGAGAATGCTAAGAAGGAGCTCTCCAGCGCTCAGCAGGCACAGATCAACCTGCCATTCATCACCGCAGACGCATCTGGTCCTAAGCACCTTGACTACACTCTGACTCGTGCAGAGTTTGAGCGCATCACCCGCGATCTTCTCGACCGCTGCAAGGCTCCTGTAACCAAGGCGCTCCAGGACGCAGGCCTTCAGCTTTCCGATGTTAGCGAGGTCATTCTGGTCGGCGGCTCCACTCGTATGCCAGCTGTTCAGGACCTAGTCAAGAGCATGACCGGCAAGCAGCCTAACATGTCCGTCAATCCAGATGAGGTTGTTGCAGACGGTGCGGCTGTTCAGGGTGGCGTTCTTACCGGCGACGTCTCCGGCATCCTGCTGCTGGACGTAACTCCACTGTCCCTGGGCGTTGAGACCCTTGGCGGCGTTGTTGACAAGGTCATCGACCGCAACACCACCATCCCAACTTCCAGCACAAAGGTTTACTCCACCGCAGCTGACAACCAGACCTCCGTTGAGATTCACGTCCTCCAGGGCGAGCGTGAGATGGCTTCTGACAACAAGAGCCTTGGTAAGTTCAACCTTACCGGCATTCCTGCTGCTCAGCGCGGTATTCCTCAGATTGAGGTTACTTTTGACATCGACGCAAACGGCATCCTGAAGGTCACCGCTAAAGACAAGGCAACCGACAAGTCCCAGGAGATCACCATTTCTGGCTCTACCGCTCTGTCCGACGATGAAGTTGACCGCATGGTTAAGGACGCAGAGTCCCACGCTGAGGAAGACAAGAAGCGTAAGGACGAGATTGAGGTTCGTAACCAGGTAGACTCCCTGGCATACAGCACCGAGCAGACCGTCAAAGACCTTGGCGATAAGGTCCCAGAGGATCAGAAGAAGGCCGTTGAAGAGGCTGTTGCTGAGGCAAAGACCGCACTTGATGGCTCCGACATTGAGGCAATCAAGAAGGCTGGCGAGAAGCTCACTGAGGTTGGTCAGAAGCTCGCAGAGATTGTCTACGCAGACGCTCAAGCTCAGACCGCTGGCAACAACGGCGCAGCAGGCAACCCTTCTGAGCCAGATGTTGTTGATGCAGACTACGAGGTTGTCGACGACGATAAGAACCAGAACTAATCTGAGTTTCTCGGCATATGCGCTTGGGTAACTTGGTGCAGCAGCTGGTAGACAATGTGATATGACTCGGAGGCGGCTGGCGGAAACGTTTGGCCGCCTTCTACACATAGGGAGGTGATGGCAGTGACAACAGCAGATCAGAACAAGGTTGACACTACCTTTGATAACGAGAATAACGGCGATGAAACCGTAGGTGCCGTTGGCGTTGTGGGAGATGGTTCCGCAAGTCAGACGCTTGATGGCAATGAGTCCGCTGCCAACGGCGCAGCTGGCACGGCAGGCGCAGGCCGTCCGATGACCGAGGAAGAGATGATTGCTGAAGCAATTCGTCGCGGAGAAGAGACGGCAGAGGCAGAGATTGCTGCCGACGCCCAGCGTGCAGCTCAGGAACGTGATCGTCTGCAGAACGAGCTGGACTCGGTTTCTGATCAGATTGAGGCAGCTAAGCAGCAGGCAGCTGAGGCAAATGACCGCTTCCTTCGCCTGCAGGCTGACTGGGATAACTACCGTCGTCGTACCGCTCAGGAGCGTCTTGACGAGCGCCAGCGTGCAACAGAGAAACTGGTAGTTGACCTGCTTCCTGTCATTGATGACCTGGAGCGCGCAATTGAGCACGCGGACAACCTGACTGATCCTGCAGCCAAGCAGTTTGTTGAGGGCGTCTCTGCGGTGTGCAACAAGCTTGTGAGCGTCTTGAACAAAGAGGGAGTTGAGGTAGTCAATCCTGTTGGCGAGGCTTTTGATCCTCTATCTCACCAGGCAGTAAGCCAGATTGAGGATACCCAGGCGTATGATGAGACCGTCGCCCAGGTGTACCAAAAGGGCTATCGTATGGGCGGCAAGGACATTCGTACTGCAATGGTTGTTGTTACCCACGGCGGTCCAAAGCGCCCAGCTGAGGCAGAGGCTGCTGATAGCGCTGAGGCAGACGCCGCAGACGGCGCTGCCGCAAATGGCGCAACCGAGTAAGGCAGAGTAGTTTTAGAGAGGAGGCCGTGCTGAATGGCAGGTAGTAAGACTTTTTATGATGTTCTTGGCGTGAAGCGCGACGCCTCGAAGTCTGATATTCAAAAAGCGTTTAGAAAACTTGCAGCTAAATACCACCCTGATAGGGGTGGCGATGAAGCCAAGTTCAAGGAAATCTCAGAAGCGTACAACACGCTCTCTGACGATAAGAAACGCCAGGAATATGACCAGATGCTCGCATTTGGCGGTATTCCTGGAGGTGGATTTGGTGGTCGCCAGGGCGGCTTCACCTATACCACCAACGTAAACGGCGCCAATTTTGCCGATTTCTTTAACGGCTTTGGTGGTGGCGCAGGCGCAGGAGCCGGCGGCTTTGACTTTGCCGACATCTTTGGTGGGCGAGCAAACCGTCCAGTTGCAGGCAGCGACCTTACTATGTCCGTAAACGTATCGTTTGACGAGGCATTTAAGGGAACTTCTCGCAAGGCAACGTATCGCGTGCCTTCAACTGGTGAGGAGCAGTCACTGACCATCAAAGTGCCAGCTGGTGCTTACGATGGCATGAAGTTGCGTTACAAGAAGCACGGCGAGTACGGCGTTAATGGCGGTCCACGAGGCAACCTTGTGGTTACCATCAACGTTGCAGCTCATCCGGTCTTCTCGCGAGATGGCGCTGACGTGCGCATGAAGCTGCCAGTGAGCATCTACGAGGCGGCTTTGGGCACCTCGGTTGACGTGCCAACGCCTGACGGAACTACCGTGCGACTCAAGGTTCCCGCAGGTACACAGAGCGGAAAGACGTTCAGGTTCAAGAACTTGGGTGCTCCTCGCGTGAAGGATTCTGCGACTCGCGGTGCGCTGTATGTTTCGGTGGACGTTAAAGTTCCAACAAAACTTTCCAAGAAGGAGCGAGATGCTCTTCAGGCGCTGCTTGACGCCGATGAGCGCAGCTACCGAGAGGAGCGGTAATGGCTCGAAAGAAGGATGACGGTCGTAACAAGCCGCTCTACATGATTAGCGTTGCGGCCGAGCTCACGGGCATGCATCCGCAGACGCTGCGCGTGTACGAGCAGAAGGGCCTGATCAACCCCGGCCGTTCCAGGGGCAACACGCGCCTGTACTCTCGCGCGGACATTGACCGCCTCAATCTTGTCTCCAAGCTGACGGACGAGGGCATCAACCTTGCCGGTGTTGTGCGCATTCTTGACATGCGCGAACGAGCTCTCGAGAAGGACGATCTTATCGATGAACTGCGTGAACGTATTCGCGTGCTTGAGGATGAGCTCCACGAGTATCACATGCGCGAGCGCATCACCTCGCTTGTTCGTTATAGCGAGACCAGCCCAGAGATGGTGATGCAACGTTTGCTGGGTATGCCAGGTTCCGCTTCTTCTGACGCTAACGCCGAGGGTGACCCAACACAGCCAAAGGAATCGTAAGACAACGAGGCAAATTGCTGCTAGTAAATGACCAGCTCTTCACGCGCGTATGTGGGGAGCTGGTTTTTTGTTTGGTTACCATTTACCGAATACCGAATACCGAATACCGAATACCGAATACCGAATACCGAATACCGA
>CAURGZ010000005.1:0-50999 GCA_963524285.1 uncultured Atopobium sp.
GCTCAGGTTTCTAATCTGCCGCGCGCTCTTGAAGAGCTTAAAGCCGCAGGTTTTTGGACATGTGGCTCTACCGAGCACGCCACTCAGTCCGTGTGGGAGGCTCCTATGGGAGGTCGCCTTGCACTTGTCATGGGCTCTGAAGGTTCAGGAATTTCTCGCCTTATGCTCGAGAAGTGCGATTTTACGTGCAAACTTCCTCAGTTTGGCCAGGTAGAGTCCCTGAACGTTGCTCAGGCAACAACGGTTATGTGCTACGAGTGGCTCCGCAGGACTCAGGAAGCGTAAGCTCAGGAAGCGTAAGCTCAGGAAGCGTAAGGTATGGCTCAGAAAAAATCGCTGCTTGTAGTCGATGGCTATAACGTCATGTTGGCAACTCCTCGCTATGAGGAGTTGCTGGATGATCGTGGCTCTTCTACGCAAGAAACCGCTGCTGAGAGAGCCTATCACCTCAACACCGATCCGTTTTATCGCGCCCGTTTGGCGCTCATTTCTGACGTTGCCACGTTTGCGCAGGGCACCTACGAGGCCGTTATTGTGTTCGACGGAAAGGGAAACGTAAACGACGAGCGCCCAGAACGTACCCATGCCGGCGTGCAGCTGGTTTTTTCCGAGACAGGCGAGTCCGCAGACAGCGTTATTGAGCGCCTGGTCACGGACGCGCGAGAGGCTGGTCGCAAGGTATTTCTGGTCACGTCGGATAGGGACATTCGCGCTACGGCCGGCTTTGGCCCCGGCGAGGTCACGCGCATTGCTAGCGCATCACTGGTCCACGAGATTTCCCAGGCAGATAACGTTGTCGAAGAGATGCGTCGCGATCAGGTCAGTACGCGCATGACGCTTGAAAACCGCATTTCTCCAGAACAGCGCGAGAAACTCTGGAAGCTGCTGGGCAAATAGGTGACCAGGTCAGCGTCTCACGTACGCGATGTGCCAACGTGCTCGACCGCACCAATACGTCCAGCGCGCCTGGGCGCAATCAGCGCGCCTGATTTCTGCAAAGAATCTGTAAATTCTGCCTGATAACAGCAAAGAATCTGTGGATTTGCCTGATTTTGTTAAAGAATCGGTGGCTTAAATACAGAATCTTTGCACTTTTCAGGCGGGCATTTCGTGACGTGACTTTTGAATCTGGTGTGGTTCATGGGCGCTTTCATCGAGCCTGATTTTCTCGCCAAGTCTGAACGATTTGCCGGAAAAGTGCGCCAAGTCTGAGTGTTTTGCCGGTTTTTCTCGTCATGTCTGAGCTGTTTTACTCAGACATGATGTACTTTTCAGGCTGACTAAACTTAACCAGACAGCGCATTTGTACCAAGTTCACCCCCACAGAAGGGCAGCGCTCCTACGAGCCACATTGACCAGTTTGTGGAGAAAAATTTCTCGAAAATTGAGACTAGACCAAAGCCAGAAAAGTCTATAGAATATCCTCTGCACTTGATGCCGCTATAGCTCAGCTGGTAGAGCAACTGACTTGTAATCAGTAGGTCCCGGGTTCGAAGCCTGGTGGCGGCACCACTTGAATTTTCAGCCAGGCATTGCCTGGCTTTTTTCGTGCAAATTTTGGGGCATTCGCGACGTATCGCGTATGGTTTTTACAGACAACCGCAAAAGCCCGTATGTGTCTGGCGAGAAACCCGCTTGAAGTTGTGACGAGAAAATCGGTGGAGTTGTGGCCAGAAACCCGCTTGGAGTTGTGGTTAGAAAACCGCATGGAATCGTGGCGAGAAAATCGCTTGGAATTGTGGAAAAAATTTGATAAGATACGCCCGGTTGGGTGGATTACGTTGACAAGATTTTTATTCAATCGTAATATTTTCCCGCTTACGAGGTAATACAGAAGTTCAACATGACTTTCTGCGTACGTTAAACCACAAGGTACAGCGTATTAATTACTTCAAGAGTGCTTGAAAACGGCATTTGGGGATATGGCACAGCGGCAACTGCGGCGGACTGTAAATCCGCTCCCTCTGGGTTCCTTGGTTCGAGTCCAAGTATCCCCACCACGCCCGTGTAGCTCAGTAGGTAGAGCACTTCGTTGGTAACGAAGAGGTCACCGGTTCAAATCCGGTCGCGGGCTCCATGTTTCAAGCGGCATTTATGCCGGCGTAGCTCAGCTGGTTAGAGCACACGGCTCATACCCGTGACGTCACTGGTTCGAATCCAGTCGCCGGTACCAGACTCTTTACGGCGTACATGTCCTAGACATTTGCGCCGTTGAGTATAAACAGACGTTTTTTCACCACGGTCTAGCCCGAGGGTTAGTTCCAGAAGGAGGATTGGCAATGGCCAAGGAAAAGTTTGACCGCACAAAGCCACACGTAAACATCGGTACCATTGGTCACGTCGACCACGGTAAGACTACCCTTACCGCAGCAATCACCAAGGTTCTCTCTGAGACCGAGGGCTGCAAGGCAGACTATACCGCCTTCGAGAACATCGATAAGGCTCCAGAGGAGCGTCAGCGTGGTATTACCATTTCCGTTGCTCACGTTGAGTACGAGACTTGGGAGCGCCATTACGCTCACGTCGACTGCCCTGGCCACGCAGACTACATCAAGAACATGATTTCTGGTGCAGCTCAGATGGACGGCGCAATCCTCGTTATTGCTGCAACCGATGGTCCTATGGCTCAGACTCGTGAGCACATCCTTCTTGCACGTCAGGTCGGCGTTCCTTACATCGTCGTCTTCCTGAACAAGTGCGACATGGTCGACGATGACGAGCTCATCGACCTCGTCGAGATGGAGACCCGTGACCTTCTCTCCGAGTACGACTTCCCAGGTGATGACCTTCCAATCATCCGTGGTTCCGCTCTCGGCGCTCTTAACGGCGAGGAGAAGTGGGTTGAGTCCATCCGTGAGCTCATGCACACTGTTGACTCCTACATCCCAACACCAGCTCGTGACAAC
The DNA here is from genome assembly GCA_963524285.1 of uncultured Atopobium sp. GTDB lineage: Bacteria > Actinomycetota > Coriobacteriia > Coriobacteriales > Atopobiaceae > Lancefieldella. The sequence continues at coordinate 2,907 of CAURGZ010000005.1, forward strand.
GAGAAGCCATTCCTGATGGCAATCGAGGACGTCATGACCATTTCTGGTCGTGGTACCGTTGCTACCGGCCGTGTTGAGCGTGGTGAGCTCAAGCTCAACGATCCAGTCGAGATCGTTGGTATTAAGCCAACTCAGAACTCTGTTGCTACCGGCATTGAGATGTTCCGTAAGACTATGGACTTCTGCGAGGCTGGCGACAACGTTGGTATTCTTCTTCGTGGTGTTAAGCGCGAGGACATCGAGCGCGGTCAGGTTCTCTGCAAGCCTGGTACCGTTACTCCACACAAGAAGTTCACCGGTGAGGTTTACGTTCTTACTAAGGAAGAGGGCGGCCGTCACACCCCATTCTTCTCTGGTTACCGTCCACAGTTCTACTTCCGTACAACTGACGTAACCGGCGACATCTACGAGCTCACCGATGCAAACGGTGGCAAGGTAGAGATGGCTATGCCTGGCGACCACATCACCGTTGGTTGCGAGCTCATTCACCCAATCGCTCTTGAGCAGGGTCTGAAGTTCGCTATCCGCGAGGGTGGCCACACCGTCGGCGATGGCCGTGTTTCCACCGTCATCGAGTAACTTCTTTTAAAGTTGCTAACTTGCCCGGCGTGCTTTTTGCGCGCCGGGTTTTTTGTCGAGAAAAAATATGTGAACGCCTAGAGTAATTAGAGAAAAGTATTGACATCTCTGGGTAGTGGGTGCTAACCTAAGCAACCGCGTCACATTTCGAGAATACATCTCGTGACCGTGTTCAGGAGGATCAATGCGTACACTCGTTACTCTCGCCTGCACTGAGTGCAAGCGTCGTAATTACACTACGGACAAGAATAAGTCCAACAACCCAGATCGTATGGAGTTGAAGAAGTACTGCCCATGGTGCCACAAGCACACGGTACATCGCGAGACCCGCTAGGCTAGGTGGGTTCGTTCTAGGCCAGTAGCTCCAATGGTAGAGCGGCGGTCTCCAAAACCGTTTGTTGAGGGTTCGAGTCCTTCCTGGCCTGCCAGATAACTTCACCGGCCTTCCCATAAGGGTTGGCCGGTTTGTATGTAGGTATAACATCCAAGGGAGCGTAGGATGGCAAATAAGGAGCGCAATAAGAGGAGCGCACGTAAGGCTCGCGCAGAAGAGCGCGCCCAGCGTGAGGCCCTTCAGACTGAAGCTACTCCTGAAGCTTCTGCTAAGGCCACTAAGGTCGAGGCAAAGAAGCAGGAGAAGTCCATTCAGCGTAACGCTAACCCTGGCTTCTTTGGCCGCCTGGGTGCTTATTTTGCAGGCGTTCGTACAGAAATGCACCGCGTTGTGTGGCCTTCAAGCTCTGAGCTTGCTGGTTTCTCTGTAGCCGTAATTGCAACAATCATTTTCTTTGGCTTGGTAACTTGGCTGGTTGATACTGGCATTGTTGCTGGTCTCGTCGCCTTTACTGGACTGAGGGGATAATCAATGGCTAAGCGCTGGTATGTAGTTCACACCTATTCAGGTTATGAGAACAAGGTAAAGACAGACCTTGAGCACCGTATTGAGACCTATGGCCTTGAGCGTGCTGTTGTTGATATTCAGATTCCTACTGAGGAAGTTACTGAGGTCAAGGACGGCGGCAAGCGCGAGACCAAAGAGTCCAAGGTTTTCCCAGGTTACGTTCTTGTTCGCATGGAGCTGGATGACAATACTTGGGCTGTTGTTCGCAACACCCCAGGTGTAACTGGTTTTGTTGGCATTGACGGCAAGCCAGTTCCTCTGCGTCGTGATGAGTTCGATAAGATCATGCGCCGCGGCGGTATGAAGACGGGTGGCCCTGTACCTAAGCGTACAGCAACCAATATTGAGGTCGGTCAGGCAATTCACGTTCTTTCTGGTCCTCTCGCTGACTTCGACGGAACTGTTTCTGAGGTCAACGCAGAGTCCGGCAAGATCAAGGTTATGCTCACCATCTTTGGTCGCGAGACTCCGGTTGAGCTCACCATGGATCAGATTTCCCTGATAGACTAGTAACTAACGGCTTATCCCGCACTTCTCGTCCCTTGTGGATTGCTTCTCGGGAGTGCGCGAGAATAGACTCAAACGTATTCAAACAGGAGGCTTAACATGCCCGCAAAGAAGGTTGTTAACTTTATTAAGCTGCAGATTCCTGCAGGCCAGGCAAACCCAGCTCCTCCAGTAGGACCAGCTCTGGGTGCTGCACAGGTCAACATTATGCAGTTCTGCCAGGCATTCAACGCTGCAACTCAGGACAAGGCTGGCGACATCATCCCAGTCGAGATTTCTGTTTACGAGGATCGTTCCTTTGACTTCGTAACCAAGACTCCTCCAGCAGCTCAGCTCATCAAGAAGGAGCTTCACCTCAAGGGTGGTTCCGGTGTTCCTCAGCGCGATAAGGTTGGCCAGCTCTCCCAGGAGCAGCTCACCAAGATCGCTGAGATCAAGATGCCTGACCTCAACGCAAACGACATTGAGGCTGCAAAGAAGATCGTCGCTGGTACCGCTCGTTCCATGGGTGTAACCATCGCCGAGTAGTGTTTACTCCCGTCAGCCATTAGTGTGGCTGACGGTTGTTTTGTCAGAGCATCCGACGTTAGTGCACGTAGTTGGGTTTCTCGCCAAGAGGGCGTAACTATGGACGGAAGATGCAGGAGTGGGAGGGCAGACGCCCGCTAACCACAGGAGGTACATAATGCCTAAGCACGGAAAGAACTACAAGAATGCAGTTGCCAAGGTAGACGGTGCAAACCTCTACAGCCCAAAAGAGGCAGTAACCCTGTCTAAGGAGCTTGCAACTGCTAAGTTTGACGAGACCATTGAGGTAGCAATTCGCCTTGGTGTCGATACTCGTAAGGCTGACCAGAACGTTCGCGGTTCCATCTCTTTGCCTCACGGCACTGGTAAGTCCGTTCGCGTTGCAGTCTTCGCAGAGGGCGAGAAGGCCCGCGAGGCTGAGGCAGCTGGCGCTGACATCGTCGGTGGCGACGAGCTCATCGCAGAGGTCGAGAAGGGCATGCTTGACTTTGACGCAGCAATCGCAACCCCTCAGATGATGGGTAAGGTTGGTCGTCTTGGTCGCGTTCTTGGTCCTCGTGGCCTTATGCCTAACCCTAAGCTCGGCACCGTTACCATGGATGTTGCAAAGATGGTTAACGAGCTCAAGGCTGGTCGTGTTGAGTATCGTGCAGACCGTTTTGGTATCTGCCACGTTGCAATCGGCAAGGCTTCTTTTGAGGTTCAGCAGCTTGTTGAGAACTATGGCGCACTTCTCTCTGAGATCATTCGCGTCAAGCCATCCAGCGCTAAGGGTAAGTACGTCAAGACCGTTGCTATTTCCTCTACTATGGGCCCTGGCATCAAGGTTGATTCAACCAAGGTTCGTAACCTTATGGAGGACTAAGCTTTACGCTTAGAAGTACCTAGAACGCTTAATCCGGTATCTGCTTGCAGGTACCGGATTTTTTCTTGTGGCGGCGCGCGGTGTAGGCGTGGACTCGGCTTGCGGCACGCGTGCGGTTTGAGGCGTGGACTCGGCTTGCGGTATGCGTGCGGCTGATGTGTGTGGCTGAGTTGTGCGTAGCTGCTTAGCAACTCGACCGCCCTTCTCGTCAAATTTTTGTGAAGAGAAAGAAATTATGCACTCAACCTTGACTCGCGTTGATTTTTGCTGCACAATATCCAACGCAAGACAGACGTCTTGTAGTTGCACGTTCGCTGCCAAAGACAGCCGGCGCCTTGAATCCAAGGCTTAATGGGAATTCCCGCCTGCCGAGGTGGTCTTGAGATTAGTACATCCAGACCCCGCTTTGGTTGCCAAAGTGGGGTCTTTTCATGTGAGGGCCGCACCTGTTGGCGCTCGTGCCTGAGACATGATAAAGGAGGTGTACTACATGCCAGCTCAGTCTAAACTTGATTTGCTCGAGAAGGTTTCTGCTTCTCTCGACAACTCCAAGGGCCTGTTCGTTATCGACTATCGTGGTCTCTCCGTAAAGGAGACTCAGGAGCTTCGCCGCGCACTTACCGCAGCGGGCGCTCACATGAAGGTCTATAAGAACAACATCGTCAAGATTGCTCTTAAGAACGCTGGTATGCCAGAGATTGACGAGATGCTCGCCGGTACCTGCGCATACGTTTTCTATGAGAATGATCCTGTCGAGGCCGCTAAGGTCATCAAGGATCAGGCCAAGAAGCTCAAGAAAGTTGAGTTCATTGGTGGTATCGCTGATGGTCAGGCACTTACTGCTGACGAGGCAAAGGCTTACGCAGATCTTCCTTCTCGCGAGGAGCTCATTGCAAAGCTTGTCTTCGTTGTTGCAAGCCCACTTACCGGTATTGCACAGGTTTGCGCTGGTCCAGCTCGTGGACTCGCAACCGCTCTTTCTGCAGTCGCAGATCAGAAGAACGCTGCATAAGCAACGTTTTGTTGTACCCGCGCATTGGCGCAAACCGCGTGAGAGTGTAGACGCACTTAAACGCACACATACAAGCCGGGCTTTTGCCCAGATGCAGTACAAAGGCTGCATCGTTTAAAAAGGAGAATTGACATGGCTGTCACTAAAGATGAGATCATTGAGGCCCTTAAAGAGATGCCAGCACTCGAGCTTTCTGAGCTCGTTCACGAGCTTGAGGACGTCTTCGGCGTTTCCGCTGCTGCTCCTGTAGCTGTCGCTGCTGCTCCTGCAGCTGGTGGCGCTGCTGAGGAGGCAGAGGAGAAGACCAACTTTGACGTTGTCCTCGAGGGCTTCGGCGACAACAAGATCGGCGTCATCAAGGTTGTCCGCGCTCTTACCAACCTTGGCCTCAAGGAGGCAAAGGAGGTCGTCGAGGGTGCTCCTAAGGCTGTCCTCGAGGGCGCTAAGAAGGAGGACGCTGAGGCTGCTAAGGCTCAGCTCGAGGAGGCTGGCGCTACCGTCACCCTTAAGTAAGTCCATCCTACATTGCTTACTGGAGAGGTCAGACTTCGGTCTGGCCTCTTTTTATTTGCCTGGCGAGAAACCCGGTGTGCTTGGAGTGCAAGGAGCTTGGATGCGTTTGCAGCAGCCTGAAAAGTGCATCAAGCATGGCGCTTTTGCAGCAGCCTGAAAAGAGCATCAAGTCTGAGCTGTTTGCCGGATTTTCTCGCCATGTCTGAGTGATTTGCCTGTTTTTCTCGCCTTATCTGAGTATTTTTGCTCAGACTTGGTGTCAATTTCAGGCTCATAAATCCTGCGTGATTGCTCTAGCTTCCTGCGTGACTTACCCTAGTTTTTCTCGCGCCTGATTTCCTCAAAGAATCTGTAACTTTTGCCTAAAAATGCAAAAGAATCTGTGGATTTGCCTGATTTTGTTAAAGAATCGGTGGCTCAAATACAGATTCTTTGCACTTTTCAGGCGCGTGCAGCAAAAGGCCGACGCGCCTGGCGAGAAACCCGTGCGCTCGCAGCGCATGAAGTACCGTGTGGAGCACGGCGGCAGGGGAGCGCCGCTCACCGAAAGCTATTTCTGTCTCCGTGGACCTTCTCCACAAAATCTTCACAACTAGAAAAGACGAGTTAGTTAAGGATTTACCTGCAACATAACGTTTGTGCAGTTGAAAAACATAAACGCGATAATATAGTCAAAACGTCTTAAAAAATCAAGTGTTTTTCTGTTGACGCGCATTAAAATCTTGACTAAATTACTAGGTTGCGACAATTGCCACCTTCCACCCTTTTGAAGGAGGACAACCTGGTGTCTACCGCTAAAAAGACTTCCCTCACCACGCCTCAGGCGCATACTGGACGCAGGACGTTCAGTAAGATTCCCGCAGCTATGGAGCTGCCAAATCTGATTTCTGTACAGAAGGAATCATTTGAGCGCTTTATGGGAGAGGGCCTTGCAGAGTCCTTCGCTGAGTTCTCGCCAATTGAGAACAGCGCTGGAACCATGCAGGTCACCTTTGGTGACCATCAGTTCGGCGACCCTGCCAATTCAATGGCTGAGTGTCGTGCAAAAGACATTTCATATCAAGCACCTCTTTTTGTTGACGTCCGTTTTGTCAACAAAGAGACTGGTGAGATGAAGGAGCAGCTTGTCTTCATGGGTGATTTCCCACTGATGACTGAGCGCGGTACCTTCATCATCAACGGTTCTGAGCGCGTTGTGGTTTCACAGCTCGTCCGTTCACCTGGCGTGTACTTCTCGTCAGAGATGGACAACGGTGTTCTGGTCCACAAGTCTCAGTTCATTCCTGCACGTGGTGCATGGCTTGAGTTTGAGGTTGATAAGCGCGGCCACCTGGTCGTCTCCATTGACCGCAAGCGTCGCCAGAGCGCTACCGTCTTCCTCCGTGCACTTGGCATCGCTGTTACCGATGACGAGATCCTCTCGCTCCTCGGTGATTCCGATGTTGTTCGCAACACACTTGAGCGTGACGTTGCAACTACACGTGAGGATGCTCTTATCGAGATTTATCGTCGTCAGCGTCCAGGCGAGCCACCAACTGTTGACTCCGCCCGTTCTCTGCTTGACGGCCTCTTCTTCAACGAGCAGCGCTATGACCTTGCTCGCGTTGGTCGTTACAAGATCAACAAGAAGCTTGAGGAAGAGATTCCTGCAGACGTTCGTGTCCTTACCAAAGAGGACATTGTCGCAGCTCTTCAGTACCTTCTTGCAGTGCATGCAGGTGATGAGTCTAAGCACCTTGATGACATTGACCACTTTGGCAACCGCCGCGTCCGTACCGTTGGCGAGCTGGTCCAGAACCAGTTCCGCATTGGTATGAGCCGCATGGAGCGTGTTGTCCGTGAGCGTATGGCATCTCAGGACGCGGACGACATCACTCCACAGTCTTTGATTAACATCCGTCCAATTGTTGCTGCAATCAAGGAGTTCTTCGGTTCTTCTCAGCTTTCGCAGTTCATGGATCAGGCAAACCCACTTGCTGGTTTGACCCACAAGCGTCGTCTTTCTGCTCTGGGACCTGGCGGTCTTGCAGGACACAAGTCCGGCTCCAGCCGTCGTACCAACGTTCCTACCGCAGTCCGCGACGTTCATAACTCGCACTACTCCCGTATGTGCCCAATCGAGACTCCTGAGGGACCAAACATTGGTCTTATCGGCTCCTTGGCACTGTACGCTCACGTAAATGAGTACGGTTTTATCGAGGCTCCTTATCGTAAGGTCACAGGCGGTGTTGTCTCTGACGACATTGTCTGGATGACTGCAGACGAGGAGGAGAATCACATTATTGCTCCTGCTAACACCCCAATTGACCCTAAGTCTAAGAAGTTTGTTGAGGTTGACGCAGACGGCAAGATTGTTGATGCAGACCGCGTTATTGCACGTACCCGCGACTTCGACGGTTCCTTCGGTGCACCTGCACAGGTTCCTGTTGAGGATGTTGACTACATGGACGTTTCTCCACGTCAGCTTCTCTCCGTCGCAGCTAACCTCATTCCATTCCTTGAGCACGACGACGCAAAGCGTACCCTCATGGGTGCAAACATGCAGCGTCAGGCAGTGCCTCTGATTCAGTCCCACGCTCCATTTGTTGGAACTGGCATGGAGGGTCGCGCAGCTCAGGACTCTGGTGAGCTTATTTGTGCAGAGTTTGCCGGCGAGGTCACCGAGGTAGACGCAGCTCACGTTGTCATCTACTCCGATGAGCACGGTTCTCAGCGCTACGATCTTCCTAAGTACGAGCGCTCCAACCAGTCCACTTGCATCAACCACCGTCCAATCGTCACTGTTGGACAGCAGGTCGAGAAAGGCCAGCCAATCGCAGACGGTCCATCTGTTGACCACTCTGAGCTGGCACTTGGTGCAAACCTTACCGTTGCTTATATGCCATGGGAAGGCTACAACTACGAGGACGGTATTATCGTCTCCGAGCGCGTTGTTCAGGAAGACCTTCTGACTTCCGTTAACATTTCCCGCCACGAGATTGATGCTCGTGACACCAAGCTTGGTGCTGAGGAGATTACCCGCGAGATTCCAAACCTTGGTGAGGATATGCTCGCAAACCTCGACGATGACGGTATCATCCGCATCGGCGCTGAGGTTGGCCCTGGCGATATTCTGGTTGGTAAGGTCACTCCTAAGGGCGAGACTGCTCTGACCGCAGAAGAGCGCCTGCTTCGTGCAATCTTCGGTGCTAAGGCACACGATGTTCGTGATACTTCCCTTAAGATGCCACACGGCTCCTATGGCCGCGTTGTTGACGTTGTCCGCTTCAGCCGTGAGGCTGGAGACGACCTGCCTCCAGGAGTAAACGACCTGGTCCGCGTCTTTGTTGCTCAGCGCAGAAAGATCCAGCAGGGCGATAAGATCGCTGGTCGTCACGGTAACAAGGGTGTTATTTGTAAGGTTCTCCCAGTTGAGGACATGCCTTACATGGCAGACGGTACCCCAGTAGACGTTATTCTCGACCCACTGGGCGTTCCTTCCCGTATGAACGTTGGTCAGCTGCTTGAGTGCCACCTTGGTTGGGGCGCTGCACACGGTTGGGATGACGATGACGCAGATTCTAAGCGTTACGTTGAGGGCCCAATTCCTGTTGCAACACCGCTCTTTGACGGTGCTACTGATGAGTCCGTTGCAGAGATTGTTCGCCGCACCAACATCAACATGATCAACAAGGCTCTCAAGGAGTACGGCGAGGACATGCGTGAGGAGTTTGTTCCACAGCTCAACGAGCGTGGTAAGACTACCCTCTACGATGGTCGTACCGGCGAGGCATTCAAGAGCCCAATTACCGTTGGTGTTTCTTACATTCTGAAGCTCGGCCACATGGTTGACGATAAGATCCACGCACGTTCAACTGGTCCTTACTCTCTTGTTACCCAGCAGCCTCTGGGTGGTAAGGCACAGTTCGGCGGTCAGCGCTTTGGTGAGATGGAGGTTTGGGCACTGTATGCATACGGTGCTGCTAACGTCCTCCAGGAGATCCTCACCGTTAAGTCTGACGATACCAACGGCCGTGTTAAGACCTACGAGTCCATTGTTAAGGGCGAGAACATTCCTACTGCAGGAATTCCTGAGTCCTTCAAGGTTCTGGTCAAAGAGATTCGCTCCCTGGCACTTGACATTGAGCCAATCTCCTATCGTAAGCGTGCAAATACCGCAAAGGTCACAGATCCTGAGGAGAAGAACGCTGTTGAGATCCTCAACGACCTTGGCTTCACTGAGGTAACCGCTTCCGACCTGTCCCAAGACGCTGAGGGTGCATCCGCACTTGTAGGCGACGCGACCACCGATAAGGAGTAGCGACTGTGGCAGATTTCGATTCCACTGAATTTGACGCTATTAAAATTTCTCTAGCGTCTGCTGATGATATCCGCGGTTGGTCCTATGGCGAGGTAAAGAAGCCTGAGACCATCAACTACCGTACCCTTAAACCAGAAAAGGACGGCCTTTTCTGCGAGAAGATCTTTGGACCTGTAAGGGACTGGGAGTGCGCCTGCGGTAAGTACAAAGGCATTCGCTTCAAGGGCATTACCTGCGAGCGCTGCGGTGTTGAAGTAACCACCGCAAAGGTTCGTCGTGACCGCATGGGCCACATCGAGCTTGCTGCTCCTGTAAGCCACATTTGGTACTTCAAGAGCCCAACCAGCTTCCCTCTGGCACGTCTTCTTGATATCAAGAGCAAGGATCTCGAGAAAGTCCTCTACTTTGCATCTTACGTAATCACCAGTGTTGACACTGAGGCACGTGAGGCTGACGTAGACGATCTTCGTGAGGAGCTTGCAGCAGACCTCGAAGAGCTTGACGCAGAGCGTGACGATCAGATCGCACGTCTTCGCGAGCAGGGCCAGCCACAGGATGACGAGTTTGGCGATTTTGAGCCTCTTTCTGAGGACGAGATTCGTGCAGGCGTCGCTGATCTTGAGGAAGAGTACGAGGAAGAGAAGACACTTCGTCGTGAGGCTTTCGAGAAGTTCATGCAGCTTGAGACTAGAGAGCTCATCTCCGATGAAGGTCTGTTCTCCGAGCTTAAGCGCTACTACGGCATCTACTTCAAGGGTGGCATGGGCGCAGAGGCAGTACGTGACCTTCTCTCCAACATTGACCTTGAGAAAGAGGCCAAGGAGCTCCGCGCTATTATCGCCAATGAGGATGCTCAGAAGCAGAAGCGCGAGAAGGCCATTAAGCGCCTTGAGATTGTTGACGCTTTCCTCAAGGGTGGTAACGATCCAGCTAACATGATCCTTGACGTTGTACCAGTTATTCCACCTGATCTTCGTCCTATGGTTCAGCTTGATGGTGGCCGTTTTGCAGCTTCCGACTTAAACGATTTGTATCGTCGTGTTATTAACCGTAACAATCGTCTTAAGCGCCTGCTTGACCTTGAGGCACCTTCTATCATTGTTAACAACGAGAAGCGCATGCTTCAGGAGTCCGTTGACGCTCTGTTTGACAACGGTCGCCGTGGTCGTCCAGTCACTGGTCGTGGTGGACGTCCTCTGAAGTCTCTTGCTGAGGCCCTTAAGGGTAAGCAGGGTCGCTTCCGTCAGAACCTTCTGGGTAAGCGTGTTGACTACTCTGGCCGTTCCGTCATTGTTGTTGACCCACACCTGAAGCTGCACCAGTGCGGTCTTCCATCTGCTATGGCACTTGAGCTCTTCAAGCCATTTGTCATGCGTCGTTTGGTTGAGCTCCGCAAGGTTGAAAACATTAAGGGCGCAAAGCGCGCTATTGACCGTGGTACCCCAGTTGTTTGGGACGTTCTGGATGAGGTCATTCAGGACCGCCTCGTTCTTCTCAACCGCGCACCTACCCTTCACCGTCTGTCTATCCAGGCATTTGAGCCAGTCCTTATCGAGGGTAAGGCAATCCACTTGCACCCTCTGGTCTGCGCACCATTCAACGCAGACTTCGACGGCGACCAGATGTCTGTCCACGTGCCACTTTCTACTCAGGCACAGACAGAGGCTCGCATTCTGATGCTCTCCAGCAACAACCTCAGAAGCCCTGCTTCTGGTAAGGTTCTGACCGTTCCTTCTCAGGATATGGTCTTTGGTGTCTACTACCTCACTTCCGAGAAGACCGGTGAAGACGCTAAGACTCTTACCTTTGCAAGCTTTGAGGATGCTCTTCTGGCTATTGAGGCCAACCGTGACCTTGATCTTCAGGCAAAGGTTGTTGTCCGCGTAAGCTCCAAGGATGCAAACGTTGCTGATAGCGATCGTGCTATCTTCCGCGTTATGACTGGCCGCGGTCAGTATGAGGACCTGGACGTCACTGAGGGCACCAAGCGTTTTGAGACCACTGTTGGTCGCATTATCTTCAACCGTCAGTGCCTGCCAGAGGATTACCCATACATCAACTACAAGATGGTTAAGTCCGACATTGGTGTTCTGGTCAACGATTGCTGCGACCGTTACCCAATGGCTGATGTTGAGCCAATTCTGGATAACATCAAGAAGACTGGTTTCCACTACGCAACTCTTGCTGGTCTGACTGTTTCTGTTTGGGACGCTGTCATTCCTCCACACAAGCCACAGCTGCTTCAGGAGGCACAGGACCGCGTTGACCAGATCAACGAGTACTACGAGGACGGCTTCCTTTCCGAGCGAGAGCGTCACGTTGAGGTTGTCAACGCATGGACCGAGTGCACCGATCTTCTCGGCTCTGAGATGCTTACAGGCTTTGCAGAGAACAACCCAATTTACATGATGGCTGACTCTGGAGCTCGTGGTTCTAAGACACAGCTTCGCCAGCTTGCTGGTATGCGAGGCCTGATGGCGGATATGTCCGGTGAAACCATCGACCTTCCAATTAAGGCAAACTTCCGCGAGGGTCTTGAGCCTCTCGAGTACTTCATTTCTACCTACGGCGCTCGTAAGGGTCTGGTAGATACCGCATCCCACACCTCCGACTCTGGTTACCTGACTCGTCGACTCGTCGACGTTGCACAGGATGTCATTGTCCGCGAGGAGGACTGCGGCACTGATGAGGCAGTTACCTATCCTCTGATTAAGCCTGGTCAGACTTCTGTTGATACTGACCTGATTGGCCGCTGCACCCTTGAGGATGTCTGCGATCCAAACACTGGCGAGGTTCTTATCCCTGCTGGTGGCTATGTTGAGTCCAAGCAGGATCTTGAGCGTCTTGTTGAGCACGGCCTTGCTAAGGTTCAGCTCCGTGCGCTTCTGACCTGTAAGTCTAAGTACGGCGTCTGCCAGAAGTGTTACGGCTGGGATCTTTCCACCCGTCGTCCTGTCAACATTGGTACTGCAGTTGGTATTATCGCAGCTCAGTCCATTGGTGAGCCTGGTACTCAGTTGACCATGCGTACCATTCACTCCGGTGGTGTTGCAGGCGCAGACGATATTACGCAGGGTCTTCCTACCGTTGCTCGTATGTTCGACGTCGTCGGCAACGTCAACGAGAAGATTCTTGGTCGCGAGGCTGACCTGGCTCCTGTTTCTGGTGTTCTTCACATTACCCCAGAGACCACCGAGTACCTGCTGCGTATTGTTGATGCAGACGATGCTTCTCGTGTCATCGAGGAGTGGCGTGTACCTGCATCTGTCCGCTTCATGCCTGGTATTGAGGATGGCGTTGTTGTCCGTGCTGGTGACCAGATTACCCGCGGCTTCGTCAACTTCCGTATGCTCCGTCGACTCACTGACATTGAGTCCACTATGCATACCTTCGTTGAGTCCGTTAAGGACGTCTATACCTCCCAGGGTGTAGAACTCAACGATAAGCACATCGAGGTTATCGCACGTCAGATGCTTCGTCGTGTTCAGGTTACCAACCCAGGTGACTCTTCGTACCTGCTTGGTCAGTATGTGGACCGCTATGTCTTTGCAGAGACTGTCCAGAACATTGCCCTTGCTGGTGGTACTCCACCAGAGGCAGAGCCAGCAATCCTTGGTACTCTGAAGGTTGCAAGCTCTATCGATTCTTGGCTCTCCAGTGCATCGTTCATCCGTACTGCAGGCGTTCTTACCTCTGCAGCTATCGAGGGCGACGTTGACCACCTGCTTGACCTCAAGTCCAACGTTATTGTTGGTAAGCAGATTCCTGCAGGTACTGGTCTCTCCGCATACAGCGATGTTGAGCTTACCTACCACGGCACCAAGATTGATGGCCCAACTTCTTCTCTTGCTAAGTCTCTTCCAGACTGGGCACCAGCAGAGCTTAAGGACATCGAGGAGCAGCTTCCTAAGCAGCTTGACTGGGTCAACGAGGATTACAACGGTGGCGTTTACTCCAAGAATGGCCGCACGCTTTCGAGCGAGGACGCAAAGCTGTACCTCTTCGACGATCTTGGCGTGTCACAGCGTTGGACCAACAAGTTCAGCGAGGTTGGCATTGAGACCGTAGGCGATCTTATCGGTAAGACCGAGGAAGACCTGCTTCGCATCGATGGTATTGGTGCAAAGGCAATCGAGGAGCTCCGCGATGGCCTTGAGGCTCGTAACCTCCTCTACATCCTTGAGCCAGAAGAGGATGAGGCAGATTCTGAGGATCTTTCTCAGCTGCTCAACATGGTCTTCTCGCCAGAAGGCGATGGCGGCTTGATGCTGGGCTCTGCAGCTCCATCCACTCACTCTGATTACACCGAGACACTCATCGGTTCTTCTTCCGACGAGGTTAGCCCTGATGTAATCAACGAGGATCTTGGTTCTCTGGATGACCTTCTTAATCAGGTTGTCCGTATGGACGCTGAGGCAGACGGCGAAGACGAGTAAATAATCTCGCCTGATACATCAAACTTTTTCGGAGATTGACTCCGATACAGAAGAGGACTTCAGCCGTTAGCTGGAGTCCTCTTTTTATAGGCTTGAACGACGCAGAGTCGGTATATACTAAGGTACATTACAAACAATATTTAGCGAGAAGCCCTGTGTACTCAGAGTTTTGAGTTGTAAAGAGTAGGAAGTATCATGATTAATCATTCTCACGAGTGTGAGCATACAAACAATATTTGCGAGTGCGTTTCTGAAGAACAACTGCACGAGTTTCTTACTAATGACGATATCATCTATGATGCTACTCAAATTTATGATGCGCTTTCTGACTTTACACGTTTCCAGATTTTGGGAGCTCTTCTTTTGGGCGAGAAGAGTGTAACTGAACTGCAGGAGCTTCTCTCTGTTTCTCAGTCTGCTACTTCTCATCAGCTCCGCCTTCTGCGCGATCGTGGTCTGGTAGCTGCAAAAAGAGATGGTCGTCGCGTCATTTATTCTCTTGCTGATGATCATGTCATTACGCTTATTAGCGTCGGTCTTGCTCACGCTGCTCATCAGCACTAGGAAAGTAGAAGTTTGTCGCTTTTTATATCAACAAGCAATGGACTTTTGATTGATACCGTATGTTAAGTCTTCAGCACATAAACGGAAGAAACGTGTGGGACATTCTTAAGCTCAAGGTGTCCGAGGACCAGCAAAGTTTTGTTGGCTTTCCTATGAACCCAAAAATAAGGTCGCGCAAGATCTCTATCGTTCATATGGATTTGTTGAGACGGGCGAGAAAGACGGCGAAGAAGTAATTGCTGTTTTGAAGTTAGTCTCTTGAGCTTAGAGTCATCCTTAACCAAGGCATTTCTCGCCAAATTTATAGTTTTTTGAAAACAAAGACTCCTTTATCTAAAATTAAAACTTGTCACTCGTGTAATTTCTATGAAGTATAGATACGCCCGGCACAGTGGCTTGTTGACATGTGGCTTTCATCAGCGTAAAGTACTTCCCTGCGTAATTCCAAGGGGACAGTGCTGTGTCGCCTTTCGAATATGTAAAACTGCAGGTAGATAGGTATAAGAAGGAGAAGATCTTGCCTACTATTAACCAGCTCGTACGTAAGGGCCGCGTGAGCGTCAAGTCAAAGTCTAAGAACGCCGCTCTTCAGCACAACCCACAGAAGCGTGGTGTTTGCACCCGCGTTTTCACCACTACGCCAAAGAAGCCTAACTCAGCACTCCGTAAGGTTGCTCGTGTTCGTCTTGTTAATGGCATTGAGGTAACCGCTTACATTCCTGGTGAGGGCCACAACCTCCAGGAGCACTCCATTGTTCTGGTTCGTGGCGGCCGTGTCCGTGACCTTCCTGGTGTTCGTTACAAGGTTGTTCGCGGTGCATTCGACTGCGCAGCAGTTCAGAATCGTGCTCAGGGCCGTTCCCGTTACGGCACTAAGCGTGCTAAGTAATCACGTCCACTACTCGAACTAGTTCTTAGGAGATTAATATGCCGCGTCGCGCAGCAGCAGTACGTCGTGAGGTTATGCCTGACGCCGTCTACAACAATCGTCTGGTAACCCAGCTTATTAACAAGGTCCTTCTCGACGGCAAGAAAGCAACCGCAGAGCGCATTGTCTACGGTGCATTTGACATCGTCGCAGAGAAGACTGGCGAGGATGCTCTCACTGTCTTCAAGAAGGCTATGGATAACATTCGCCCAACACTTGAGGTTAAGCCTAAGCGTGTTGGTGGCGCTACTTACCAGGTCCCAATGGAGGTCAACTCCCGTCGTGCAACTACTCTTGCTATCCGCTGGATGGTCACTTTCAGCCGTAGCCGTAAAGAGAAGACCATGGCAGAGCGTCTTGCAAACGAGATCATCGACGCAACTAACGGCGTAGGTGCATCCGTCAAGCGCCGTGAGGACCTGTACAAGATGGCTGAGGCCAACCGCGCCTTCTCCCACTACCGCTTCTAGTCGGAATTCAGGAGTAGCAAACAAATGGCTAAGACTAAGTACAATCTTAAAGACCTCCGCAACATCGGCATCATGGCTCACATCGATGCTGGTAAGACCACCACTACGGAGCGTATTCTTTACTACACCGGTAAGACCCACAAGATTGGTGAGGTCCACGACGGTGCAGCAACCATGGACTGGATGGTTCAGGAGCAGGAGCGCGGCGTAACCATTACTTCCGCAGCTACCACTTGCTTCTGGAAAGACCACGTCATCCAGATCATCGACACCCCAGGTCACGTTGACTTTACCGCTGAGGTTGAGCGTTCTCTTCGTGTTCTGGACGGCGCAGTTGCAGTCTTCGACGCAGTTGCAGGCGTTCAGCCACAGTCCGAGACCGTTTGGCGTCAGGCAACCAAGTACGGCGTACCTCGTATTGCATTCATCAACAAGTTTGACCGCGTAGGCGCAGACTTCTTCCGTGCAATCCAGACCATGCGTGACCGCCTCGGCGCAAACGCAATTGCAGCTCAGGTCCCAATGGGTGCTGAGTCCAACTTCTGGGGTCTTATCGACCTTGTCACTAACACTGCATGGGACTTCAAAGAGGATGCAAAGGGCATGATTTACCCTGAGCCACTCGACGAGATTCCTGCAGAGTTTGCAGAGATTGCAGCTGAGAAGCGTGAAGAGCTTCTTGAGGCAGCTTCTGACTTCTCTGAGGACGTCATGATGGCTGTTCTCGAGGGTGAAGAGGTTGACGTTGAGACCCTTAAGGGTGCTCTTCGTGCTGGCGTTCTTGCTGGTCAGATTAACCCTGTCTTTGTTGGCTCTGCTTACAAGAACAAGGGTATCCAGGAGCTTCTGGACGCAGTCATCGACTTCCTTCCAAGCCCTCTGGATGTTCCAGAGATTGACGGTGTCACTCCTAAGGGTGACGAGGCTGTCCGTCACGCAGACGTTAAGGAGCCATTCTCCGCTCTTGCATTCAAGATTATGACTGACCCTTATGTTGGTAAGCTTACCTACATTCGTGTTTACTCTGGTCAGGCAGAGGCAGGTTCTTACGTCTACAACTCCGTCAAGGACAACCGTGAGCGCTTTGGCCGCATCCTTGAGATGAACGCAAACGACCGTGTTGACCGTGACGAGTGCTCCGCAGGCGACATCGTTGCATGCGTTGGTCTGAAGAACACCACTACTGGTGACACTCTTTGTGACGAGAAGAACCCAATCATCCTTGAGTCCATCAGCTTCGCAGATCCTGTTATCGACGTTGCTGTTGAGCCTAAGACCAAGGCTGAGCAGGAGAAGATGTCCATCGGCCTTGCTAAGCTGGCTGAAGAGGACCCAACCTTCCAGGTTCACACTGATCACGAGACCGGCCAGACCATCATTGCTGGTATGGGCGAGCTTCACCTTGAGATTATTGTTGACCGTCTCCGTCGTGAGTTTAAGGTTGACTGCAACGTTGGTAAGCCACAGGTTGCTTACCGTGAGACTGCTGGTAAGGCAGTAAGCCACGCTGAGGGCAAGTTTGTCCGTCAGTCCGGTGGTAAGGGTCAGTATGGCCACGCAGTCATCGACCTTGAGCCACAGGAAGAGGGCAAGGGTTACGAGTTTGTCAACGCTATCGTTGGTGGTGTCATTCCTAAGGAGTACATCCCATCTATCGATAAGGGCATCCGCGAGGCTCTTGAGAACGGTGTCATTGCTGGTTACCCAGTAGTCGACATCAAGGTCACCCTTGTTGACGGTTCTTACCACGAGGTCGACTCTTCTGAGGCAGCATTTAAGATTGCTGGTTCTATGGCAATTAAGGATGCTCTCAAGAAGTCCAACCCTGTCCTTCTCGAGCCAGTTGAGTCTGTTGAGGTTGAGACACCTGAGCAGTACATGGGCGACGTTATGGGCAACCTTTCTTCCCGTCGTGGCAAGATTGAGGGTATGGACGATCGTATGGACGCCAAGGTCATCCGCGCTAAGGTGCCTCTTGGTGAGATGTTCGGTTATGCAACCGACCTTCGTTCCCAGACCCAGGGCCGCGCGAGCTACACCATGCAGTTCGATTCTTACGAGCCCGTTCCTAACGCTGTACGCGAAGAGATTGTCGCCAAAAACGGCGGCTCTGCATCCTAAGTAAACGACCACGAGCTCTAGCTCATTTATGGAGGTACCCAAAGTGTCAAGCCAGAAGATCAGGATTCGCCTCAAGGGCTATGATCACGAGGTCATTGATCAGTCCGCTAAGCTGATTGTTGACACCGCACAGAAGACAGGTGCGCGTGTTTCCGGTCCTATCCCTCTGCCAACCGAGCGTAACCTTTACACGGTTATCCGCTCCCCACACAAGGATAAGGATTCCCGTGATCAGTTTGAGATGCGTACTCACAAGCGTCTCATCGATATTCTCGACCCAAGCGCTTCTACCGTTGATTCGCTTATGCGTCTCGACCTTCCAGCTGGTGTCGATATCGAGATCAAGCTCTAAGCATACGGCTTAATCCAACTTGCAAACCCTCCTGCGCATCTTTGCGCGGGAGGGTTTTTGCGTGAGTGACGTTGAACCACGTGCGAAGAATCACGTACGAAGGACCACATACGAAGGACCATGAGCGTAGGACCACGTGCGGAGACCGTGCGAACACGGGTTGCAAGCGATTTCAACCCGGCATCCATTTCGTGTGGATACCGGGTTTCTTGTGCGCATATGCTGGAAGTGGACGGGTTTCTCCCCAGATGGGCGGCGCGAGCCTGACGTGCGCAGTTACGTCTCAAAAAGTGGTGTAAGGCTATTTCCTTACTACCTTCTAGCCTACATTATGCCACCTCTCTACAAGCGTTAAAGTCACTATCAATTACTTGTATGAGATGGTTAATGGTCTCTTGTGTACATGACTCTCTCTTAGGAGGTTCTTCAAAGAGAAGAGAGCGTTTATCCATGAAGTGCGTTGCTACAAACCACTCTTCGTTTTGATCGATACATACCGCTCCTACAAGGCGAAGCATAGCTTGTTTGGAGGGAAATACTCCAACAACACGTGTACGCTTCTTTATCTCTTTGTTGAGTCTTTCACAGAGATTGTTTGTACGTATCCAGTGAGCGTGTTCTTTTGGAAAGTCCAGATAAGTTAGTACATAGGGCTCTGACTCTTCTAGAAGACGTGCTCCTTTTGGATCTATCTTTTCATACACTTCATAGAGGTGCTCAAAGCCAGTGCGTACCAAATCAGTATCACTAGCTTCAAAGGTATGCTTCATAGCAGCAATAACTGCTTTTCCCTGAGCTTTTGTTCTACATCTATCAAAGACATTTCTCTCTAAGTGACAAAGACAGTTTTGCCAGGCAGCGCCTGTGAGTACCTCACCGATTGCTCTTACAAGACCAGCGTGGGCATCAGAGATAACAAGTTTTACGCCACTAAGTCCTCGCTCTCTCAAAGATATAAGGAAGTCTTTCCAAGATAGATATGACTCGGTATCTATACACTCAAGCCCTATGATTTGTCTTTTAGCCTCTGTGTTTACAGCTATAGCAATAACAACAGCACGCTTGGTTGTATGTCCTGCTTCTCGTATAGGAATATAGGTTGCATCAAGCCAAAGGTAAGGCCATCTGTCAAAAGACAAAGAGCTGTGTCTTAAGTCATCTACCTCTTCATCTAAAGACTTAACAAGTCTCGAGACTCTGCTTCTGCTGATTTTTTCAACACCAAGCTCACTCAGTGCCTTTTCTACCTTTCTGCTTGAAATACCTTGGGTCCACATATCACAGATACAACTTGCAAGGGCTGTATCACACCTGCTCCACTTACTGACGATATCGTCAGGAAAATAGGTTCCTTCACGAAGTTTAGGTATTTTTAAGGTAAGAGTGCCAACTGAAGTTACCAGCTTTCGCTCACGGTATCCATTACGAACACAACCAAGCTCTTCTACTTGTTCAACCATTACGGTATTTACTAAGTCTTCAAGCAGTGTTCGTGCCATACCGTTTAAATCTAATTTGTGATCTTGGGTGTAGGTGAGCTCAGTTTCGTGTAGAGTTTGCATTGCGGTTATTTCCTTTCTGAATTGGTTGTGGTGACTATATTTTAGGAAATAACCGCACTTCTTTTAAACACCTGAAATGCTTGCTTACACCACTTTTCGGGACACGACCACGTGCGCCTGATTTCTTCAAAGAATCTGTAAATTTTGCCTAAATACATCAAAGAATCTGTGGATTTGCCTGATTTTGTTAAAGAATCGGTGGCGGAAATACAGATTCTTTGTACTTTTCAGGCAGACTTTTCTAGACGTAACTCACATCTGCACTTGGCGAGAAACCCGTAGAATAGGGAAGCGAATACTTTTATAGCGCACAGGAGAAGAGATGCAGGAAAGCTCGCAGAACATAAGTGGTCAGCAGAATGCAAGTAGCCAGCTAAACACCGGCTGCTCGGTAAACGCTCGGCCAAATTACTCCCGCATGACAAAAATCCTCTTTGTGTGCCATGGAAATATCTGCAGGTCAACGATGGCGCAGTACGTTATGCAGGACCTTGTCAAGAAAAATGGTCTCGCAGACTCGTTTGTCATCGACTCAGCAGCAACCTCCACTGAAGAGATTGGTAACTCTGTTGATCCTCGTACGCGACGCAAGCTTCAGCAAGAGGGGATTTGTTGCGGCAATCATCGTGCGAGGCAGATGACTCGCTCAGATTACGAGAACTTTGATTACCTCATTGGCATGGACCACAATAACCTGCGCAACATGATGCGCATACTAAAGGATGATTCGCTTGGAAAGGTTTCGCTGCTCCTTGATTGGACGGAGAAGCCTCGTGATATTGCGGACCCATGGTACTCAGGCAATTTTGATCTGACGTATGAGGATGTTACTGAGGGTTGCGAAGCATTGCTCAAGAAACTTTTGGCTGCTTGGTCTTAGTTGCCTAGCCTTAGCTGCTTAGTCTTGGCAGCCTGATTTTGGCAAAGTTATTATCGCGGATTGTTTTTACAAAATTTTTTGAAAAAACTTTTCAAAATTCCTTGGGTTTCTCGCCAATGGATACGCCCGGGTCAGCGGTTTGACCTCGCAAAATAGGCGAGAAGAAAGATCTCGCAGCTAGAAGGTATCAAACGCTCTTCACAAAGCGTTCATCTTTTAGAGATTTTAGGCTTGTTTCTTGTCAAAAATGAGTGTAAAGTAGACGGGCTGCTCAAACAGGACAATTATGTCTAAAGGCAGTATGTACAGGACGTGGTCCGCTGGGGAAGAGTACCCGATGTGCTCTCAAGGTCCCATGACCACCGAAGGTTAGGAAAGAGCATGGTTAATACCATCCTCGGCCGCAAGCTGGGCATGACCCAGGTATGGGACGAGAACGACAACGTCGTTCCTGTTACCGTCGTTCTTGCTGGCCCCTGCACCGTTTCACAGGTAAAGACTGTTGAGACGGACGGCTACAATGCCGTACAGATTGGCTTCGGCGACATCTCCGAGAAGCATGTCAACAAGCCAATGGCTGGTCACTTCAAGGCACAGGGCGTCGAGCCAATGCGTTACCTCCGCGAGGTCCGCGTTGAGGATGCTTCTGAGCACAAGACCGGCGATGTTGTCACAGTTGCTGACTTCTCTGAGGTCACCGCTGTTGACGTAACAGGCACTTCTAAGGGTAAGGGTTTCCAGGGTACCGTTAAGCGCTGGAACTTCTCTCGCGGTCCAATGACTCACGGTTCTCGTAACCAGCGTCGTCCAGGTTCCATTGGTCAGTGCGCATACCCTGCACGCGTTCGTAAGGGCCTTCACATGTATGGTCACATGGGCGCAGAGCGCGTTACGGTCAAGAACCTTAAGCTTGTCCGCGTTGATGCTGAGCAGAACCTCATGCTTATCAAGGGTGCTGTTCCTGGCGGCAAGAATGCCCTCGTCCAGGTCCGCATGGCCTAAGGGCCTTTAGGCAAACACTTAGGCTAACAAGGAGACAACATGTCCAAGTATGAGATTAAGAACGTAGAGGGAAAGAAGGTCGGCGACGCCGAGCTCTCCTCTGACGTCTATGGCATTGAGCCAAACATCCCTGTTGTGCACCAGGTTGTAGTCTGCCAGGACGCATCCGCACGTCAGGGTACCCACTCTACAAAGAACCGTCACGAGGTATCCGGCGGTGGCGTTAAGCCTTACCGTCAGAAGGGTACTGGTCGTGCTCGCCAGGGTTCTATTCGTGCTGGTCAGTGGACTGGTGGTGGCGTCATCTTTGGACCTACCCCTCGTTCCCACGCACGTCGTATTAACAACAAGATGGTCAAGCTTGCTATGAGGTCCGTCCTCTCCGGCAAGGTTGCAGACTCCGAGCTTGTCCTCGTTGACTCTCTCGAGTTTGCTCAGCCTTCCACCAAGCAGGCAAAGGCTGCACTTCAGAACCTCGGTATTGAGGGTAAGCGCGTTACCGTCATCGTCCCAGACGACGACGTCAACACTTACCTCTCTTTCCGTAACCTTCCTAAGGTTTCAATCTTCGGCGTTTCTGAGGTTACTACTCGTTTCCTGATCGACAACGGCGCACTTGTTATGTCCGCTGATGTCGCTAAGCAGCTTGGGGAGGTGCTCGCATAATGAACTCTCCTTATGAGGTCATCATTCGTCCTATCGTTTCAGAGCGTGCTTTCGATCTGATGGAGCAGGGCAAGTACACTTTTGAGGTTGCTCGTAACGCAGGTAAAGAAGAGATTGCTGCAGCTGTAGAGAAGCTCTTCTCTGTACACGTCACCAAGGTAAACACACTTTCTGTTAAGCCAAAGAACAAGCGTGTACGTTATCAGCAGGCAGGCAAGACCCGCCAGTGGAAGAAGGCTATTGTTACCCTCGCTGCTGGTGAGACTATCGAGATCTTCGGTAATAACTCTGCTGAGTAAGGTTTTTCTCCCGTGCCTCTTTTGAGGTACGGGTTCGTATGCCGCGCATAGTAGATACGCGCGGTACCGTGGTAATCCGGTGTTAGCTCGACTTTCCCTTAAGCGGGCTAGCCAACGGAGAAGAAAGGGATACTGTTTATGGCAGTTAGGCATCTAAAGCCAACAAGCGCAGGCAGGCGCTTCCAGACAATCTCAGACTTTGCTGAGATTACAACTGATAAGCCCGAGAAGTCCCTTCTCGAGCCTCTGCCAAAGAAGGCTGGCCGCAACAACAATGGCCGCATCACTACCCGTCACCAGGGTGGTGGCCACAAGCGCCAGTACCGTCGTATCGACTTCAAGCGTCGCAAGGATGACATCCCAGCTAAGGTCGCTACTGTTGAGTACGATCCTAACCGTTCCGCTCGTATTGCTCTTCTGCACTATGCAGACGGCGCAAAGGCATACATCCTTTGCCCAGAGGGCCTGAGCGTCGGTGACACCGTTCTTTCTGGTACCAAGGACATCGACATCAAGCCTGGTAACTGCACCACTCTTGAGCAGATTCCAGTAGGTACTCTTGTTCACGCAGTTGAGTTCCAGCCTGGCAAGGGTGCTGCAATGGCACGTGCTGCTGGTACTTCCGTCCAGCTCATGGGTAAGGACAACGGCTATGCAGTTCTGCGTATGCCTTCCTCCGAGCTCCGTCGTGTTCTTCTGACCTGCCGTGCAACCATCGGTGAGGTTGGTAACGCTGAGCACTCCAACATTGTTGTTGGTAAGGCTGGTCGTTCCCGTTGGGCAGGCGTCCGTCCTACCGTCCGTGGTACTGTCATGAACCCTGTTGACCACCCACACGGTGGTGGTGAAGGTAAGAACCACACTTCTGGTCGTCCTTCCGTCACCCCATGGGGTAAGCCAACCAAGGGTTATAAGACCCGCGACCCGAAGAAGGCTTCTAACCGCCTGATCATTCGCCGTCGTAAGTCCAAGTAAGACACGAGTAGGAGTAGATAAATGAGCAGAAGTCTCAAAAAAGGCCCCTTTGTGGAGACTCGCCTCCTTGCGCGTGTCGCTGCAATGAACGAGGCTGGCAAGAAGGACGTTATCAAGACCTGGTCACGTTCCTCAACCATCTTCCCTGAGATGGTCGGTCACACCATCGCTGTTCACGATGGTCGTAAGCATGTACCTGTGTACGTCACCGAGTCCATGGTTGGTCACAAGTTGGGCGAGTTCTCCCCATCCCGTACCTTCCGCGGTCACAAGGCCAAATAGGGGGAGTGTAGTAAATGGCTAAGAACACCGATTCTATTGAGGTTCGCGCAAGAGCTAAGTATGTTCGCGTTGCTCCTCGTAAGGCTCGCGCAGTTGTCGCGCTTGTCCGCGGTAAGTCTGTCGAGAAGGCCCTTGAGGTTCTTCAGTTCTCGACTCGTGCTGCCGCTACTGATGTTGCTAAGGTTCTGCGCTCTGCAGTTGCTAACGCCGAGAACAACAATGGTCTCCGCGCTAACAACCTGGTAGTCAAGACCGCTTTTGTTGACGAAGGCCCAACGCTTAAGCGTATTCGTCCTCGTGCAAAGGGTTCGGCTTCCCGCATTAACAAGCGCATGAGCCACATTACCGTTGTCGTTGCACCTCGAAAGGAGGCGTAGGAATGGGTCAGAAAGTACAGCCTACAGGCTTCCGTCTTGGTGTAACCGAGAGCTGGCGTTCTCGTTGGTACGCCGATAAGGACTACGCCGAGCAGCTCGGCAACGATCTTGCTATCCGCAAGTATCTTGAGAAGCGCCTTGAGAAGGCAGCCGTTGCTCGTATTGATATCGAGCGCGCTGGCGATAAGGTCAAGGTAACTATTTTCTCCGCACGTCCTGGTATTGTCATTGGCAAGAAGGGTGCAGAGATTGACGGACTTCGTGCAGATCTTGAGCGTGTTGCTAAGGTCGGCAAGGGTCAGGTCAACGTTGATGTTGTCGAGGTTAAGCGTCCTGAGCTTGACGCAAACCTTGTTGCTCAGTCCATCGCGGAGCAGCTTGAGCAGCGTGTCGCTTTCCGTCGCGCTATGCGTAAGGCTGTTCAGTCCGCTCGTAAGGCTGGTGCTAAGGGTATTCGTATCCAGTGCTCCGGTCGTCTGAACGGTGCTGAGATGGGCCGCCGTGAGTGGTACCGTGAGGGTCGCGTGCCTCTGCACACCCTTCGTGCTGCAATCGGCTATGGTACCGCTACAGGTCGCACCACCATGGGCGCTGTTGGTATCAAGGTTTGGATTTATTACGGCGAGAAGATGCCTGGACAGCCAACACCTAACCCAGCTCTTGAGGGCTCCGCTCGTCCTCGTCGTGCTCGCAATGAGAGGAGGGGCCGTTAATGCTTGCTCCAAAGCGTGTATTGCACCGTAAGGTACAGCGCGGTTCCATGAAGGGCCAGGCAAAGGGTAATACCCAGCTGCATTTTGGTTCCTGGGGCATCCGTGCAGAGGAGGCTCACTGGATTACTAACCGCCAGATTGAGGCTGCTCGTATTGCTCTCACCCGTGAGATGAAGCGTGGCGGTAAGGTTTGGATTACTATCTTCCCAGATAAGCCAATCACCAAAAAGCCTGCAGAGACTCGCATGGGTTCCGGTAAGGGTAACCCAGAAGAGTGGGTAGCAGTTGTTAAGCCTGGTCGTATCATGTTCGAGATTGATGGCGTACCAGAGGAAGTTGCTCGTGAGGCTCTCCGTCTTGCTCAGCACAAGCTTCCAATTAAGACCAAGATTGTCTCCAAGGCCGATCAGGACGGTGAGAACTAATGAAGTACACCGAAATCAAGGCTATGAGCGATGCAGACCTCGCTAAGAAACTCGAGGAAGGCCGCGCAGAGCTCTTTAATCTTCGTTTCCAGATGGCAACCAGCCAGCTGGACAACACCGCTCGCGTCAAGGCTGTAAAGCGTGACATTGCTCGCGTTCAGACCGAGATGCGCACCCGTCAAATTGCTGCGGAAGCATCCGCAGAGCAGAACTAGATCGCAGGAGATAAGTTATGACAGAGACCGAAAGCAGAAATGCGCGTAAGGTTCGTACCGGACTCGTCGTCTCCATCTCTGGCGAGAAGACGATTACGGTAGAGATTACGTACCGTAAGCACCACCCTAAGTATGGCAAGATGATGACCATCGGCAAGAAGCTTCACGTTCACGATGAGAACAACGAGGCTGGTCTGGGCGATACCGTCCGCGTCATGGAGACTCGTCCTCTTTCCAAGACCAAGCGTTGGCGTCTCGCAGAGATCGTTGAGCGCGCTAAGTAATTAGCACCTAGGAAACAGCTTTTAGCTCAACCTAGTTTTGTATCTATCATTATTTCTCATGTGCGCAAATACGCGCACCTCTGAGAAATTAGGTTCCGGAGGAACGTCACATGATTCAGATGGAGACCATTCTCAACGTCGCTGACAACAGCGGCGCAAGGCGCGTAAAGTGCGTCAAGGTCCTTGGTGGCTCCAAGCGTCGTTACGCCGGCCTTGCCGACGTCATCATTGGCGCTGTCCAGGAGGCTACTCCAGGTGGTTCGGTGAAGAAGGGCGACATTGTTCGCTGCGTCATCGTTCGTACCGCTAAGGACACCCGTCGCAAGGACGGTAGCTACATCCGCTTTGACCAGAACGCATGCGTTCTTGTTAACAAAGAGGGTGAGCCCAAGGGTACTCGTATCTTTGGACCAGTCGCTCGCGAGCTGCGCGACCACAAGTACATGAAGATTGTCTCACTTGCACCTGAGACCCTTTAAGGAGGAACGACATGCCTAAGATGAAGATCAAGAAGGGCGACAAGGTCGAGGTCCTCACTGGTAAGGACAAGGGTAAGCGCGGCGAGGTACTTCGCGTATATCCAGAGAAGAACAAGGTTGTCGTTGAGGGCGTTGCAATTGCAAAGCGCCATGTCAAGCCAAACGCAGCTAACCAGCAGGGTGGCATCGTTGAGGCAGAGGCAGCAATCGACGCTTCCAATGTTGCTCTTATCGACCCTAAGACCGACAAGCCAACCCGTGTTGGCTACCTGATCAAGGAGGACGGCACTAAGGTCCGCGTCTCCAAGAAGTCAGGCGCTGAGCTCTAAGTTATACGTGTTTCTCGCTATGTAGAAGCATTTCAGAGCTACTTCAAACCCCGTTATCATCAGATAGCGGGGTTTTCTTTTTGGTGAGAAGTGCGGTGTTGTGTAAGTCGTGTGATGACATGAAAAAATATCAGCTAGCTTGAAATTCTCGCCCCATTTTTGCTCAATAAGGTCTAATATTGTTCATTGCGTCTTTCTATGGGACACGTATGTCTCGAGGATGCAGATGGCTCCTAGTTCGCCAAACTAGGAGGTGCGAGGCGATCCCCGCACTTAAAACCCCAAGAGTTAAGGAGAAACCATGGCAGACGAGAAGTACACACCTCGCCTTAAAGAGCTTTACTACGCATCCGTGCGTGATGCTCTGAAGGAGAAATTTGGTTACACCAACGTTAACCAGATTCCTAAGTTTGAGAAGATCGTTGTCAACATGGGTGTTGGCGAGGCAGCTACAGACGCTAAGGCAATTGACGGCGCTGTAAACGACCTCCGTACCATTACTGGTCAGCAGCCACTCGTTACACACGCTCGCAAGTCTATCGCAACCTTTAAGCTTCGCCAGGGTATGCCAATCGGCGCTAAAGTTACCCTTCGTGGCGATCGTATGTGGGAGTTCCTGGATCGTCTGATCGCAGTTGCAATTCCTCGTATCCGCGACTTCCGTGGTATCTCTGCTAAGAGCTTCGACGGCCGTGGTAACTTCTCCATGGGCGTAACCGAGCAGCTCATCTTCCCAGAGATTGACTTTGACAAGATGGACCACACCCGCGGTATGGACATCACCATTGTCACCACTGCTAACACCAACGAGGAGGGTAAGGCACTTCTCGACGCCTTCCACTTCCCATTCAAGCAGGACTAACTTTTACCTGCGCTTAAATTAAGCGCATTCCTGTTGGCATCTTCGATGCCGGGTGACATAGTCACCACCACTATTGTTTGAAGTCATCTTGGCGTTCGCCAAGTTGCATTTTGAAGGAGGATTTGTGGCTAAGACTTCGATGATCGTCAAAGCCTCGCGTGAGCCGAAGTACTCTACGCGCACACAGAACCGTTGCCAGCGTTGTGGACGTCCCCACTCCGTTTACCGCAAGTTTGGTCTGTGCCGTGTGTGCTTCCGTGAGCTAGCGAGCAAGGGCGAGCTTCCTGGTGTCCGCAAGGCAAGCTGGTAGGACTCAGGGCTCTGGCGTCAAGGCATCTGCACCACGGGTGTAGATGAACCAGACACGCAGTTTCATCATTAACGAAGGAGAAGGATCAAATGAAAATTACCGATCCCATTTCAGACATGCTGACGCGTATTCGTAACGCAAACTCAGCTGGCAAGGATTCCGTATCCATGCCATCGAGCAAGGTGCTCGTTGAGATTGCTCGCGTCATCACCGAAGAGGGCTATGTCGAGGGTTACACCGTTGAGGATACTAAGCCTCAGAAGACTCTTCACATCACCCTTAAGTATGGTAAGAAGCGCGCTAAGGTTATCCGCGGCATCCGTCGCATTTCCAAGCCTGGTCTGCGCATTTACTCCACCGCTGAGAAGCTTCCACGCGTTCTTGGTGGTCTTGGTACTGCAGTGGTTTCCACTTCTAAGGGCATGATGTGCGACCGCGACGCTCGTAAGAACGGCGTTGGCGGCGAGGTCATCGCTTACGTTTGGTAAATCTGACAGGAATGAAAGGAGACAGCCGTGTCTCGTATTGGTAAGAAGCCTGTCCAGATTCCTGCTGGAGTCACTGTGACAGTTGATAACACCACCGTTACCGTTAAGGGTTCTAAGGGCGAGCTGACTCGTACTTTCTCTGAGCTGGTTGCTATCGCTCAGGAGGGCGAGGAGATTCTTGTTACTCGCGTTGACGAGTCCACTGAGTCCAATGCTCAGCAGGGTCTTGTCCGTACCCTTATCCACAACATGGTTGTTGGTGTCTCTGAGGGCTTCGAGAAGAAGCTCGAACTCACCGGCGTTGGTTACCGTGTAGCACTTAAGGGCAAGGATCTTGACCTTTCCCTTGGTTATTCTCACCCAGTTCTCTACGTTGCACCTGAGGGCATTAGCTTTGAGGTACCTGATAACACTCACCTTACCGTTAAGGGTATTTCTAAGGAGAAGGTCGGCCAGGTTGCAGCTGAGATTCGTATGAAGCGTCCACCAGAGCCTTACAAGGGCAAGGGCATTCACTACGAAGGTGAGCACATCCGCAGGAAGCTCGGTAAGGCTGCTAAGTAAAGCAACCCTACTTTTAGGCTAAAAGACCATCACCCCGTTAGGTGATGGCATGTCTCTAAGGAGAAGGAATGAACAAGCAGCAGGCGAAAAAGGCGGGTCTTGAACGCCGCAAGCGCCGCGTACGTGCCAAGGTCTTTGGTACACCTGAGCGTCCGCGTCTTGCAGTTCACCGCACAAACGCAAACATTTATGCACAGCTTATTGACGACGCTTCTGGAAGAACTCTCTGCTCTGCCTCTACGCTTGACCCAGAGTTCCGTTCTACTGGCAAGGTTGGCTCCAACAAGGAGGCAGCTGAGTTCGTAGGTGAGCTTATCGGTAAGCGCGCTGCCGAGAAGAACGTCACTGAGGTCACTTTTGACCGTGGTGGCCGTCTCTATCACGGCCGCGTCAAGGCTTTGGCAGATGGCGCCCGCAACGCGGGCCTGAAGTTCTAGGAGGATTCAATGGCACGTGATCGTAAGCGCCAGCAGGATACGGATCTTCAGGAGCGCGTCGTTTATATTCACCGCGTTTCCAAGACCGTTAAGGGTGGCCGCCGTATGTCACTCGTTGCTCTGGTAGTCGTTGGCGACGGTAAGGGTAACGTTGGTATTGGCCAGGGTCGTTCCGCTGAGGTACCTCTGGCAATTCAGAAGGGCGTCGAGGACGCAAAGAGGAACATGTTCAAGGTCCCACTGACCGAGACTGGTTCCGTACCACACGCAGTCACTGGTCACTACGGCGCAGGCTCTGTTCTTATTAAGCCTGCATTCGAGGGTACTGGTGTTATTGCTGGCGGTCCTATTCGTCCACTCTTCGAGCTTGCAGGTATCACCAATGTACTTTCTAAGTCCCTTGGTACCGACAACGCTCTGAACATGATTAAGGCAGCAGCTGAGGGTCTGAAGGAGCTTTCCAGCCCAGAAGAAGCAGCTGAGCGTCGTGGCCTAACCGTCGGCGATATGTTCGTCGGAAAGGAGAACTAACGATGGCTAAGAACCTTAGCATCAAGCTTGTCCGTGGCGCCGTTGCAGGCGTCAAGAAGGACCAGACTGCTACGGTGAAGGCCCTCGGCCTCCACAAGATCGGCGATACCGTCGAGCAGCCTGACAACCCAAGCATTCGTGGAATGATCTTCAAGGTTAAGCACCTTGTCGAGGTTGAAGAGAACTAGAGGTAGTAATAATGCAGCTCAATGATCTTCGCCCCGCAGTGGGTTCGCGCAAAAATCGTAAGCGCGTTGGTCGCGGTAATTCTTCAGGCAATGGTACTTTTGCCGGCCGCGGTATGAATGGTCAGCTCTCCCGCTCTGGTGGCGGTAAGGGCGCTGGCTTCGAGGGTGGACAGCAGCCACTGGCTATGCGTCTTCCTAAGCTTCCTGGTTTCACTAATCACAACCGTGTTGAGTACGCTCCAGTCAACGTTGCTCGTCTGAATGCACTCTTTGCAGACGGCGAGACCGTAGACGCAGAGGCTCTGGTTGCTAAGGGAGTTATCAAGTACAACTTCATCCCAGTCAAGGTTCTGGGTGATGGCGAGCTTTCTAAGAAGCTCACTGTTAAGGTCGACAAGGTTTCCGCCTCCGCAAAGGCTAAGATCGAGGCGGCCGGTGGAAAGGTTGAGGCCGAGTAGTGAGTAAAGGAATCGCCAACGCATTTCGTGTTCCGGAACTAAGGGGAAAGATTCTCCTTACGGTACTGATTCTTCTTCTGTACCGTTTTGGTGCGTATCTTCCTGTGCCCGGTGCTCCATTCCAGCAGATGCTTTCTGTTTATCAGAATGGTCTTGCTAAGAATGGCGCAATGGCCGTGCTTAACCTATTTTCGGGTGGCGCTCTTTCTCGCATGTCTGTTTTCAGTCTGGGCATCATGCCTTACATTACGGCTCAGATCATCTTCCAGATGATGCAGTCCGTTATTCCATCTCTTGGCGAGCTTGCTAAAGATGGTGAGAGCGGCCAGCGTAAGATTACGCAGTATACGCGTTATCTTACGGTTGGCTTAGCTCTGCTCAATGCAGTTGGTTACCTGTTCTTATTTAAGAGCTATGGTGTATCTTTTGCATCTATGGAGGGCGTGCCTGAGGCACTTGAAAACTTCCTGGTAGTCTTTACCATGCTAGTTGGTGCCATCATTATTATGTGGCTCGGTGAGGTTATTACTCAGCAGGGTGTTGGCAACGGAATGAGTCTTATCATCTTTGCAAACATCATGGCTGGACTTCCAACAGCCCTTATTTCTTCAGTAGCTACTCGTGGAAACATTGTTCTTACCGTTGTTACTGTTGTGGTTATGCTCGCTATTATTCCGCTCATTGTTTACATTGAGCGTGGTCAGCGTCGTATTCCTATCAACTATGCCAAGCGCGTTGTTGGTCGTCGTATGATGGGTGGTCAGTCAACTTACCTTCCAATTAAGGTAAACACTGCAGGCGTTGTGCCAATCATCTTTGCATCTGCAATCCTGTACCTTCCTGCTCAGGTTGCTGTGTTCTTCCCAGGAGTAGAGTGGATTCAAAATCTTGCTACTTCACTTTCTTCTGGATGGGTTAACTGGGTTCTCTCAGTTATGTTCATTGTCTTCTTTGCATACTTCTACACCTCAATGGTGTTCAATCCAGAGGAGACAGCAGACCAGCTTAAGAAGCAGGGTGGCTTTATTCCTGGTGTTCGTCCAGGTACTGCTACTTCAACGTATATCAAGACTGTTATTGACAGAGTCACCCTCCCCGGTGCTATCTTTATGGCAGTTCTTGCAATCGTTCCAACCATTATTTTCTGGTTTACAGGCGATTCGTTGATACAGGCGTTTGGTGGAACCTCCGTCCTCATTATGGTCGGTGTTGCAATGGATACACTCTCTTCCATTGAGTCCCACCTTAAGATGCACAACTATGAGGGCTTCTTTAAGTAGTTCTTAATACGTAGCATAAAGGGGCCTGGAAACAGGCCCCTTTTATTATTTGAAAGGAAGGCGAAGCATGAACATTGTTCTTCTCGGCGCACCTGGCGCTGGCAAGGGTACACAGGCTCAGAAGCTCGTTGCAGAGTATGGACTTGCTCACATCTCAACCGGTGACCTTCTTCGTGCTGCTGTTAAAGCTCAGTCTGAGCTTGGCGTTAAGGCTAAAGAGTATATGGATGCTGGTCAGCTTGTTCCAGATCAGCTTGTAATTGACCTGGTAAAAGAGCGCCTTTCTGCAGACGATGCAAAGGCTGGTTTTATTCTTGATGGCTTCCCACGCAACACCGCTCAGGCAGTAACCCTTGATTCTGAGCTTCAGAATATGGGCCTCAAGCTTGATGCAGCTCTGCTTGTTGCTGTTGAGCCAGAGGTTATTGTTGAGCGTCTTTCTTCTCGCCGTACGTGCAAAGAGTGTGGTTATACTGCACCTGCTGGTACAGAGACTTGCCCAAATTGCTCTGGTGAGATGTATCAGCGTGATGACGATAAGCCAGAGACAATTCGTAAGCGTCTTGATGTATACGAGAACCAGACTTCTCCTTTGATTGAGTACTACAAGGGTCATGGAATTCTGAAGGAGGTCAACGGAGATCGTCCTGTTGACGAGGTATTCGCCGACGTAAAGACACTCCTCGCACTATGATTACGATAAAAACACCTGAACAAATCGAGGCAATGAAGGTGTCGGGCGCCCTTTCTAAGGCAGCTCTTCGCCGTGCTGGATCCATGATTAGACCTGGTGTTTCAACGCTCGAGATTGACCGTGCTGTTGAAGCTTTTATTAGACTTCATGGCGGAACCCCTACCTTTAAGGGCTACGGTGGATTCCCTGGATCTGTTTGCTCTTCTATTAACGAGCAGATTGTTCACGGTATTCCATCAGCTAACGTCATTTTGCAAGATGGCGATATTCTGACCATTGACACGGGTGCTACCGTTAACGGTTGGGCAGGAGATAACGCTTGGACGTTCTACTGCGGAACAGTTGACGAGAAAACCCAGGCACTTTGTGAGGTTACCCGCGATTGTCTTAAGGCAGGTATTGCAGCTGCTGTTCCTGGAGCTCGCCTTGGCGACGTTGGACATGCAGTTCAGAAGCTTGCTGAGGATAATGGCTATGGCGTTATTCGTGATTTTGTTGGTCATGGTATTGGCCGCGATCTTCACGAGGACCCCGAGGTCAGAAACTACGGTCGTGCAGGCAACGGCATTGTTCTTCGTGAGGGAATGGTAATTGCAATTGAGCCTATGATTGCTATGGGTACCTACGATTGCACCGTTCTTGAAAATGGTTGGACCGTTGTTACCGATGATGGCCTGCCATCAGCACATTATGAGAACACGGTTGCTATTACTGCCGATGGTCCCGTTATCGTTTCAGAAGATGAAGTTGGTCCATGGTGCGAGATGCAAGGCGGTCTTGAGTAACACATACATTGTTCTTCTCGCTATCTAATTGTGTTGAAAAAATAAGTGATAGACGAGTGGCACATTTTTATGTATTATTGATAACCGCTGTCGATGTGTCGAGAGGATGAAAGTTGGCTAAACAAGACGCGATTGAGCTTGAAGGCAAGGTACTAGAACCCCTGCCAAACGCTATGTTTAACGTTGAGTTAGAGAACGGCAAGACCATCCTTTGCACCATCTCAGGTAAGATTCGAATGAATTACATTCGAATTCTCCCTGGTGACAAGGTTGTAGTAGAGATTTCTCCTTACGATCTTACCAGGGGTCGCATTACTTACCGTTATAAGTAAGTAGTGCAAAAGTCTTGTGCCATGCACGAGGCTATCTGTGTCTTTGCGCACGTTGCAAGGGCATATGTACGTAAGTACAGTCGGTATTTCACGCCAGCGGCTGGGCGAGTATATAGTTCGTATCAGCAGAACCGAAAGGAAGACACATGAAGGTACGTCCTTCGGTAAAGAAGATGTGCGACAAGTGCAAAGTCATCCGTCGCCACGGTAAGGTTTACGTGATTTGCGAGAACCCGCGCCACAAGCAGCGTCAGGGCTAAGGAAGGAGCACCAAGTTGGCCCGTATTAACGGCGTCGACCTGCCACGCGATAAGCGTGTTGAGGTCGGACTCACCTATCTTTACGGCATTGGTCAGACTCGTGCAACCAAGATTTGCAACGAGACTGGTATCGATGTAAATACTCGCGTCAAGGACCTCACAGAGGAAGAAGTCACTAAGATTCGTGACTTTATTGACGCTAATTACACCACCGAGGGCGATCTTCGCCGCGAGGTGCGTCAGAATGTTGCCCGCCTGATGGAGATTGGCTGCTACCGCGGCCTCCGTCACCGCAAGGGCCTCCCTGTCCACGGTCAGCGTACCCACACTAACGCTCGTACTCGTAAGGGTAAGAAGCGTCAGGTGGGCGGCAAGAAGAAGTAGGCGAGGAGTAGCTAATGGCACAGAAAAAGAACGCTCGCACTACACGCGTCCGCCGCTCCGAGCGTAAAAACATTGCAGTGGGCCAGGCCCACATCAAGAGCACATTCAATAACACGATTGTCTCTATTTCCGATCCCCAGGGTAATGTAATTTCCTGGCAGTCCGGTGGTACCGTCGGCTTCAAGGGCTCTCGTAAGTCCACTCCTTTTGCTGCACAGCTTGCAGCAGAGGCAGCAGCAAAGGCAGCAATGGAGCACGGTCTCCACAAGGTAGCTGTTTTTGTTAAGGGCCCAGGCTCTGGTCGCGAGACCGCAATCCGTTCCCTTCAGGCAGCAGGCCTCGAGGTTTCGGGTATTCAGGATAAGACACCTATTGCACACAACGGCTGCCGTCCTAAAAAGCGCCGTCGCAACTAGCACGAAAGGACAAGCAAATGGCAATTGATAGGACCCCGGTCCTTAAAAGATGTCGTCAGCTTGGCATCGATCCCGTTGTGATGGGGATCAATAAGACTTCTAACCGTGAGCCACGCCGCCGTCGTCGCCAGGAGAGCGAGTACGGTATGCAGCTCCGTGAGAAGCAGAAGGCTAAGTTCATTTACGGCGTCCTTGAGAACCAGTTCCACGCCTACTATGAGATGGCTAAGAAGAACCCAGGCATTACTGGTGACAACCTGATGAGCATCCTTGAGACTCGTCTTGACAACGTCATCTTCCGCCTTGGCTTTGCTCGTACACGTAAAGAGGCTCGTCAGACTGTCCGTCACGGTCACATCACCGTTAACGGTCAGCGCGTTGACATTCCTTCTTATCGCGTAAAGAGCGGCGATGTTATCGCTGTTGCTTCCAAGGCAAAGGATCTTCTTCCAATCAAGGAAGCTCTCATTTCCTCCGAGCACATGGCAGTTCCTGCATGGCTTGAGGTTGACATTGAGAAGCTGCAGGGCACTGTTCTTCAGCTTCCAACCCGCGATCAGATCGACCTTGAGATTGACGCACAGCTGATCGTCGAGCTCTACTCCAAGTAAGCCCGACCCGTTTTGGAGGTAGCAATGTCCGAATTTATCCGACCAAACGTGTCGGTAGATGAAATCGGCGCAAACGTCGCTCGTGTGAGCGTAGAGCCGCTTGAGCGTGGCTATGGTGACACGCTTGGCAACTCCCTCCGCCGCGTACTGCTTTCCTCTCTTGAGGGAGCTGCGGTTGAGGCCATCCAGATTGATGGCGTTCAGCATGAGTTCACTACGGTTGAAGGCGTCTATGAGGACGTTACTGACATCGTTCTGAACGTTAAGGGCCTAGTTTTCCGCAACACCAACAACTCTGATGAGGCTGAGGCTTCCATCTCTGTTGATGGTCCTTGCAAAGTCTCTGGTGCTGATCTTGATGTTCCTATGGGCTACGAGCTGGTTAACCCAGCTCAGCACATTTGCACCCTTGCTGAGGGAGCTCATCTTTCCATGAGACTTCGCCTTGGTAATGGTCGCGGTTATGTTTCCGGTGAGGATAACGAGCGTGAGAGCGATCCAATTGGATTCATTCACGTTGACTCGATCTTCTCGCCAGTTCGCCGCTGCGCTAAGGCTGTTGAGCCTTGCCGTGTTGGCCGTCACACCGACTATGATCGTCTGGTGCTTGAGGTTGAGACCAATGGTGCAATCAGCCCTCGCGAGGCTGTCGTTGAGGCTGCAAACATCATTAACCAGCACATGAGCGCATTCATGGGACTTACTGATTTTGACGAGACTCAGGAAGAGGCTTCGATTTTTGCTAAGGCAGACGTCGAGGACGATTCTGAGCTTGAGAAGCAGGTTGAGGATCTGGACCTTTCCGTCCGTTCTTACAACTGCCTCAAGCGTGCAGGAATTCACTCTGTCCGTCAGCTCGTTGATTTCTCTGAGAACGATCTTCTCAACATCAGAAACTTTGGTGTTAAGTCTATTGAAGAAGTCAAGGAAAAGCTCGAGAGCATGGGCCTGTCCCTTAAGGCTTAGTCGCGCCTTGTCACGCATAGGAGAATGTAAATTATGAGGCACAATAAGAAGAGGGGCATGAAGCTTGGTACTGATGCTAGCCACACCAAGGCCATCAAGAAGAGCCTGATCCAAGCCCTTTTCACTAACGATCGTATTAAGACTCTTGACGTCCGCGCTAAGGCAGTTCGCGGCGAGGTCGACAAGGTCATCACTTGGGCAAAGCGCGGCGACCTTCACGCTCGTCGTCTTGCTATGGCCAAGGTTGGTAACGCAGAGCTTGTCCGTGAGGTATTTGACAAGGCTGCTCAGGGTATGTGGGCTGACCGCAACGGCGGCTACACCCGTATCATGAAGCTTGGTCCTCGTAAGGGCGATGCTTCTGAGGTTGTTATCCTTGAGCTCGTTACCGAGCCAGTTCAGCCAAAGGCTTCTAACAAGAAGGCTAAGGCTACCAAGGTTGCTCCTGCTCCTGTAAAGGAAGAGGAGACCGAGGCTCCAGCAGAGGAGACCGAGCAGACCGAAGAGGCTGCAGAGTAACTTCTGTCAAAGTGAATCTGAAGAGGTCCTGGCTTTTTGCTGGGACCTCTTTTTCAAATAAAGGAGGGTTGTCATGATTGAGTTCAAAAACGTGTCTTTCGCATACGGTACGTCAGCTGCACCACAATCTATGATTGACTCTTCTTCTGAAGATGCCACAGGAGCCACTGAGAGCCAATCTCCGCACCCAATGGTACTAACCCTTGATAACGTTTCATTTACCCTAAAGCCGGGTTCTAGAACGGTTGTGCTTGGCCACAATGGTTCAGGCAAGTCAACGCTTGCAAATCTTTGTAATGCATCACTTTTTCCTCTATCCGGAGAGGTTTTAGTAGACGGCAATTCAGTGACCGTAGTGCCTTCTACTCAGATTTCTTCTGATGTGGGAATGGTTCGCCAAGATCCAACAGCGCAGCTTGTTTGTGCAACGGTATTTGATGAAGTTGCCTTTGGTCCTGCTAATCTTGGTTTGCCAAAAGAAGAGATAGTTTCTCGCGTTACTCAAACACTGGAGCTTTGTGGCATTGCCGATTTGATTGATGCGCCTACCCATACGCTTTCTGGAGGCCAACAGCAGCTTGTTTCTATTGCAGCAGCGCTTTCAGTGCGTCCACGTTATCTGGTGCTTGATGAGGCATTTGCTCAGCTTGATACTCGATTCAGAAATCACCTTTCTAACCTGGTAAACACTCTTGTTACAAACGGGATGGGTATACTTGAGATTTCTCATTCGTTTGAGTCTCTTCCCGGGGCTGACCAGATACTTGTTTTGGAGAAAGGCCAGATAGTTTGGTCGGGAACTCCCACAGAGTTTCTCTTGGATGCAAACGCAATCGCAAACGCTGGTTTTGATGATGCACTCACTGCAACAGCGCATATAGCTGCACAGGCTGGCTATAAGTTTGATGTGCCTTTTAACGCATCAGAGTTTGTTGCGTTTCTTGTTCAGAACAATCTTGCGTTTGATGCTTTGGATACCCTTGTGTATCAGCGTGCCCTTGAGGTGGTGCGAGCAAACAACTATGACGGAATTCAAGCTCTTGGCGAGGAACACGAGCTGGTAGTTTGTGGCGTGTCTCATGCGTTTGATAAGCCCGTTCTGCATGACGTAACACTATCTGCCACGGGAGAGCTTGTTGTTCTGGTAGGCGCTTCTGGCTCTGGAAAAACAACCTGCGCCCGCATAGCCGCTGGCCTCATAGAGGCTGATACCGGGCACGCAACAATCGATGCGCGACTGGTGTGCCCTGGAGATGTCGGCATGTGTTTTCAGCGCCCTCAGGATCAACTCTTTGCCCAAAGTATTGCTGAAGATATCGCGTTTGGTCCAACTAACAAGGGTTTCTCGCCAGATGATGTTGAGGCGCTTGTCGCGTATGCGGCAGCACGTGTGGGGCTTGACCAGCAGGTTATGGACGCGTCTCCGTTGACGCTTTCTGGTGGCCAGGCTCGTCGCGCGGCGCTTGCAGGAACGCTGGCCTGCGCAACGTACGCGGTGGTGTTTGATGAGGCAACGTCTGGACTTGATGGCGAGGCGCGCTCGCAGGTGCTGCATCTTGCTCGCGAGCTGGCAAACGAGGGCAAAGCGGTTCTTGCAATCACCCATGATGTAAGCGAATGGCTTCCTTTTGCTGACAGAGTAGTGTTTCTCGAGAAGGGCTGTGTTGTTGCAGACGTCAATGTGCAAGAAGCACAGACAACCCCAGAGATATACGAGGCGGCGCAGCTTGATTGCCCACTGTTTGTAAGCGTATTGCATGAGCTTTTGGAGGCCTGCTATGTCTAAGTGCCCCTGTGCTCTGCTTAAGCACTTCTCGCTTGCTTCATTGACAGCGCAGGCAAAAATCGTTGCCACTTTTGTGGGTATTGTTGCTCTCTTCTCAGTTCAACAGCCACTTGCCTTTGCGGTGTTCGCCTTGATTTGCGTGAGCCTTTTGTGGAGTGCTCGTGTAAGCTTGCCAGAGTTTTTGCGCGTAGCAAAGCCTGCAGCATTCATTCTGCTTATATCATTTGTTGCCAATACGCTGGTGTTTATTGGACATCCCGATATCATTTTCTCCGGATCAGTTGGTCTTTCTGTGGCGGGTTTTTACAGAAGTACCGTGGCTATTGCCCGCGTGTTGCTTGCCTTGGCGCTGGTTTTATCGGTTGCGTCAACAACTACGCCTACGCAGCTTGCTGATGGCTTTTCTGTACTGTTGATGCCTCTGCGTCTTATTCGTGTTGACGTTGATGGTTTGAGCATTGTGCTCTCAATTGCTCTGAGGGCAATTCCGCTTTCTTTAGAAGAACTCGACAGAATTAGAGCAGCTCAGAGGGCACGTGGATTCAATTTTGAATCGGGCGGTATTGTTGAGCGAATCAAAAAGTGGTTTACGCTTTTGGTACCGCTGACCGTATCGCTCTTTCAACGAGCCGATCAGATGGCGCAAACAATG
Organism: uncultured Atopobium sp.; assembly: GCA_963524285.1. Classification (GTDB taxonomy): domain Bacteria; phylum Actinomycetota; class Coriobacteriia; order Coriobacteriales; family Atopobiaceae; genus Lancefieldella. The sequence goes on from CAURGZ010000005.1 coordinate 41,994, forward strand.
ACAGATCGCTGTCTTGGTGCAGCAAAACGCACGCGTATCTCTGCAAAAATGCAGCTTGTTGATTGGGTTGTGTTGCTGCTGTGGGTTGCACTGTGCCTTGGTCTTACAACGCTGTAGTGATCTTGCATTGCTTGGACAACCTTGCATTGCTGTAGCGGTCTTGCGTCCAGCAGCTACAATGAGTGCGTCAACTTTGAGCCTACGATACAATCACTCTAGTGGGCACAAGTCATTTCAGGGAGCTTCATGAACTCAGAAACATCACAAAACAGTGCATCAAATTGCAGTTTTGATGCATGCGAGGAGGCTTCGGCTGAGCCTTCAGCTCCTGAGACTCTCGCTGAAGCTCCTTCTGAGCTTGAAGCTACACTTGTTATCCAGCTGGGCTACCGCGGCACTGCATTCTGCGGCTTTGCTGAGCAGCCCACCCAGCGCACCGTGGCAGGAGACCTTCGCCGCGCACTTCAGACCGTTTTGCGCAGAGAGGTTGAGCTCACCTGTGCGGGCAGAACCGACGCCGGCGTGCACGCTCAGGCCCAGTACGTGAGCCTGCCTGTGTACGGCGCTGAGCTGGCGCTATCTGGCGAGAAACTCGTTCGCTCGCTCACCGCTCTGACCGATGATGACATCTCTATCCGACAACTCTTCCGCGCCCCACAGGGTTTCTCGGCACGCTTTGATGCTCAGGCTCGCTCGTATCGCTATCGCATTTGTGCAGGTAGCGCTCGTCCCGTGCTGGGCTGGGACCACGTGTGGTGGTACAACGGCCACTTGGACGCAGAACTTATGGACAAGGCGGCGCAGGCGCTGGTGGGAGAGCACGATTTCAAGAGCTTCTGCAAGGCAATTTCTGCTGAGGGTAAGCCAACGCATCGTTTTGTGGAGCGCCTTACCGTTGAAGAAATTGAAGAGGCTGGCGAGAAACTCATTGCAGTTGATATTACGGGCAACGCCTTCTTGCATAACATGGTGCGCACGATTGTGGGCACGCTGGTTGAGATTGGCCGAGGTCACTGGCCTGTTGAGTGGATCGACGAGGTTCTAGCCGCCCAGAATAGAATTGCTGCTGGCAGTTGTGCGCCTGCTCAGGGCCTTACGTTTGTGAGCGTTCGCTATCCAGAGGGTGTTTTGCAACCCTGGTAGCGCTTTCGGTTCCTTGATTGCATCGTAGTTTCTGTGTGCCAATACAGCTTCATCGGTCTTCTCGCGCCGTTTACGAAGTCTTTTCTACCACTTGTATTGTGTGCGGTGGTTTCCCTCGCAAAGTAATAGCATCATAGAAGAGAGCGTCTTTTTAGGAGCTCTTGCAGAACTGATGAGCAGTGAGGCAGGGAGCCAGTATGTTTAGGAAAAGAGAAAGATTTGAGCGCATTGATGTTCCGCGCCAGAATCCCTATACCAATGTGATTGGCCTTGCCGTAATTGCCATTGTTGCCGTGCTTGTGGGTATTGTCGTTGTAACTATTTGGGACCGCGTGCAGCTTGAGTCGCACCTGGGAGACCATGGGCTTAACAAGGCTGTAAAGAGCCAGAGCGTTTCAGGTAATCCGGATGGCACTACACAATCTGATGATGATTTTCTTACCTATGCCGTTATCAGCACAAATTCACTTAAGGCAGGGGAGTCAACGCTTCAGTCTGTGCAACTTCTGGTCATTGATCGCACACAGGGAACCGGTCATATAGTGTCTATTCCTACTGATGTTTATGCAGAAGTAGATTCAAATGCTAAAACACTGGCAGATATTTACAAAGATGACGGCCAAAGTGCTTTTGTTGGCGCGCTTGCTTCTATCACCAACATCAAGATTACACACGTTATCATTGCCACAGATGATGTGTGGGAGAAAATCTCGGCACTTTCTGGTTCGGGCGCTCGCTCACTGGTAAGCAATGCTTCCAGCCTGCTGTCCTCCATGGTTACCGATATGAAGCCCAATCAGCTTCTTGAGCTTGCAGAGATTGTGCAGCCAATTGGCGTGTCTAATCTTGAGCATGATGAAGCTCCTGTTGTTGAAGGCTCAAGTGGCACTACCGTTGACGCTACGGCCTTAGGAAAGCTTGTTGGCATGCTTGTATAGACGTTATGGGTATTGTGTGTTGCTCCACTCCTACAAAACGGTCAGATGTCCACATAACAGCAGTTAAACACGATATGTGGAGAGATTTTGATAGAATAAAAATGTCTTTTTAATTCACTTTTTATGGGTAAACTGGTATCTAAAATTTAGGACCAGTTTGGGGGATGTGGAATGCACGAGCGCTCATACAATCCACATATGATTTCGGTTCTCATGGCTGCTGATAATGATGCTGATGCTATTAGAACGGTCATTAGGCAACTTCAAGAGCAGACATATCCTCATTGGGAGCTCATCATCGTTGACAATAGCTCCAATCCCCAGATTGCTCGCATGTTAGATAACCTTGCCAATCAAGAGCCTCGTTTAGATGTCTTGTGCCAATCGGGCATTAGCCATTTTGTTGCGCTTGAGATTGCTCAGGGTCGTGCTCGCGGAGCCTATACGCTTACCACTGAGCCTTCTTATAGGTTTAATTCCCACGTTTTGCAGGAGCTTTATTCTGCAGCTACCGCTTTGGGTCCTGTTGGTTCACCTAAAGCAGCAGATATTGTTATTGCGCACATGAAAACCGCCAATGCGCCTATGGAATACAAAAAAGCTTTTGGTTCAAAAGCTTCTGCATTGTTGCAGGTATTTGAGGAGTCACAACTTCCTTATTTGACTTCTACGAGCGGAAAGCTGTGCTCAACGCGTATTTTGACCGAGATTAAGCATGAGCCAGAAACTGATGGTGAGTGCAATTTTGTTGGCTATTGCTTTGAGATTGCAAAAAATGTTACGTACGCTCCAGAAGCAATTTTTGTAGATGTACCAGCGGAATCTTCTGAGGAAGAAAAAACTATTGCTGCCTCTATGGATGAACTTACTCAGGAACGTCAGGCGCTCATGGCCCTTGCCAAACATCTTGGCTTTGCAAACTCTAAAAAAGTTCAAAAGTTGATTAGCCGCTACCTGATTAGCAAACTTCTTAAGAATATGTATCCTGCATTCAACGGAGAATCCCAGCTCAGCGATGAGGAAAAAGAAAACTTCATCGTCAAGATTCTTTCTAATCCCGTAGCGCACCTTATTGTCACTGAAGCTACTTCTCCGCGACTGGTAGTTCATGCCTTGCTTGGCGCTATTTTGTCTACTACAACACGAGCTCGTTATGCCTATGTACGCAGAGCCGTATGGTATGCACGTTTTATGCGCATACCACTTGTATAAGCTGCAGTGACACATAAGCAGTATCAAAATTTAAGTGTGTGATTCTAGAGTAGCCTGGCGATTTGTGTTTAGAGACAGTCTTTAGAGCCAGTCTTAACGCCTGTCCATGAGCGATTTAAACGTCTGAGCTATGCCGTCATTTTTGACACGGAAAAATCCCTCTTTGGCTAGATATGCATAGCGTGCAAACTTGTTATTTTTTGGCAGAGCAATACCTCGCACCTGTGCAAAGAAAGCTTTTCCAGAGCCTGAGATTGCTGGGTTTTCAAACACGCGCTTTGCGTCCATGCGCTCAAAGCTCTTGGCGAGAAGATCGTGCACTTCTGAGTCAGTCTCACTTGCAGCATCATGTTCTTCTCGCCAGGTAAGCGCATCTTTTGTAAGCAGCGCGTAGTTGATGCCGCGCAGTGTGAGCGCGTTGAGCACCACGTCTGAGGTAATGTTGCGTGCGTCCACAACATCCATCATGTCGTTCCAGCGCTCAAGCGGAATTTTAGGCTGACGCTGCGCAAAGGTAGCGGCTTCTGCATAGCCATTCTCGCGATAGTTGTAGAGCGCAGAGTCTGTGTACACTATGCGAGCTCTGCAGCAATGCGAGGCAATGAGGAAGGGGTTGTCCACCCAGCCTGCACCGGGGACTTCTTTGAAATTGATGTGGTTCTGGGTTAAGAATTCCTTGCGATAGAGCGCCGTCCAAATGGCAGGATGGTGCAGTAGAAGCTGTGCCATCTGATCAATTGAACAAGGCAGCTGCTTGGGTTTGACGCGGCCCTTATAAGCGCATGGAATCCTGTGCTCGGTAAAACCAGCTCCATTCTTTACCTGCGCTTTTACTCCCGCACGGCCATTTTTCTGGTTACCAAACACGCGCCAATAGGCAGAGCGGGCAATATCTACCTGGTCTTCTCCGCCGTTTGCCTGGATAAGATCAACAAGCTCTTGAATCATGGTTGGCTCAAGGTAATCGTCAGGCTCAACAATACCCACCCATGAGCCGTGAGCTGCGGCAATTCCACGATTACATGTTGCTCCGTAGCCCTCATTTTCCTTGTCAATGATGACAATGCGACCATCACGGGCAGCGTATGCTTCCAAAAGAGCTAAAGACGAGTCAGTTGAGCCATCGTTTAGGCAGATAATCTCCAGGTTTGTGTAGCTCTGTGATTGAATACTTGCCAGGCATTGCTCCAGATAGTCTGCAACGTTGTATATGGGCACAACAAGAGAAACCAAAGGTTGGTGGTTTTGAGCGTGACTCATCTAAACTCCTTTTGATTGCTGCTTTATACTATATAGGCATCAACTCACTCACGAAGTCACATTTTGAGGAAATATGAAGCGCACCACCCTTGTCATAGTCACCTTTAAACGCCAGGAACTGCTTTCCAACCTGCTCAATTCCATTACGCAGCTCACGCAGGCTCCATGGCGCATCATTGTTGTGGACAACGAAAACTCTTCTGAGACAGCCTCGCTTGTGTCGGAGTTTTCGGAGACGGTCAAAACCACGTGGGGAGAAACCACTGATGATCCTGACGCTCACGGTGGCACTAATCGCGTGTGTTACGTCCCTATGGAGCAAAACACTGGAGGCTCCGGCGGCTTCTCTGAGGGTGTGCGCGTAGGTTATGAGCTGGGCGCCGAGTGGTTCTGGGTTATGGACGATGACGTAGCTGTGCTGCCTGATGGTCTTGATAAGCTTGACGCATGGTCAGATAAGGTTGAGGTTATCCAAGGTCAGCGCTACGACTTTGATGGTGGTCCTTTCTTCTGGCAGTATCGCTTTAGCACCGCCCTGGGCATCTATAATCCGCTGGCAAAGGCTGGCTTTGACGGTGTACCTTATCGCGAGTGCAATGTGATGTGCTTTGAGGGCGCCTGCTTTAAGCGCTCTGTAGTGCAGAAGATTGGCCTACCTGACGCGCGCTTCTTTATCTATTGGGACGATGCTCTGTATGGCTATTTGGCCAGCAAGGTAACGCAGCCTATTTTGATTCCAGACTTTGTTCTTTCAAGATGTCGAGAAGTTCCTGGTCAGAGTATTGGTTCTGTGCGTCAGCTTAATTCAACCTCTGACATGACACGCTATTACATCACGCGTAACCGCGGCTATATTGCCCGTTACTTCCAGGTTCACGGTGATTACAACCCCGTGCTCTTTGGTGTTGGTACTGCGCTGACCTTTGCAAAAGAGATTATTCGACTCATTTTGGTAGACAGAGCGCACTTCTCGTCTGGCCTTTCTCGCCTTATAAAGGGCTGGAAGGATGCACGCCTTATCTATAAAGACGCAACTTGGCGTCCACAGCCTCCACTAGACTAGCCATCAAAGCCGACATTTTGTGTCGGCTTTTTTAGTCCCCAAACACTCAACAAAAGTGAGTGCTGAGGGGTGAATTGTGACGCATTTGTGAAAGGCGACGAATGCCTACATACAAAAAATCGAATTATTTTATGACCATTAATAAATTTTGTAATTAGCGAAGTTTCTAGCTAATTTTCTACCTGCAGAGATATTGGTTGCCGCAACGTGTCAATACATAATTTTGTATTCGTGTGGAAATTTCACAATATATTGTTATAGTTCTCGAACTCAAACACTATAAGTTGTGGCATAGTAGTTTTCATCACACAAGCGGGTTCCCAACTACTTCGCTTAGGCAAAAGCTTAGGAACCGCAGTGATAATCCAATTAAACACGCATGAAAGCGTTGCTTTCACCAACGTTTGTTCAAGGAGTTTGCACATGAAGATTATCAAGCGCAATGGCTCAGAGGTCACCTTCGAGGTTGAGAAGATTGTTAACGCAATTGCTAAGGCTAACGCAGAGGTCCCTGAGGATCAGCGCCTGACTGAGCGTGAGATTCAGTTTGCTTCTCTCAACGTTACCGATGAGTGCGAGAAGGCTGGACACACCGTCACCGTCGAGGAGGTCCAGGACCTTGTCGAGGATCAGCTCATGGCTCTTGACCGCTTTGAGGTTGCTCGTAAGTACATCATTTACCGCTACATCCAGAACCAGAAGCGTCACAAGAACACCACCGATGACAAGATTCTGTCTCTGATTGAGTGCAACAACGAGGAAGTCAAGCAGGAGAACTCCAACAAGAACCCTACCGTTGTTTCTGTTCAGCGTGACTACATGGCTGGTGAGGTTTCTAAGGACCTCGTTCAGCGTGAGCTTCTTCCAGAGGATATTGTTGCTGCTCACAACGAGGGTCTCATCCACTTCCACGATTCCGATTACTTTGCACAGCACATGCACAACTGTGACCTCATCAACCTTGATGACATGCTGCAGAACGGCACTGTTATCTCCGGTACTCTGATTGAGCGTCCACACAGCTTCTCCACTGCATGCAACATTGCAACTCAGATCATTGCTCAGGTAGCATCCTGCCAGTACGGTGGTCAGTCCATCTCCTTGGCTCACCTTGCTCCTTTTGTTGATGTTTCTCGTAAGAAGATTCGCAAGACCGTTATGGAGGAGATGAACTCCGTCGGTGTTGAGCTCTCTGCTGAGCAGCTCAACGAGATGGTTGAGAAGCGCCTTCGTGATGAGGTTTCTCGTGGTGTTCAGACCATTCAGTACCAGGTTGTCACTTTGATGACCACCAACGGCCAGGCTCCTTTCATTACTGTCTTCATGTACCTCAACGAGGCAAAGAATGAGCAGGAGAAGCAGGACCTTGCACTCATCATTGAGGAGATGCTCCGTCAGCGTTACCAGGGCGTAAAGAACGAGGAGGGTGTCTGGATTACTCCTGCATTCCCTAAGCTCATCTACGTTCTCGAAGAGGACAACGTTTACGAGGATTCCAAGTACTACTACCTCACTCAGATGGCTGCAAAGTGCACCGCTCGCCGCCTTGTCCCTGACTACATCTCTGAGAAGAAGATGAAGGAGTACAAGCTTTCTAAGGGCGAGAAGGAAGGCGAAGGCGATACCTTCACTTGCATGGGCTGCCGTTCCTTCCTGACTCCAGACCGTTCTGGTAATGGCTTCAACAACGTTGCTCGCGCAAAGAACTATGAGCCAAACAAGCCTAAGTATTACGGCCGCTTCAACCAGGGTGTTGTAACTATCAACCTTCCTGACGTTGCTCTTTCTGCTGGTCGCGATATGGATAAATTCTGGAAGATCTTTGATGAGCGTCTTGAGCTTTGCCACCGTGCACTTCGCGCTCGTCACGATCGCCTGAAGGGTACCCTGTCCGATGCTGCTCCAATCCTTTGGCAGTACGGCGCACTTGCTCGCCTGGACAAGGGTGAGGTTATCGATCCTTTGCTTTACGGCGGATATTCCACTATCTCCCTTGGTTATGCAGGCCTGTATGAGTGCGTTAAGGCTATGACTGGTCACAGCCACACTGACAAAGAGGCAACTCCATTTGCACTCCAGGTTATGCAGCACATGAACGATAAGTGCACCGAGTGGAAGGAAGCAGAGGATATCGATTACTCCCTCTACGGAACTCCTCTTGAGTCCACTACCTACAAGTTTGCTAAGGCACTTCAGCGTCGCTTTGGTGTTATCCCAGGCATTACCGACAAGGGCTACATCACCAACAGCTACCACGTCCACGTTGCAGAAGAGATTGACGCATTCCAGAAGCTCCAGTTTGAGTCTGAGTTCCAGCGTCTTTCCCCAGGTGGAGCAATCTCTTACGTTGAGGTTCCTAACATGCAGGACAACATCGAGGCTGTTCTCAGCGTCATGCAGTTCATCTATGACCACATCATGTATGCAGAGCTCAACACCAAGTCTGACTTCTGCCAGGAGTGCGGTTATGACGGTGAGATTCATATTGTCGAGGAGGACGGTAAGCTGGTTTGGGAGTGCCCACACTGCGGCAACCGTGACCAGACCAAGATGAATGTTGCTCGTCGTACCTGCGGCTACATTGGTACCCAGTTCTGGAACCAGGGCCGTACCCAGGAGATCAAGGACCGCGTCCTTCACCTCTAAGTTTTAAGTACTAGACAAACGAGCAGAAGAGCGCCTTGGCCCTTCTGCTCGTTTTTATTATCTCTATCAGGTAACATCCACAATATGTGGAAGTTACCCATCAAAGGTTATGTATGAACTATTCAAATATTAAGTTTTCAGATATTGCAAATGGTGTTGGCGTAAGAACAACTCTGTTTGTTTCAGGCTGCCGTCTGCACTGTGAAGGCTGCTTTAATTACGAGGCGTGGGACTTCAAGAGCGGCGGAGAGTTTACTCCAGAAGTTGAGCAAGAGATTATTGACTCTCTTGCACCTGTCTATATCAACGGTCTTTCCATCCTTGGTGGAGAGCCTTTTGAGCCGGAAAACCAAGAAGGTCTTGTTGAGTTTGTCGAGAAGGTCAGAGCTACCTATCCACAAAAGAGCATTTGGATGTATTCGGGTCACACCTGGGATCAGCTGACCGAGGGAAAGTGGCACACAGAGTACACTGACCGCATTCTGTCTTGTATTGATGTACTGGTGGACGGTCCATGGGTTCAGAGTCTCCACGATATTACCTTGCGTTTTAGAGGCTCTTCCAACCAGCGTCTTATTGATGTTCCTAAAACGCTTGCTTCAGGAGAGATTACACTTTGGTCCGATGGACCTATGCTGAGCTCTCGTGAGATGTAAGAGCTCCAAAGCGCAATAAAAAAGCCCGCGTATTGATGTGACCCCCAAAAGTTAGACTTTTATAACGTAGCAGTTTATATGGCTGCTA
>CAURGZ010000006.1:0-47299 GCA_963524285.1 uncultured Atopobium sp.
CATATGCGGGTGATTATGATTCTGCAGCGTGTTAGCGTCGTCTTTTAGGCTTGGCACACAAAATAGCGCAGCTTTGGTAGGTTTTGCTAAAGAATCGACATGTTTCTAATCAAGATAGTCAGGCAGCTAGGCGGTCGCACTACCCGATATGCATCTCTATGCATAAACTTCATCTAATATGCTTGAAAATGAATAGATAAATATAAGAAATTTAACTATCGATAAATTCTGTATCTACGGAACACACCTAAGTCGGATATTCTGCTCAATTGCGGGCATTTTACACACCTAATGACGATAATCTGCATGATTGAGGTATTTTCAGCGTAATGTATACGTCTTTTTAACAGATTATCCGACTTAGGTGTGTTTTGAACTGCTTTCTATTTCTCGTGTCTAAGAAATGGGAGGCAGTTCACAGAAGAGGGTTTTATTCACCGGTTAAAGAAAATAAATAACATGGCTAATCTCAAATACGAGAACAAAGGCAAGAAAAACTAAAAGTGAAATCTTTGAGCGTTTTTTAAGCTCACCTCTAAAAATGAGATAGCAATTAACAATCTCGAGCAGAATTGATACTAGAAAAAATAGTAATGGCGGAATAATTCCCTGTTTCCACAGTAGTCGCGCACCCTGATAGACAAGAAAACTAATAAGTAATACCGTGCGAAATGTTTTTCTAGAAATCGGTTCTGAAAAATTAAAAATCCTCTCACCAAACATATCTGTTGCCTCCCTATGGACAACAAGAGCAGTTTATTTGTTGCTAAAGATTGTAATACCGTCTATTAACCTCGTAGTATATAACTATAGTAATTTAACTTGTGATTGGAGGTGCCTATGGAAGTGGGAGAGTGGAGCATTAGTTCTCCAGCATCCAAGTTTTTACTTGGCGCACCATGGACAGAGAAACTTGCTCACGGATGGGTCCATCCGCTGCGTTTCTCTTCCAATCAACTTAGAGTCATTGGCTCCTGCTCTTCTTGGCACCCCGGTCTTTTTAAACAGATGGTAGCGTGTACTTCAGATATTCAAGTTGCTTTTACCACGGACAGCTCAGAAGTGGCGCTTGATCTAAAAATTGACAAAGTTCCTAAGGGAACCTCTTCTGTTTTACAGTTACTTAAAGCTACGTATCTTAAAAAGCTTAGTTCCGTATTTGTAACAGTTGATGGTAAACCTTACAAGAACTTTTTACTGGATGACGCAGGTGAGCATACACTTTCTGTGCACCTAGAAACAGAAACCTCTGAAGATGACCTTGCTAGACTTCCAGGTTTTAATGACACGCATCACGTGAGTATTTACTTGCCCTGTTTACAGAGCGCTTCCATTAAAAATCTCCGTGGCAACGGCACGTTTTTCTCGCCCGATGAGCCTAAGAAAAAACTGGTGGTATTTGGCGATTCCATTGCGCAGGGTTTTGTTGTGGACCGGCCAGACAAAACTTGGCCACGCTGTCTTGCTAAACGCATGAAGCTTGAGGTGGTTAACCAGGGAATTGGTGGACAAGTTTATCAGCCTGGCTCGTATGCGTTTATTGAGGATGCTTCTTTAGTTATTGTTGCGCTTGGAGCAAATTATCGATACGAAAAATGCTCAAAGTCGCAGGTAACGTACGATATTCAAAATTCACTCTGGCAGATTTCTCAGATGTATGCGGATACGCGTGTGGTGGTTCTGACGCCCACGCCTTATTTTGAGGATGCGTATCCCACACACCCTTATTCTTGTTATGCTGAGGTTCCTCAAATAATTGAAGAGGTTGCTAGTAAGTTTGGTTTGCAGTGCATCTCTGGAGAAAAGTTGTTGCCGCAGGAGAAGAAATATTTTGCTGACGATGTACATCCAAATTCTAAGGGAGCCGCACTGTTAGCAAAGAATCTATTTGAAGCCTTAAAACAACCAGTTCAGAACGGTCTTTTTTAGACGTCAAGCCTCCCTAGAAGCTCTCTCAAAATTCAACACGAGTTTTTGTCCGGTGAAACTTCTACACTAGAGGTGAAAAACATCTAGAGAGGATACACATGAACATCACTAATCCTTTTGCACCTCATATGACCGGACAACTTTCAAAAGAAACTCAGGCTCTTGTGGCCGAGCAAATAGCCAAGGGAACCTTAAGTCCTTACGCGTGCAAAAATGAAGACATTATTCGCCGAGATTCTACCCATGATCAGGCTTCACTTTTGCGTCCGGCTTTCATGCGAGATGTCGAGAAAATCATGCACACTCCCGCGTATAACAGGCTAAACGGCAAGACACAGGTCTTCTCGTTTCGTTCGCATGATGATATTACGCGCCGCGGCCTTCATGAGCAGCTTGTTTGTAGGGTTGCTAAAGATATTGGACGTGCGCTTGGCCTTAACCTTGATTTGATCGAGGCAATTGCTCTTGGTCATGACGTGGGACATACTCCTTTTGGTCATGCAGGGGAGTATTTCCTCAATGATATTTATCACGAGCAAACGGGACGTTGGTTTTTCCACAACGTACAGAGTGTGCGCGTGCTTGACGGCCTCTATGCAAGAAACCTCTCTTTACAGACGCTTGACGGGGTAATTTGCCACAACGGTGAGTTTGAACAGCAGATACTTCAAATGAGTGATCTTTCAACTTTTGATGAGTTTGATAAGGTGGTAGAAGATTGCTGGGAGAGAGGCCCTCAGGCTATTGCGCACCTGCGTCCTATGACGCTTGAAGGTTGCGTTATGCGTATCTCTGACATTATTGCGTATGTTGGAAAAGATAGACAGGATGCGCTTCGTGCGGGCGCTGCTACAGAAGAAACGTTTGATGACGGTCTTGGTGGTGCTTATAACGCATGGGCTACCTCTGCTTTTGTTGCAGACATTGTTCAGAATAGCTTTGGTAAGCCTCAGATTTCTCTTTCAGAAGAGGCGTTTAAAGAGATGAAGCGAGCAAAGCGCGAGAATTACCAGAAGATTTATGGTGCATCAGAAGCCAATGGTGATTTCTCTGAAGACATTAAGCGCCTGTTTGAGAAATTGTATGAGTACGAATTATCTTCGCTTAAATCTGGCGATCAGAGCCTTGCAATCTTTAAGCATCATATTGAGCCGGTGAGTAGGCACCTTTCTAGGTATGGCCATACCTATGACTGGAAGAGTGACGTGCATCGTACTGTTGTTGATTTTATTTCTGCAATGACTGATGACTACTTTGTAGCTACCTGCGAAGCGCTCTTCCCAGAAGCTCAGGAGCTCTTTCCAAAGAGGAGCTACTTTGCAGAAGGAGTACGCGCGTAAGGGTTACCACTCAGTCACGGTGTGACAAACGGGTTCGCAAAGAGCATTTGTGTTAAGCAGGTTTCTCGCCAAGCTTTTATGTTTGAGACGGGGTAAAATAACTGCATGGATACTTTATTTTCTGGCATGGAACGTGCCGCTAAAAAAGCTAATGCACCACTTGCTGCCCGTATGCGTCCTACCACGCTTGATGGATACGTGGGTCAGGAAGATGCGGTTGGTCATGGCTCTTGGCTGCGTAAAGCTATTGAGCACGATACGCTCTCGTCCGTTTTGCTGTATGGTCCAGCTGGCACTGGAAAGACCACGCTTGCGCGTATTATTGCTCATACAACGCACGCAGAATTTGTAGAAGTATCTGCAATTACGGGAACTGTTAAAGATCTTCGCAGAGAGATTGAGGCCGCAGAATCAAGGCTTTTAACAGCAGGTAGAAGAACTATTTTGTTCATTGATGAGATTCATCGTTTTACGCGCTCTCAGCAAGATGCCTTGCTTCATGCAGTAGAAGACAGAATAGTTGTACTTATTGGGGCTACTACAGAAAACCCCTACTTTGAGGTTAACAGCGCTCTGATTTCTCGCTCTCGTGTAGTAGAGCTGCATGCATTGTCAGATGAGGCAACCGATGAGCTCATTCAGCGAGCACTTGAGTCAGAAGATGGTCTAGCAGGCGCATTTGTCCTGGATGAAGCCGCTCGTAAAGAGATTGTGACGCTTGCAGGCGGAGATGGCCGTGCAGCCCTAACTTCACTTGAGCTTGCCTCTCAGATGGTTGATGTTCCAGAATCTGCTGACAACAAAGCATCTGAGCCGCTTGTTATCACCAAGCAGAACGTTCTTGAGACAAATCCTCGCCGCGGACTTCCCTACGATAAAGCAGGAGATATGCACTATGACATTATCTCTGCGTTTATTAAGTCTATGCGAGGCTCAGACCCAGATGCGGCACTGTATTGGCTTGCGCGCATGATTGATGCAGGTGAGGATCCTAAATTTATTGCTCGACGCATTATGATTTTGGCCTCAGAGGATATTGGCAATGCCGATCCTCAGGCGTTGCTCATTGCACATGCAGCGTTTAGGTCAGCCGAGGTCATTGGATACCCTGAGTGCAGAATTAACCTTGCGCAGGCGGTTATTTATATGGCACTGGCACCAAAATCTAATGCTGCAGAAGCAGGTATTGATGCCGCCCTCCATGAGGTAAGAACAGGTCCAAGGCGAGAAGTTCCAAGTTACTTAAGGGATCGCACGCGCCCTGGTTCTGAAGAGTATGGCAATTACCTCTATCCTCACAATTATCCTGGGGGATGGATTGAACAGCGTTATCTTCCAGAAGGACTTGAACGTGGTGCGTTCTTCTCGCCATCTCCAAGAGGTTGGGAAGCGTGGAGAATTGCAGCTACAGAGCGTGATCGTCACGAGGAAGTCTAGGATTTTGAATTACCTAAGTGGGAGCATTAAGAGGACGCCCCTCGGGTAGAATAGAAAGAACTGTAACCGTTAGCTTTGAGGGATGGCATAGATGGATTACCTACAGATTGCCCTTATAGTCTTAGCCGTAGTTGGTGTTTGGGCCATTGTCGAGGTTGCTCTGACCCTAAGAACAACAAGAAGGTCAATTACTGAGATTACACTCTCAGCCAACAATACCATTGAACAGATTCAGCCTGTTATTTCAAAGATTGATGGCATGGTTGATGAACTTGATCCAACTATCAAGCAGCTACCTGCACTCATGCAGAAGGTTGATGAGGCTGCAGAGAATGCTAACACTTCTCTTGAGAGCCTAAACGTAGTTCTTGGTGATGTAGCAACTGTTTCAGGTGCTGCATCAGCCGTAACTGCAACTGTCAGCAAGGCTGCAAGCGATGCGGTAACAGGCGTTGTTGAGTCTGTTTCAAAGCTGGGAACTGGTCTTGGTGGATCTTTGAATCCTTCCAAGCTTGCTGAGGTAGCTCAGGCTCGCTTGAGCGGTGCGACTGCTTCCGCACAACAGAGTGCACAGCGTGCTCAAGAGTATCTTGAGGAGCTTCCTCTGCTTTCTCAGGACAAGACAAAGCATTCTAAACCAGCTCGCACTGAGCAGTTCTATATTGAGTACGGTTCTGAGTCTTCTCAGAAGTCTGAGGAGTAGATTGTAATGGCACAAAAAATTGTTGAGCTTTCCGCTCCAGCAGATCCAACATTTGCTCGCTCCGTCAGAATGATGGCTGCTAATCTTGCTGTTTTGTGCAAGATGAACGTTGATGAGCTTGAAGATGTCAAAATGGCCGCAGAAGAGGGCTTTGTCTTTGCGTGCGGCACTCAGAAAGACTCTGTAGATATTACGTTTATCCTCGAAGACAATACTATGGTTATTGATTTTGACTTGGGTGATGAGGACCCAGTTGAGTCTGAGGAAGATAATTCTCAGCCACTAGAGCTTGTAGAGCTATTGCTCTCCGCTATTTGTGATGAGTTTGCGCTTAGCGATGACGGTTATACACTTCATCTTGTAAAGATTTCTGGCGGTGCACATGCCTAAACCTGAAGCAAACGAGGCAGTACAGGCATCTGCAGAAGAGCAGAAAGCCGCAAGAAGAGCTGCTCGCCGTGCTTCTAAAGGTCCCCCGGCCTGGGATAAAGATAGAACCCGAAAGCTCTTTGCCCAATATAAAGAAACAAAAGACCCTGAGATAAGAGACCAGCTTATCGTGAGTCACTTAAACCTCGTGCGCTTTTTGGCCTCCAAGTTTAAAAACCGTGGAGAACCTCTTGATGATTTGATTCAGGTGGGAACCATTGGACTTATCAAGGCAATTGATAGGTTTGAGCCTGATCGTGGTCTTGAATTTACAACATATGCAACGCCAACCATCATGGGAGAAATCAAGCGTCACTTCCGCGACAAAGGCTGGTCAGTACGTGTTCCTCGTCGTTTGCAGGAACTTTCTTCCAAGATTAATCAGGTCACTGATGATTTGACTAAAGAGCTGCAAAGAAGCCCTTCAATTGAAGAGATCGCCCAGCGCCTTGATACTAACGTTGAAGAGGTTCTTGAGGCTATGGAGTCTTCTAGCGCTTATAGCTCTGTTCCTCTTGAGGGAGGCGGCTCTGGCGCTGATGGCGACGAGACTCCTTCAATCATTGACCAGTATGTGACCGAAGATGAGGATCTTGCTGGTTCTGATGACCGCATTGTTCTTGAAGAGGCCATTAGAGACTTCTCGCCACGAGAGCAAGAGATTATTCGTATGCGTTTTGTTGAAGGTCTTACTCAGGTAGAAATCGCGGAGAAACTTAATATCTCTCAGGTACAGGTTTCAAGGCTGCTTCGTCGCACCTTAAAGCGTATCCAAGAAAAGATTGACCCAGAAAGCGTGAACCGTTAATGGATCAAAAGCATCAAAACTTCTCCGATTCAGCTCAAAAATGGAAACAACGTGGCTTAATGGTGTGGACAGTCATTGGTCTGGCTGCATTGTTTGCACTTGCACTGTATGTTCTTGGCATCCTGGGACAGGCTGTTGAGCTGCTCGCAATTGGCGCAATTGTTGCGTTTGTCTGTAGCCCTGTTACTAATTGGCTTGAAGACAGGGGAGTGCCACGTGGTATTTCCGCTCTTATCGCGCTTGTTCTTACGCTCATTGTGCTGGTAGGATTTTTGATTTTGATTGCGCAGCCATTGGTATTTGAGCTCACTACGCTACTCAGAAACGCTCCTTCGTATGCAAGTCAGATAGGAGCAATGGCAAGGGAGTTTTGGCAGAACTTTGACACTCAAAGTAACCCTGCTGTTAGACAGACAGTAGAACTTGCAATTGAACAGGCATCAAGTATTGGAATATCAGTTGCTTCTGGTATTTTGAGTTGGCTTTCCACATCTGCTTTAGGCAACATCTCTTCTATGGCAAACCAACTCATGGTCTTTTTCTTAGGCCTAGTGCTTGCCTATTGGTTGGCTAAAGATTATCCAGTTATTGTCCGTGAGATGGCTATTATTGCTGGTCCTCAAAAAGAGAATGAATTCAGACTTATTCTTGCAATCTTAAGTAGATCTACCAGTGGATATATGCGTGGAACTATCATTACCTCTGCGGTTAATGGCATTCTTGTGTACTTTGGTTGCCTTATTTTAGGCAACCCTTATGCCGCTCTTATTGGCATGGTTACAGGAATCTTCCATATTATTCCTGTAGTTGGACCGGTTTTCTCGGCAGGTATTGCTCTTATTTTGAGCATCTTGGTAGACCCTGTCATGACCGTATGGACTATCGTTATCTTGATGGTTGCACAAAACGTTGTTGATAACGTGCTTTCACCTTTGGTTATGGCAACTAGCGTTAAAGTTCACCCGGGTCTTTCGCTCGTTGGTATTGTCATTGGCAGCGCTCTTGGCGGAGTAGTTGGAACTATTCTTGCCATACCTTTGACAGCAGCACTGAGGGGCATCTTTGTGTACTTCTTTGAGAAGTATTCGGGCAGACAGATCGTCTCGCCAAATGGCGCGCTTTTTAACTCTACCCAGTATGTGGATGAGACAGGCGCCATCCTTCCAGAATATGACGCTCTGGACGATCCGAAGTTCTTTGAGGAGTCGCGTCTTGTTGATCAAGACACTACAGCTCATGTGCGCAGCAAGTCTTCAGCTCCCGCGCCCAAGATTCTTGGACATGATTTTTCTCAGTTACTTTTTAGGAATACTCAAGAAGTTACTAAGGAACCAGATAAACCATCGTCAGATGCGGTAGACTCAGACAGTACAAAAGAGTAGTTATTTGAATACGGAGAAGTACTTTATGGCTGACTATAAAACAATGACAACAGCAGAGATTCGCGAAGACTTCCTAAGCTTCTTTGAGAGCAAGGGTTGCAAGCGCTATCCTTCTTCATCTCTGGTGCCTTCTGATCCTTCGCTGCTTCTTGCTAATGCTGGCATGAACCAGTTCAAGGAGTATTACCAGGGCATCAAGACTATGAAGGAGATTGGCGCAACTTCCTGCCAGAAGTGTCTTCGTACTAACGATATTGACAACATTGGCGACTCCCGCCACCTCTCATTCTTTGAGATGCTGGGTAACTTCTCCTTTGGTGGTTACACCAAGCGCGATGCATGCACCTGGGCAATGGAGTTTATTTCTTCTCCAGAGCATCTTGGCCTGCCTCTTGACCGCCTGTACTTTACTGTTTTTACTGACGACGATGAGGCAATTGAGATCTGGAAGTCTCTTGGCGTAGCAGAAGATCACATCACCCGTCTGGGCGAGGAGGACAACTTCTGGGCAGCTGGTCCAACTGGTCCTTGTGGTCCTTGCTCTGAGATTTACTTTGACCAGGGTCCTGAGTTTGAGGGAGAGGCTCCTGGAGACGACGGTGACCGTTACCTTGAGTTCTGGAACCTCGTCTTTACTCAGTTTGATCGCCAGGAAGATGGTTCTCTGCCTGAGCTTCCTCATCGCAACATCGATACTGGCATGGGCCTTGAGCGTATTGCAGCTATCATGCAGCATGAGGGCACCAATTACGAGGGTGACATCATGCGTACCCTCATCTCTTTGGGCGAGAAACTCTCTGGTAAGAAGTATCACTCAACTGATGAGATTGACCGCAGCCTGCGTATCCTTGCAGACCACTCTCGTGCAATTACCTTTATGATTGGTGACGGCATTCTTCCTGGTAATGAGGGTAGAAGCTACATTCTTCGCCGCCTGCTTCGTCGCGCTGTCTACCACGGCCGCTTACTGGGCATTCAGGGCACCTTTATGGCAGAGTACGCTCACGAGGTTGCTGTTCTGCTTGGCGCAGAATACCCAGAGCTTGTCGAGAAGAGCGCTCTTATCGACGGCATTCTGACTGCAGAAGAGGAGCGCTTTGGCGCTACGCTTGACGCAGGCGAGTCCAAGCTCACTGCAGAGCTTGAGCAGCTTGAGGACGGTGCACAGCTTTCCGGTGAAGTTGCCTTCCTTCTGCACGATACCTACGGATTCCCTATTGATCTTACTCGTGAGATTGCTGCAAATGCAGGTCACGTTGTTGACATGGACGCCTTTGATGCTGCAATGACTGAGCAGCGTGAGCGCGCTCGTAAGTCTGCTAACCGCGATGCCTGGGGTAACGCTCAGAGCATTTGGGTTGCACTCTCTGACCGCCTTGATGAGACCGTCTTTGACGGCTACGACAACAACGAGCTCTCCGGCGTTCGTGTTGTTGCTCTTGTTCAGGATGGACAGGAGGTTGAGTCCGCTTCTGCTGGCTCTGAGGTTGAGGTTGTACTTGACCGCACGCCATTCTATGCAGAGATGGGCGGCCAGGTTGGTGATACCGGCAAGCTGACAGCTTCTGGTCTCTACGTTCACGTCACTGATACCAAGCACCGTGACGGCGGCCTTGAGTCCCACGTTGGCGTGGTAGAGGAGGGCACCATCTCTGTTGGTGATTCAGTCACCGCAACCATTGATGCCGGCCGTCGTGAGCTAATCCGCCGCAACCACACCGCAACTCACCTGCTTGACGCTGCACTTAAGAAGGTTTTGGGTGACCACGTGAACCAGGCTGGTTCTCTTGTTGCTCCAGATCGTATGCGCTTTGACTTTACGCACTTTGAGGCTCTTACCAAAGATGAGCTTGATCGCATTGAGGGCATGGTAAACGCAGAAATCTTTGCTGCTAAGCCTGTTGTTACTCAGATTATGAGCATCGAGGATGCAAAGGCTGCTGGTGCTGTTGCACTCTTTGGCGAGAAGTACGGTGATGTCGTACGCGTTGTCTCTGCTGGTGCAGAAGACGCTCCATTCTCTCGTGAGCTCTGTGGTGGTACTCACGCACGCAACACAGCAGACCTTGGCCTCTTTAAGATTATTTCTGAGAGCTCCGTTGGTTCTAACTCAAGGCGTATTGAGGCTGTAACTTCTATGGGCGCTATCGAGTACGTTGATGAGCGCCTGGCTCAGCTTGATGAGGTTGCCGCAGCTCTGAAGATTCGTCCTTCTGCTGTTGCAGACCGCGTTGAGCAGCTGCAGCAAGATCTTCGCACTGCAAACCATAAGCTTGAGGCTGCTCTAACTGGAGCAGGTAGCAATCAGGTAGCAGAAGCACTTAAGTCTGCTGTTCAGCTTAATGGCTATAGCTGTGTAATTGCTAAGCTTGAGGGCCTTTCTGGCAAAGAACTCCGCTCCGCATGGGACGGCATCCGCGATGCATCTGACGGCCAGCCTGTTGCTTGCGTCATTGCATCCGCAACCGCTGACGGTAAGGTTTCCCTGCTTGCAGGTGCCACTGATTCTGCAGTTGCAGCGGGCTTCTCGGCAGGAGACATTGTCAAAGAGATTGCAGAGCTTGTTGGTGGCCGTGGTGGCGGTAAGCCAGCAATGGCGCAGGCAGGCGGTTCAAATGCTGCAGGAATTGACGCAGCGCTTGAGGCTGCAAGAACAAAGCTTGGTGCGTAACGTTTGCGCGTTTTAGCTTTAGATATTGGTGAAGTTCGCATCGGGGTTGCTGTAAGTGACCCCGATGGTGCTATTGCGTCACCTGTTTGCGTGCTACCTGCGCAAGAGGTACTCTCACATGCACGCACGTTTAAAGCTGTGCTTGAAGATTGGGAGCCAGAGCTGCTTTTATGTGGTCGTCCTAAAACGCTCGCCGGCGAAGATGGACCACAGGCCCAAAAAATTACCGCTCAAGCTGAGCAAATTGCGAAGAACTGCCAACTTCCATTAGAATTTACTGACGAAAGACTTTCTTCTGCGGAAGCAAAGAAGATTCTTCGAGCGCAAGGTTTATCTGAAAAAGCCATGCGTGGAAAAGTTGACATGGTTGCTGCCTCGCTCTTTTTGCAATCATGGCTTGATGCACAGATGAATAAGGGAGACTAAATGCCCACCCTATCAAATGGTTCTTCTCCGCGTCGTCAGGGCGCACATTTTTCTTCTCCTGTACCAGAAGGACAGGCTCAGGAAGAGCAGGCTCAGCAGGAACAGATCACGCAGCCTTCAGTTGAGGCTACAGGATCGCTGCCTGCACTTACCGGTGGCAAGCTTTCTTCAAGAAGCGCTCAAGTCACTCATATGGCAAAGAACAAGCAGGTAAAGCATAGAGATAAGAAGGCTTCAAAGCGTTCTCGTATTTTTGCGGCACTTATCGCTTTTATTATGGTTGCGGCCCTTGGCATCTTTGTATGGAAAGTAGCGCTTCCAGAGCTTTCTCGTGCTAATTCCGATACACAAGAAATTACCGCAGGTCAGCAAGTTACCGTTACTATTCCAGATGGTGCTGGTGCGCAGGAAGTCGCAAAGATTCTTTTTGAGAACAAAATTATTGCTACTAAGAGCGAGTTTTTAAACCAGGTAAAGCGTCAGGATGCTGAGCAGAAAATCAAGAGCGGTATCTATGTTATTACCACTGGCACCAAGCCAGCAGACATCGTTCATCTGCTTATTTCTGGCCCTAATGCTCCTGGTAGTGGCTTTGTCGTACCAGAGGGTTATACCGTTTCTCAGGTTGCTGATTTGGTTCAGGACTACTTTGGTATTTCTCGCGATGATTTCTTGAATCAGGCAAAAGCATCCAATTATGTTGCTGACTATCCGTTCCTTGCTGGTGCGGTAGATGCTAATGATTCTCTTGAGGGCTACTTGTTCCCCAAGACCTATACCTTTACAGAAAGCAATGTGACTGCCGATACGGTCATCCGTGCCATGCTTGATCAGTTTGAGACAGAGACAGCTGATCTTAACCTGGACGCTGCTCGCATTACGCTCAATAAGCGTTACAACTTGAATCTTACTAACGAGCAAATCATTATCATGGCATCGATTATTGAGCGAGAAGCCCTGACTGATGATGACCGTCCTAAGGTTGCATCTGTCTTCTACAACCGCCTGTACGATGATATGTATCTGCAAAGTGACGCTACCCTTGCTTATTCTCTGGGTAGGGAAGCTACTGCAGAAGAGCTCAGCTCAATGACAAGCGACCCATACAACACCTATGCGTTTAAGGGTTTGACTCCTACGCCTATTTGCTCCCCAGGTTATGCCTCTATTAAGGCGGCTATGGATCCAGCAGCAACTAATTATTACTACTTCTGGATTACTTCGGATGAGCACGTCTTCTCAGAGACGTACGACGAGCATCAGCAGGCTATTGAAAACGCACGCGAGCGTGAAGCCGCAAGTAAGCAATAGCTGGTGTGGCATGAGTTTAATCAAAGCAACACAATACGTTTCTGCTGTTGAATACATCTCAATAGAGGATTTGGTTCAGCAGGGGATTAAACTTGTGCTCTTAGATCGCGATAATACCTGTGTGCCCCGAGACACTAAGATGGTGCCGCCAGAGGTTTCTGCTTGGTTTGAGAAGGCTCATGCGGCAGGATTAACGCTCTGTCTCATCTCCAATAACATTCACCTCAATGAGGTCCAGCGTAGCGCTCACGAGCTGGGAATTGAAGGAGAAGGCTTTGCGTGTAAGCCGCTTCCTCGCGCGCTAACTGCTGCTATGAAGCGTTTCTCGGCAACTAAAGAGCAAACCGTGATGGTGGGAGACCAGATTTTTACCGATGTTATTGCAGGTAATTTGGCTGGCGTTTCAACTATTTTGGTAAAGCCGCAGTCTACCGAGGATCTTTGGTACACCAATATCATTCGTCACGTAGAGCGCCGCATTTTAAAAAATGTAACTTTTACGTCATAACAAGACGGCTTTAGTTTACTTGCTCCAACTCGATGATAGAATCATCTTGAAAGGCTGGAGGAGTATGGAGCTTCGCGATTCAAGATACGTTGTACATGAGGGCTGTGATCATATCTTTTTTGTAGGCTTTCTGGGTGCCGGAAAGTCTACACTCGCACGTAATTTGGGCGAGCTGTTTCACCGCCGTTATGTTGACACCGATCGCCTAGCAGAGCGTATAGCAGGTAAATCACTGGCAGAAATCTACGAAGATGACGGTGAAGAGCTTTTTAGGCAGGCAGAAACTGAGGTTTTACACACGCTTAAGTCTAAGAAGTCACTGCTCGTAAGCTGCGGCGGTGGAATTGTCGAGAAGGACGTCAATCTTGCGCTTATGCGTGAGATGGGAGTCATTGTGTTTCTCGACGGCGATCTTTCTGACTCGCTTCGCCAAATTCAGCGCACTGATAGGCGTCCTGATCTGGGAAGCTTTGAAAACGCTACTCAGCTCTATAGACGCCTGCGTCCACGTTATGAGGCCGCTGCTGATATTACAATTGATATTCGCGAGAAAACATTTGAGCAGGTAGCCATTGATTCTGGCAAGCTGCTTTGGGAAAGAGGTCTTCTATGAGTGACAATGTCCAGGCTGAGCTTGAAGAGGAATTGCCACCTGTTCAGATTAAACAGTGGGTTTCTATTCCTGGTGGCTCTATTGCACTTCGTTCTGGTGCAGGTGTTCTTTCAAACTTTGGTACTGAGCTCAAAACCGCAGTAGGAAGGCCTCATCGCTGTGCTTTTCTTGTCAGCAATCAGGCAGACGAAGACCTTGCTGAGCTTCTGCGTAGAGACCTCACCACCATTGGTTTTCTCGTCACACGTGTAGCTGTAGAAGATGGCAAGGCAGCAACTACCGTGGCAACTGAGGCACAGGTATTGTCTGCTCTGGCAGAAATGCACCTGACAGCTGATGATTTAGTAGTTGCCGTGGGCCACGAGGGCATCATTTCTCTTGCCAACCACGTGGCAAACAAGTGGTGTGGGGGAGTCTCCCTTGCTACTGTTCCGCTTGATTTAGCAGCAGTTATTGTCTCGTCTATTACTCCTCGCGCGCTTGATACTGACGCTGAACATCAGCGTCTTGTTACCACTAAGCCTTGTGCTCGTTTCTGCTTTGCAGATCTTGAGGTTATGGATCTTTGCGATGACAACGCTAAGGTTGCCCAGGTATGCATGGTTGCAACAGCTATGTCTGATAACGAGGCGGAGTTTGGCCGTATTTGGGATAGGGCAGATAACCTCTCCTCTGGAGTTGCCGATATAGTTGCAGAGCAGCTGGCAGAATCTACTAAGACTCGTGGCCGTCTTTCTGATTCTTCCGCTATTGCTATTCAGCAGTCTGTTCCTTACGGCTGGGTTTTTGTGGAGGCACTTCGTCCGCTCATCCCAGCTGATCAGCCTCTTTCTGCACTTTATGCAGACGCACTACGCTTCTCGGCAAGAATTGCAGTAGCTAAAGAGTCGCTTTCTTTTGACGATATGCTTGCTCAAGACGAGATTCTTGAGCGCTTGAATATTGGTTTTGTCACCTGTGACATCACTTCTGAGCAGCTTATCGAAGCTCTCAAACAGGAATGTTTCCGTTCTACTAATCGTTTTATGTTGCCGATTCCAATGTCTATTGGAAGGGTAAGATTAGCTTCAGTCGACGAGGAACTTCTCGCCGAACATGCCCGCGCTTGGTGTGAGGCTCACGCTTCGCATTAAAGTGCCGCATCTTGCAGTAAGGAGCCTGTTTGCTGAGGCGACTCCACAAGGTGCAACTCTTTGTTGTAAACATCTCGAGAAGGGATTTGAAATGGCAGATTTACAGGCAGCAGCAAAGCGCGTTGCGCGCTTTCGCGAGGTAATGGCTCAGAGGGGTTACGACGCTGTTGTTCTACGTCACAACCCAGACCTTCGTTGGTTGACTGACGCTGAGCGTACCTTTGACTTTGAGCAGGCACATACTGCATTTATTACGCAGGATGAGCTCTTCATGCACACTGACTCTCGCTACTACAACACATTCCTGGAGCGCCTTGGTGCTGATTCTCCATGGAAGTTTGACCAGGAAGTCACTACTCCTACCGAGTGGGTTGCCGCTCATATTGCTGAGGCTCGTGCTCGCGTAGTTGCTATTGAGGACACCGTTGATCTTGCGTTCTTTGATGGTCTTGAGCAGGCATTACGTGATCGTTCTGTTGCTGCTTTGCTTCCACGCATGCATGGTGATATTGCTGAGCTGCGTATTGTTAAAGACCCAGCTGAGATTGAGCTTATGAAGCATGCTCAGTCAATTACTGACAAGGCGTTCCTCCACATCTGCGAGTACATCAAGCCAGGCCTCACTGAGCAGCAGATCCGCGCAGAGCTTGAGAACTACATGCTCTCCAACGGCGCAGATGCTCTGTCCTTTGATTCCATCATTGCTTCTGGTCCTAATGGTGCTAATCCTCACGCACAGCCAGGTGAGCGCGTAGTTCAGACAGGTGACATGATTGTTATGGACTATGGCGCAGGTTATCTGGATTACCACTCAGATATGACCCGTACTGTTGTTGTTGGCGCACCTTCCGAGGAGCAGCAGCATGTCTTTGACGTTGTCCGCAAGGCAAACGAAACTTGCGCAGCAGCTATTCATGCAGGTGTAACTGGTTCTGATATTCATAACCTTGCAGTTAAGGTTATCTCTGAGGCTGGCTACGGTGAGTACTTTGGCCACGGCCTTGGCCACGGTGTTGGCGTTGAGATTCACGAGCGCCCATTCTTCAACCCTCGTTGGAACAAGGTTATTGCAGCAGGTTCTGTTGTTACCGATGAGCCTGGCATTTACCTGCCTGGTAAGTTTGGTATTCGCCTTGAGGACTTTGGCGTTGTTACTGAGGACGGCTACGATGTCTTTACTCAGTCCACACACGACCTTGTGTCTGTTGGCTGCTAACTAGACGCGATATACAGAATTCTTACGGCCAGAAGCTTTGGGTTTCTGGCCGTATTTTTTTACCGTATCTCCTAGGGCGAGAAGACCTTCTCGCCTAAAAATTAGCTTATAAAACCTAAAAATTTAAAAAGAGTTAGGTTAGTGAAGACACGCTTCAGATATATGTAATAAAATCAGAAAAGTAAATGTTATTTTCATTGTTATGTTTACAGTTTCATTTGTTTTATTAGGTGGAAAAGAAGGAGGTAGAAGTGGTTAGTATCGTTCTAGCCAGCCATGGCAAATTTGCCGAGGGTATTAAAGATTCTGGCAGCATGATTTTTGGACCACAGGAAGGCGTTGTAGCTGTAACGCTTACTCCTGATATGGGCCCAGATGACCTGCATCAGAAGATTCTCGACGCAATTGCCACGCTTGAAGATCAAGAGCACGTTTTGTTCTTGGTTGACCTATGGGGTGGCACCCCCTTTAACCAGATTTCTCGTGTTCTTGAGGAAGAGGGTAAAGAGGATTGGGTTGCTGTTACTGGTCTTAACCTCCCAATGCTTATTGCGGCATATGGCTCTCGCCTTGGCGTGGACACTGCCACCGAGGTAGCAAAAGAGATTTACTCTGAAGCTCGTATGGGCGTGAAGATTAAGCCAGAAGAGCTTGAGCCACAAGAGGCAACACCTACTGATGTTCCTGCCGCTCCTGCAGCACCTCAGGGAGCAATTCCTGCAGGTACCGTTATTGGTGATGGCAAGCTTAAGATTGTTCTTGCTCGTATTGATACCCGTCTTCTGCATGGTCAGGTTGCAACTACGTGGACAAAGATGACCAAGCCAGATCGCATTATTGTCTGCTCTGATGGTGTTGCTCAAGATGAGCTCCGCAAGACCATGATTGTTCAGGCAGCTCCTCCAGGAGTACATGTCCACGTTGTTCCTATTAAGAAGATTATTGAGATTGCTCACGACACTCGTTTTGGCAATACCAAGGCAATGCTTCTGTTTGAGACTCCTCAAGATATGCTTCGCGCAATTGAGGGTGGCGTAGAAATCAAGGAAGCAAACCTTGGTTCTATGGCTCACTCTGTTGGCAAAGTTGTTGTTACCAACGCAGTTGCTATGGATGAGGACGACGTAAAGACCCTTGAGGCCATCCGCGAGTGCGGTACAACGTTTGATGTTCGTAAGGTTCCTGCAGACAGCGCAGAGAACTTTGAGGCAATGCTTAAAAAAGCTAAGTCTGAGCTTGGCGCCCGTAAGTAACTAGAAGGAGGTAGAAATGACACCTATCACAATACTGCTTGTCGTAATTGTTGCTCTTCTCGCTGGCATGGAAGGTATTCTTGACCAGTGGGAGTTCCACCAGCCCCTGGTTGCTTGCTCACTGATTGGCCTTGTGACTGGTCACCCTGCTGAGGGAATTATCCTCGGCGGTTCTCTTCAGATGATTGCTCTTGGTTGGGCAAACATCGGAGCTGCAGTTGCACCAGACGCAGCTTTGGCATCTGTCGCATCTGCAATCATTATGGTTTTGGCACTTAACGGCGGAGACACTGACACCACCGCTGCTATTAACACCTCTATTGCACTTGCAATTCCTTTGTCCGTAGCAGGCCTGTTCCTCACCATGATTGCTCGTACTATTGCAACTGGTATTGTCCACGCAATGGACGCAGCTGCCGAGAAGGGCGATTTTGCTGCAATCGAGCGTTGGCACATTGTAGCTATCTTCATGCAGGGTGCTCGTATTGCTGTTCCTGCAGCTGCTCTTTGCTTCATTGACCCAGCTATTGTCACTGATGCTCTAAACGCAATGCCTAAGTGGCTCACTGGCGGTATGGCAGTTGGCGGCGGCATGGTTGCTGCTGTTGGTTATGCAATGGTTATCAACATGATGGCTACTCGTGAGGTTTGGCCATTCTTTGCACTTGGCTTTGTCTTTGCTGCTATTAACCAGCTCACTCTTATTGCTCTTGGTGTTATTGGTGTTTGCCTTGCTATTCTCTACATTGGTCTTAAAGACCTTGCTAAGCAGGGTGGCGGCGCAGGTGGCGGATCTGGTGATCCGCTCGGCGATATTATTGACAACTACTAATTCTGAAGGAGCGTGAAACTAATGGAGAATAAGATTCAGCTTTCTAAGAAAGACCGCATGTCTGTTGCTCTTCGTCATCAGTTCCTTCAGGGTTCTTGGAACTACGAGCGTATGCAGAACGGTGGTTGGGCATTCTCAATGATTCCAGCCATCAAAAAGCTTTATCCAAACAAAGAAGATCAGGTAGCCGCTCTTAAGCGTCACCTTGAGTTCTACAATACTCACCCTTACGTTTCTGCACCAGTCATGGGCGTAACCCTTGCACTGGAGGAGGGCCGCGCTAACGGTGAGCCTATTGATGACGTTGCAATTCAGGGCGTTAAGGTTGGTATGATGGGTCCTCTGGCCGGTGTTGGTGATCCAGTCTTCTGGTTTACCGTCCGTCCAATTCTTGGAGCACTTGGTGCATCTATTGCTCTTGGTGGCTCCGCTCTTGGCCCCATTCTCTTCTTTGTTTTGTGGAACGTCATTCGCCTTATCTTCCTGTGGTACACCCAGGAGTTTGGCTACAAGGCAGGCGCTTCAATTTCTTCCGATCTTTCTGGCGGCATGCTGGGCAAGATTACTGAGGGCGCTTCTATTCTTGGTATGTTTATCATTGGCGCCCTGGTACAGCGCTGGGTTTCAATTTCATTTACCCCAGTTGTTTCTACCATTCCTCAGCAGGCAGGCGCCTACATTGACTGGACTAGCCTTCCTTCAGGAGTAGACGGAATGTATCAAGCATTAAAGCTCTACTCTGCGCTTGGACCAAACGGTCTTGACCCAGTGAAGGTAACTACACTTCAGTCCAACCTTGATTCGCTCATTCCTGGACTTGCCGCTGTTGGTCTGACACTGCTTTGCTGCTCACTGCTTAAGAAGAAGGTTTCTCCAATTGCCATCATCCTGGCTCTCTTTGCCGTTGGTATTGTTGGACGACTCCTTGGCTTTATGTAATGAGTAAGAGTACGCTCTAGTACTTAAAGTCGCACGAATATGGGTCGCGCTCTATAATGGGTGCGACCCATTTTTGAAAGGATTGTATGGCTCAGTCTCAAAACAGCACGGTTGATTTCACCGCAAAGGCAACGTCATTTCATGGGCTTGCTACGTATGGCGATATCCTTATTGGCAATAAGGCCTTTGAGTTCTACAACCAAAAAAATCCTGAAGATTACATTCAGATTCCCTGGGACCAGATAGATCATGTGGCAGCTTCGGTTATGGGACGAACCAAAAGCATTTCTCGCTTTGCTATTTTTACTAAAAGCAATGGCAACTACTCGTTTTCTACGCGAGACAATAAAGCAACACTGAGGGCAATTCGCGCCTATATAGGTGAGGAGAAACTCGTGCGTTCTCCAAACTTCTGGTTTGTCTTTAAGCACGGACTTATGGCAATTCCACAGCTTCCTCGCCTTATTAAAGAGAGTTTTATTAAAAAGAAGTAAGCAAATTTTGCATTTTCACAAGAGCCGCCAGCACGGAAGGCGTGAAACTGATAAAATCCAACATGCATATACGTGTCGCGGGTAGTTTGAAAATTCACGTTCTTCTCGCGACTTTATCGAGTGAAAAGAGTTAGACGTGGCAACTATCAGCACCGCAGATTTCAAGAACGGCCTTGGCCTTAAGATTAACGATAAGTACTACACCATCGTTGAGTTCCAGCACGTAAAGCCAGGTAAGGGCGGCGCTTTTGTCCGCTATAAGATTCGTGACCTTCGCTCTGGCCGCGTTATTGATCAGACCTGCAACGCTGGTACCAAGTTTGAGAACGTTCTTCTGCTCACCAAAGAGATGCAGTACCTCTACAACGACGGTGAGTCCTTCTACTTCATGGACAACGAGACTTACGATCAGGTAGCTGTCCCTGCTGATTTCATTGGCGAGAAGAGCGTCTGGTTCAAGGAGAACGATAACGCACAGCTTCTCTATGCAGACACTGAGCTTCTTGGTGTTGAGCCTCCAATGTTCATTGAGGCAGAGATCACTGAGACTGACCCAGGCTTCAAGGGTGACACCGTTCAGGGCGGTACCAAGCCAGCAACTATTGAGACTGGTGCAACGCTTCAGGTTCCAATGTATCTGAACCAGGGCGAGCGCATTAAGGTTGACACCCGCGACGGCAAGTTTGTTTCTCGCGTTTAATGCATATGCTTTGGGTGTATAAGCGCCCAACAGGTATTGAGTAATTATTTCAAAGACAGTTTGTCTTTTTTAGGGGGTAGACATGGCTGAAACAGAGCTTCGTATAGCAGGCATCGGCATCTCAAAAGATGTAATTTCAACGGTTGTCTCCGGCGCAGCTGGAAGTGTTGAAGGTGTTGCCTCCGTTGGCGGAAACGATACACTGGCATCCAACCTTATTAACGTTTTTACCAGCAGAAGTCTTGCACCAGAGAAGGCTGTTGAGGCAGGCGTAGAGAACGGTCAGCTTCATCTTGGAGTTCACCTTACCGTTTTCTACGGCTATCCTTTTACAAAGCTTGCTTCAGAGGTAAGACTTGCTGTAGCAACTGCCGTAAATGAGCAGATTGGCGTCAGTATTGCTTCCGTTGATGTTTACATTGACAGCCTTGTTTTTCCTAAGGAGTAGGCTTGAGCGTTAAGTTTTTTGGACGTACCCGCGCCCGTAGCCAAGCACTACAGCTTTTGTTCCAGGCTGAAGCCACTAATCGCAGCGTTCTTGAGGTCCTCGACGGAGACTACACACTCTCCGAGGGACCTCTTGACGAGTATGCGCAGTCACTGGCAGTTGGAGCAGATAGCATCAGAGATGATCTTGATGACATTATTGCTGCTTACTCAAAAGACTGGGCAATTGATCGCATGCCTTCTGTTGACCGCAATCTTCTAAGAATTTCTCTCTACGAGATTCTGGAGGTTCCAGAGGTTGACGTTGCTGTTGCTATTAACGAGGTAGTTGACCTTGCTCGCGCCTATTGTGGTGACGATTCTCCTCGTTTTATTAACGGTGTTCTCGGCCGTATTGTTGACGATATTGAGGCTGGAGAAGATATTTATTCTCTGTGTCATAAGCAGTCTGCTGAACAGGACAATTCTGAAGAAGAGCCAGTAAGCTCTGTGGAAGATGCAGAGTAGCCATGGCAAAAATCGATACGTCTGAATATCAAAGCTTTGACCAGATAACCGCAAGGCTTGACTCGATTGTTGATCAAGTTCGCGATAAGAACGTCTCACTGGAGCATTCTCTTGACCTCTTTGATGAGGCAATTGCTCTAGGTTCAAAGGCTGTCAACATGGTTGACACCACAGAGTTTACGCC
Organism: uncultured Atopobium sp.; assembly: GCA_963524285.1. Lineage (GTDB taxonomy): Bacteria > Actinomycetota > Coriobacteriia > Coriobacteriales > Atopobiaceae > Lancefieldella. The sequence continues at coordinate 21,263 of CAURGZ010000006.1, forward strand.
AGAAGAGGAAGAGCGTCTGGTTCAGGCTCAGGCAGCAGGGGATACAGCTGACGCAACTGGCGCAGCAGCTACCACTGGTGAGCAGGCTTCTTCTGAGCAGGTTGAGGCTTCAGCTGCAGATGAAACGTTGTCTGATGACGCAGTTTCAGAAAGCGATGAGCACTAGTGGCTCAACGCATTTCTCGCCAAAGGCTCGATAAAGAGCTGGTTAGGCAAGGATTTTTCAAGGACACTCAAGCTGCATTACGTGCAATTCTTGCGGGTGATGTTTCTACGAGCGACAGAAGATTAACTTCAGCAGGAGAGCTTGTTCCTGAGGGATTGTTTCTGCACGTAAAAGGCGCTATTCCATACGTGAGCCGAGGCGGACTTAAGCTCGAGCGTGCCTTTGAAGTTTTTGATTTTACGGTTCAACAGAAAAAATGTTTAGATATTGGCTGTTCAACTGGTGGTTTTACCGATTGTCTGCTTCAACATGGAGCTGCTTCGGTTACTTCGGTTGATGTTGGCTATGCGCAGTTTGATTGGTCGCTCAGAAACGACAATAGGGTTGAACTGCTCGAACGTACAAATATTACGTCCCTGCCAGAAATGGGCTACTCGCACGTTTTTGATGTTGCTGTGTGTGACGTATCGTTTACGTCAATCTTGTCAATTCTTCCTTCTGTTTTAGATGTTCTAGCTCCTGAAGGAGCCTTTGTTACGCTGGTTAAACCGCAGTTTGAAGCTAAGAGGGAAGAAGTGGGTGAGGGCGGTATTGTGACTGATGCCTCCGTACGTCTGCAAACGCTGCAAAAGGTTTCCGATGCGTTTAAGGAAGCTCATATGGGTCCTTTGGGCGCGTGTGAAAGTCCTATTCACGGTGCTAAGGGCAACGTGGAATATTTACTGTTTGGACAGCTTGAGGCAGGTTCGCATGATTTGGATCTTGCTTCAGTGGTATCGAGTCATTCTGTAGAAATAGTGAAATAGAACGAATGTTCTATTTTGTAGTATTGTTTGTAGTTTTTTAGGTATACTAAGTACATCGAATCAGACGCTTTAACTGTTTCAGTTGTGCAATCAAGCAAAATCGGGAGAGTGGTTTGCGTGAAGGTACTTCTTGTTCCAAATTATTCAAGAGAAGTTGCTGTTTCCGGTGCACGTGAACTTGAAGAATGGCTCTTTGAGCAGGGCTGTGATGTTCAATGGGCACACGATAAAAAGCTGTTCCCGGATAAAGCTGTAGATTGTTCTGATTGCCAGCTTGTTATTTCTCTTGGTGGAGACGGAACGCTTCTGAGGGCCGCCAAAATTGTTGAGTATTCAGAAATTCCAATTTTGGGCATCTCTTATGGTCACCTTGGCTTTTTAACCAGTGCAACTCCTCATCAAATGATTGAGATGGTAGCTGATGCTCTTGCTGGAGAGCTCCACGTATCTAGAAGAGCAACACTTGCAATAGAGACAGAGTATGAGCTTCCATCTGGAGAAACTTACGTCGAGAAGACCTTCTCGCTCAATGATTTTGCAGTTTCCAGAGGTGGAGCAGGCGATATGGTTGAGTTTACGGTTTCTGTATCAGGCAACCATATTGATAAGCTTCGCGGTGATGGTTTTGTTGTTAGTACGGCAACTGGATCCACCGGCTACGCACTAGCCGCTGGTGGCCCTATTGTTACACCAGAGTTCTCGGGAATGGTTTGTGTGCCAATCGCACCACATACTATTTTGGCTCGTGCATTCCTTACTTCTCCTTCTGACGTGGTTGAAATTACCATGTCAAAAGATAGACCAGCGACATGTCACTTCTTCTCTGATGGACAAAACATTAAACATCCAGAGGAGGGTGTGGCTACCAAAGCTCGTATTAGCCGTGGACCAGGAGATATCATTCTGCTTGATAGAAGCGCTGATAGTTTCTATCGTTCAGTTTCTCGCGTATTTTACGGTAAAACTGGTCAGTAAGCAGGTCGCATATGCTTGATGAACTTCGTGTGCAAAATGTCGCACTTATTGAAGATGCTTCTCTCGCTCCCGCCTCAGGTTTAACTGTTTTAACAGGAGAGACAGGTGCTGGTAAAACCGCTCTTTTATCTTCCATTAAACTCTTAGTAGGAGAGCGCGCTGATGCTTCTGCAGTAAGAGAAGGAACAGACGCTCTTAGGGTTGAGGCACGCTTTTTTACCTCGCCAGAAGATCAAGAGGGTATTGTAGTCTCTAGAAAAGTCTCTGCTGATGGTAGAGGCAGGGTAGAGATTGATGGCCACATGGCATCAGTTAAAGAACTGGCCGGAGGTATTGGAACATCAATTGATCTTTGTGGTCAACATGAGCATCAAAGACTACTTGACGTAAAAAATCATGTCAGCATGTTGGATGCATGGATTGGATCAGATATTCAATCTTGCCAGACAGAGTATGTAGACGCTCTTCATGCTTACCATGCTGCAATCGCTGAACTTCAACGAGTTATTGAAGTAAGCCAGTCTAGCAATGCAAAGATTGATGAAGCGGTATTTCTTGTTCAAAGAATTGATGAGGTCTCTCCTAAAGAAGGGGAGCTAGAAGACTTAGAAGAGCAACTTCCTCGGTTTGAGCACGCAGAGGCTCTTCTTCAAGCTGCAGGAGGAACACATGAGTTGCTCTCAGGAGATGAGGGCGTTATTGATTCTCTCTCTGATGCAGTTCAGATGCTTCAAAGTGCTGCAACGTTTGATGCTACGCTAGGTAACTATGCAGAGTCTCTTTCAAGTGCACTTATAGAGATTGAGGATGTTTCTTCAGAGCTCAGAAGCTATGTTGGATCTCTCGATTTTGATGAAGAAGCACTTGAAGAGATGCAAAGTCGTATGGCTCGTCTTCAGGGTCTTATGAGAACGTATGGCCCTGGTATGAAAGATGTATTTAAAAAATACCAGGTAGCTCAAAATCTTCTTGAGGTTACAAGAGACACAGAAAAGCTTGTCCGTGAGGCACAGGCAGAAGTGGATAAAGCAAAAGAGACCCTTACCATAAAGGCTCAGGCACTTAAAAAGGTTCGTGTTGCTGCAGCTCCAAAACTTTGTGATGCTGTTACTGAGCAAATGAGTCATCTGCAGATGGGTTCAGCTCAGATTGAATTGAACTTTGAAGATCTTCCTTTTGAGCAGTGGAATAAAGTTGGCTCTACAAAGATTGAGCTTATGTACAAGCCTTCAGCTCAGATGACCGCCCGTCCGCTTAGAAAAATTGCCTCTGGTGGTGAGGTTTCTCGCGTCATGCTTGCATGCAAAGTGGTTCTAGGAGAGTCTGACGTTTGCGATACGCTTGTATTTGATGAGGTTGACGCTGGCGTTGGTGGAGCTACTGCCGTTGCTCTTGCAGAGGTTTTAGCGCAGCTTGCTAAAACACATCAGGTGATTGTGGTAACTCACTTGCCACAGGTTGCTGTTATGGCCTCTAAACAGTATGTAGTCTCAAAGACAGAAGAACATAACGCGCTCCCTGTAACTTCTCTTATAGAGGTTTCTGGTACTCAGAGAGAAGAAGAGATTGCACGCATGCTTTCAGGCTCTATAACTGAGGCTTCTTTGGCTCACGCGCATGAGCTGCTGTCAGAAGTCCGCTAGATTTTTCAGAACTATATGGACATAACAATGTATTTGTTTGGAGATTAAATTTCTCGGCACTATGGGCCTTAAAGCGGAATAATATAAAGACCCGTAGAAATGTAATTGGCTAATCTTACCTACGGGAGTAATCCATGACCAAGCACATATTTGTAACAGGTGGCGTTGTTTCCTCTCTTGGAAAAGGAATCACTGCTGCATCTCTCGGCCGACTTCTTAAGGCTCGTGGCTATAAGGTCATGATGCAAAAAGCTGACCCATATCTCAATGTTGATCCAGGCACTATGAGTCCTTTCCAGCATGGTGAGGTTTTTGTCACTGAGGACGGTAAAGAGACTGACCTTGATCTTGGTCATTATGAGCGCTTTATTGACGAGAATCTTACCAGGGAGTCTAACTTCACCACTGGCCTCATTTATCAGTCTTTGATTCAGCGAGAGCGCGCCGGAGACTTCCTTGGCGGAACAGTTCAGGTAATTCCTCATGTAACCGATGCAATTAAGGCTCGTTTTGCTCGCATTGAAGAGGTTACTAATGCTGATGTAGTCATCACAGAGCTTGGTGGCACTATTGGTGATATTGAGTCTCAGCCTTTTGTTGAGGCAATTCGCCAGTTTAGAAAAGAGCGTGGCGCAAGCAACGTTGCTATTATTCATGTGAGCCTTGTTCCTTATATTGCTGCTGCTCATGAGGTCAAGACTAAGCCTACTCAGCACTCTGTAAAAGAACTCCGTTCCCTCGGTATTCAGCCAGACTTTATCGTGTGCCGTTCTAGCCATTCTGTGGATGAATCTATTCGCGAGAAAATCGCTAATTTCTGCGACGTTGATGCAGATTGCGTTTTTGAAAACAACGATTTGCCTTCAATTTACGACGTTCCAGCACACCTGGCAGCACAGGGATTTGACAAGAAGGTACTTGAGCGTCTTGGTCTTGAAGTTCGTCCAAGCGATCTTGGCAGCTGGGAAGCATTTACTTCCGCTATGCATAAGGCAAATGCGCTTGAAGATGCAACAAGAATTTATGTTGTCGGCAAGTATACGCAGCTGCCTGATGCCTATCTTTCTGTTATTGAGGCACTTCACCACTCTGGTATTTTCTATGGCAGGCACGTTGATATCCGCCTGGTAAATGGTGAAGAGCTGACAGAAGAAGACGTAGAGCAGGAGCTTGCTGGTGCGGACGGCATTTTGGTTCCTGGCGGCTTTGGTCTTCGCGGCGTAGAGGGCAAGATGGTTGCTATTCGTCGTGCTCGTGAGCTCAAGATTCCTTACCTTGGTGTTTGCCTTGGTATGCAGATGGCTGTTACTGAGTTTGCTCGTGACGTCTGCGGCATGGAGGGTGCAAATTCAGCAGAGTTTGGTCCAGATACTCCATATCCTGTCATTGATCTTATGCCTGATCAGGAGGATATTACTGACAAGGGCGGTACCATGCGCCTTGGTTCTTATCCTTGCAAGGTTGTTGAGGGAACTCTTGCCCATGAGGCATATGGCAACAACTTGGTTTACGAGCGTCACCGCCACCGCTACGAGGTAAGTAACGTATTCCGTAATCAACTTGTTGAGGCTGGTCTGGTAGTTTCTGGTGTTTCTCCAGACGATCGCCTTGTAGAGATGATTGAGCTTCCAGAGCCTGTTCACCCTTGGTTTGTTGCAAGCCAGGCACATCCAGAGTTCAAGAGCCGTCCAACTCATCCTGCGCCTTTGTTCCGTGAGTTTGCACGTGCAGCAATTGCTCATCATGAGGGTGTTGACCGTCATGATGTAAACCAGTCTCTCTAAGCAGATTTTTACTAGGGAAGAATACTTATGGACCTCGCTCAGGCGCGTACAGAATTTTTAGCGTACGTTGCTGTTGAGCGAGGTCTTTCTGTAAATACGCTTGATGCCTATACCAGAGATTTAGAGGGTTATTTGCTTTGGCTGAATGGCAAAAAAATTACTTTGCCCAACCAGGTAACTCGCTCAGATGTTGAAGAGTACATAGGCTCTCTTAGAGATTTAGGTATGGCTCCAGCTTCGGTTGAGCGCCACACTGCGGCACTTAGAAACTTCCACAAGTTTATGGCTGTTGAGCAAATTTGTGAGTCATCTCCAGCAGAAGATTTACCTACCGCAGCAAGAATTCAAAGGCTTCCTGATGTTATTTCTCAAGAGAAGGCAGAAGAACTGCTTGATCAGCCGTTCCCTAATTCGCCTCTAGGTATTCGCGATAGAGCCATACTTGAGTTGTTGTATGGATGCGGTCTTCGTGTGTCTGAGCTTTGCGATCTTGAGGTACGAGGAGTCTTTTTAGAAGACGAGCTCTTGCGTGTTTTTGGTAAAGGTTCTAAAGAGCGTGTAGTTCCTGTACTGGGCTCTGCGTATCGTGCGCTTAAAACATATCTTTATGAAGCTCGCTCGCTTTTGCTTAAGCACGGTCAGGTGTCTGAGGTGTTTGTAAATGCTCGGGGTGGACGCGTTTCTCGCCAGTCGGTACATAAACTAGTGGCAAATTACGGCAGGGTAGTGGGGATTGAAGGTTTGCATCCTCACACACTGCGCCACAGTTTTGCCACACACCTTCTAGAGGGTGGCGCTGATCTTCGCTCGGTGCAGGAGCTTTTGGGACACGTTGATATTTCAACTACGCAGCTCTATACGCACGTAGATAGGTCGCACATTAGAGACGTGTACCTTGAGGCTCACCCAAGAGCCCACGTTCACGCGGACAAATAAACGCGCTTGACGCAAGTGTTGAACAAGTGTGAGACAAGCGTGGGGCAAAGTGGTGACTGCGTAAAAGCAAGACGAAGGTTTTGTTTGAGTAACGTGTGATTTTCGCCACGAGTTCACCACAATTTCCTCAAAAATTTTCACTTCATAAAAAATTTAATAAATCGTATACAAGACTAAGAAAATCCGTTCTTTTGTAGTTCGGATTTTTTTAAACACTACATATTGTGGTCAAAATGTCATAACTCATATCTTTGTTAAACCCCAGCTAGACCATAAGAAAAATACTTGGTGTTGGAAAGTGTTTTCTAGTGTGTGTAAGTGTCGGAATGAGTTATATTTATTCCACGTTCAATCGACGGACTATGCCCAAGCATTGCCGCGCACACACAACACAAACACAGCCCGCGCGGCAAGGGGCGCCAACGTGAAAGGGGGGAGACATGCTTACTGGTCAGTATCAGCGCTCGCTGGACTCCAAGATTCGTGTGACTCTTCCTGCACCTCAGCGCAAGCAGCTTGGCGATGTTGTCATCTTGCTCCGTCGACAGGACGCGCTTTACGGCTACTCACCTGAGGCGTATGAGGCTTGGATTGCAAGTCTGAACCTCAACCCAAGGAACCGCGACGACGTCACAGCACTTCGCATGCTGAACGCAGCAGCAACAACCGTCGACATTGACTCGGCCGGCCGTGTTGCCCTGGGAAAGATTGACGAGTCCGATCCACAGGCTAGGGAGAAGCTCCAGCTTGACCGCGACGTCACCATTGTCGGTAACGGCGACCACTTTGAGATTTGGAACACCAACAAGTGGAACAGCCTCTTCTCGGCAGATGACCGCGTTGCAACGCTCGAGGACCTCATCTTTGGCGCCTAGTGAGGCGAGAAGATCGTGAAGGTAGAAGACGGTAACTTGAAAGTCGAATATCGGCACCAACCAGTAATGCTTGCAGAAGTGCTGCGCGAGCTGGACCCCAAGCCAGGTGAAGTTGTTTGCGACTGCACCTTGGGAGGAGCGGGCCACACCGTAGAGATGGCAAAGCTGATTACTCCAGACGGTCTTTCCATTGGAATTGACCAGGACGCAATGGCTCATCAAGCAGCAGCTGCTCGCCTGAAGCAAGAAGTACCAAACGCGGAGTTTTTGCCGCTTAAGGGAAACTTTGGCGACCTCGATGAACTTCTCGTTTCTGCAGAAGTCCCCGGAGTTGACTGTTTCCTCTTTGACATTGGTGTTTCTTCTCCTCAGCTTGATATCCCAGAGCGAGGCTTTTCGTACCACGAAGATGCCCCGTTGGATATGCGAATGGACCCGGGCAAACAAACTCCAACTGCACAAGAGGTCATCAACACCTATAACGAAGCCGACCTCGCCCGAATCCTTCGAATTTACGGAGACGAGAAATTTGCCTCACGCATTGCACGACGCATTGTACAAACGCGAGAAAAGCGTCCCATTCAAACGACGCTTGAGCTTGTTGAGGTAATCAAGGCAGCAATTCCCGCAGCAGCGCGTCGTCACGGCGGACATCCCGCCAGAAAGACGTTCCAAGCACTTCGTATTGAAGTAAACCACGAGCTTGAGGTTTTGGAGCGCGGACTACGCAGTGCAATTGCCTGGGCTAATCCAGGAGGCAGGATTTGCGTTATCTCGTACCACTCGCTTGAAGATCGCATTGTCAAGCACGTGTTCTCCGAGCTCAGTCAAGGTTGTATCTGCCCGCCAGACCTTCCGGTTTGTATGTGCGGTCAAGTGCCGATAGTTGACGTGATTACGCGCAAACCTCTTGTGGCAACCCCAGAAGAGATAGAGCGCAACCCAAGGGCGAGAAGCGCCCTGATGAGGGTAGCGGTTAAACGCGACCCAGAGAAATGAAGTACCCCATAGCACTTGTTGCTTGTTGTTAAGAAGTTTTTGAAGGGATTGAAGTTTAATGGCACGTTACGGATCAGAAGCTGTAGCACGCACAACTCAGTTTGAGCATGAGTACGCTCCTGAACAGAGCACTCGCACATCTTTTGAGGTTGTCCCTGGTGGCGGCCTTGATGCTGATGCTCGCCGTGGCGTAAGCAGCCAGTTCATCCAGCGTGTCAAGCTTATTGCTGTTGCTGCAGCACTCTTTCTGACACTTGGTGTTGTCCGTATTGGCATCTCTACCGCTACGGTTTCTACTCTTCAGGCTAATAACGTCATCAGAAATGAAATGCGCGCAACAACTGCAACTAACGATTCCCTGCGCGTTTCTCGCTCCCTGCTTGCAAGCACAACACGCATTGAGCGCATTGCTACTCAGAATTATGGTATGACTCTTGAGACAAATCGTCCTGTTGTAGATGTAAGCAACAACGCTTAGGCGTAAAATATACGTTGTGAGTACGCAGAATCGACATACTCGCGCATCGCGCAGAAAAACTCCTGAGGCCTCGTACGACGAGGCCTCTCGTGTGCATTTTCGTGGTCATCGTGGTAGCAGCGGTGGCTCGGATGGTGTTGGCCCTGAAGGTAGACTCCGTCGCGTAGCAGCTGCTATGGCCATTATGGTGGCAATTGTTGTTCTTAGGCTTGCTTGGCTGCAAATCTTTACGGCAGCAGATCTTGCAAAGGGCGCCGAGAATAACCGCACCAACGATATTGTCTTGCACGCTCGTCGCGGCACCATTTACGACCGCAACGGCAATGTCTTAGCCATGAGCGTTGACTGCAAAGACATCTATGCCAATCCTTCAGAGATTAAAGATGCAAGCTCCGTAGCTCAGGTTTTTGCCTCGCTCTTAGGCGGAAGCCCTTCAGACTACCTTGGAGACCTGCAGCAAGACACCACCTTTGTCTACGTGCGTCGTCGTGTTGACACCGATACCGCTTCTAAGATTGAAAAAGCACTTGACGAGAAAAACCTCAAGGGCGTCTATTTTGTTAACAACACCAAGCGTGTCTATCCCTATGGCAACGTCGGCGTTCAGATTCTGGGCTTTGTAAACGCTGATAACGAGGGCGCTTCCGGTCTTGAGTATTACTACAACGATATCCTTGCAGGTACTAATGGCCACATGATAGTTGAGACCGGCGCTGGTGGTACGCCAATTGCTGGCGGTACCTCAAACATCACTGAGGCACAAAATGGACAGGACATTGTTCTTTCCATTGATATTGAGCTGCAGAAGAAGGCAGAAGAACAGCTTACTGCCGCAGTCAAAGACATTGAAGCCCAGCAGGGTGGCTCAATCATGGCCATGAATCCTCGTACCGGAGAAATCTATGCTGCCGCTTCGTACCCTCTGCCAGATTTTAAGAGCGATAACGGCGTTGACTACGAATCCCTCAACCTCAAGCTCGTCTCAAGTATCTATGAGCCTGGCTCGGTATTTAAGGTAATTACCACCTCAATTGGTATAGACAACAACCTCTTTGGTCCGAATTCAACCTTCAACATTCCAACCGAGCTCAAGGTTGGCGATAACAAGGTTACCGACGATGACTGGCGTACCAGCGCCATGGACATGAGCGTAAGAGAGATGCTCAGACGTTCCTCCAACGTTGGTATGGCCTTCCTCGAGACACAGCTCATAGGTGATGAGCGCTTTGCAGCAGGAATTGATAAGTTTGGCATAGGTCACACCACGGGCATTGACTTCCCTGGTGAAGCTACAGGAATTGTCCGCTCTCTGGATGAATATGAAGGCCCAACCGGTGGAAACATGGCGTTTGGTCAGGGTCTTGCAATCCCATTTATCCAGGTCATTCGCGCATATACCGCTGTTGCTAATAAGGGAACTATGGTGACTCCACACTTTATGGTTTCTAAGGGCGGTCAAGAGGTTACCTGGCCTACTAAAGACGTTATTTCCGCTTCCACAGCTTCGGCCGAGCTTGACATGATGACTACCGTTGTCAAAGAGGGCACCGGTGTTCGTGCAGGTATCTATGGCTATACCGTTGCTGGTAAAACAGGTACGGGCCAGCAGGTTGTGGAAGAAACCGGCTCGTACGGCGAGAATTCCGGTTTTGTTGCTTCCTTCTGCGGTATCGTGAATCCATCAGAATCTGATTTGATGGTTTACGTTGGACTTAACGATACCAACCAGCTTGCATCGCAGTCTGCCGCTGTGGTTTTCTCGCAATTTGCAAAAGACGCAGCCACACGCCTTAATATTCAACCAATCAATAACTAGGAGAGCTCATGGTTAAGCTTTCGGTTGAACAGATAGTCGCAGCTACAAATGCACGACTGCTCCACCGCGGAACCCGCGAGGTTGCGGGCGCGGCTGTCATCGACTCTCGTGAGGTCCAGGAAGGCTCGCTCTTCGTGGCCTTTGCTGGCGAGAAGGTCAATGGAAACTCCTATCTCTTATCTGCTGCCCAGGCGGGCGCTGCTGTTGTAGTGGCATCTGAGCCTGTAACAGACAATCTGCTCGACAACCTGGCCGCCACAGGAGTCAGCGTTCTTGAAGCCGCTGACGATGACTGTGAGGCGTTCCTGCTGACTCTTGCCGCTGCTTGGCGAGAAGCCCATCCAAACTGGCTGGTTGTGGGTGTAACCGGATCGGTTGGTAAAACTACTACCAAAGAAATGCTTCGTCGCGGCATTGGTGCTACCCGTCGTGTTCACGCCACCGCTGGCAATCACAACAACCTCATTGGCCTGCCACTTACGGTACTTTCTACTCCAGAGGATACCGAGGTACTTGTTCTTGAGCTGGGTATGAATCACGCCGGCGAGATTACCAGGCTCACCTCGGTTGCTCGTCCAACGGTAGCCGTCATTACCAACGTTGGCACCAGCCACATTGGTCTTCTCGGCAGCCGAGAAAACATTGCGCGCGCCAAGGCAGAGATTGTCTCGGGCATGCGCGCATTTGGCTCAATTGAGCCTACGCTTATTCAGGCTTCGGCGGGGGACTACACCAAGTTCATTGCAGATGAGTTTGCTCGCCCTGCTTGCGTTGTTTGCAAGACAGTGGGCGCCACAGAAGCTGACGTCATGAGCGCACAGCAGGTCACTCTTGACGAGGAGGGCCTTCCAACTGCCACTATTGTTGCTGCATCCGGCTGGTCACGCACGGTAGCCCTTGAGGTACCTGGGCGCGTTGTTGTCGACGACCTTCTTTTGGCACTTGAGGCTATAGAGACGCTTGGTCTTGATCTTGACGCAGCTGCAGAGGCTATTGAGCAGATGCCTGCCACTCGTATGCGTCTTTCGGTACTTGACGCAACCTGTGGTGCCAAGATTATTGACGATTCTTACAACGCAAGCCCTAACTCAACAGCTGCAGCGCTTGACGTGTTGATGCAGATGCCAGCGGAAGGTCGCCGCATTGCTCTTATCGGAGAGATTGGTGAGCTTGGACCAGAGGAGAAGCGCCTTCACGGTTATGTGGGTGCCTATATTGCTGCTAAGAACCCAGACCTTGTTGCCTTTGTAGGCACGGGAGCCGCGCGTGAAATGGTTGAAGCTGCGCGCGTTATGGGATTCTCGGAAGATAAAATTGAACAGTTCAGTGATGTCAACGAAGCACTTACCGTGCTCGGACCAGTACTTGCGCAAGGAGACGTTCTTCTCGCCAAGGCATCGAGGTCTGCCCAGCTTGATATTTTTGTAAAAGGAGTTACTGAGTAATGTTTTACCAGACTATTTACCCAACATACCAGGTGTTTGTTGCGCTTGGTGTCTCCTGCATCATCACGTTGGTCTTAATGCCACTCTTTATCAAACTGATGAAGAAAGAGGGGGTGGGCCAGCAGGTTCGTGCTGACGGCCCTCAGCAGCACCTGGTCAAGCAGGGTACTCCTACTATGGGTGGCGTCGTTATGCTGGTAAGCATTGTGCTGACCTGTATTGCACTTGCTCAGTGGAACACCGACCTCATTCTTGCTATGGCAGCTATGCTGCTCACAGGCTCGCTTGGTCTTCTGGACGATATCGAGTCTGTTGCTCATGGTAGAAGCCTTGGCCTTACCGCATCTCAGAAGATGGCTGGACTTATAACCATTTCTGTTGCATTTTGCCTGGCAGCAGTTAACATTTGGGGCATTACGCCCATTATTGCGTTCCCCGGTGGTCTTGATATCAACCTGGGTATCCTTACTACTACCGTCAATTTAGGCGGAAACATTATTTCTATCCCCTGGCTGTATCTTTTCTTTGTCTTTTTGCTCATGGCTGGCCTCTCCAATGCTGTTAACCTGACCGACGGCCTTGATGGCCTCGCTGGTGGCTGCGTTATGGTCGTCATGATTTTTATGGCTGCAGTAGCTTTCCGCTATGGCGAGAGTAGCCTTGCTGTTTTTGCCGCATCTATCGCAGGCGCTTGTATTGGTTTTTTGTGGTTTAACAGCTATCCTGCAAGCATTTTTATGGGAGACACCGGCTCTCTTGCCTGGGGTGCTGCCTTTGCAGCCCTGGCCGTACTTACCAAGACAGAGGTAGTTTCCCTGGTCATGGGCGGTCTTTTCATCATCGAGGCACTGTCCGTTATCATTCAGGTTGTCAGCTACAAGGCAACTAAAAAGCGTGTATTCTTGATGGCTCCACTGCATCATCACTTTGAGAAACTTGGCTGGAACGAGACAAAAGTAGTCTTTAGATTCTGGATTATTTCCGGCGCATTTGCTGCTCTGGGCTTTGCTCTGTACTTCCAGCTTCACTAAAGATATTGCTCTTAGAAAGGATCGCTTGCGTGTCGCTTCTAGAAACACTTGGAAATGTTTGTGTTCTTGGTTTTGGTAAGACCGGCGTCTCTGTCTGCACGTATTTGCTGCAGCAGCCAGAGGGTCGTGTGTCTTCCGTAACTCTTGTGGGCGGCGCAGATGCTACTGTTGGCGAGAAGATCCAAGAGCTTGCAGACTCAGGCGTACAGGTACAATGCGGCTCTGATCAGGTTAAGGGTACCTTTGACCTGACTATTGCATCTCCTGGTATTCCAGACACCTCTGAGCTGTTCTTAAGTGCAAAGGCAGCTTCTCAGCAGATTATGGGCGAGCCAGAGTTTGCCTATCAAGAGAGTCCTTCACAGTGGATTGGTATTACCGGCACAAACGGTAAAACTACTACCACAAGTTTGACCACGTCAATCCTGCAGTATGCAGGCCTTGATGCAAGCGCTGTTGGCAATATTGGTCTTACTATTACGGACCAACTTGCAGAGAGAAAGCCTAAGAGCTGGTTTGTAGCAGAGCTTTCGAGCTTCCAGCTTGCTACTACTCAAAAATTGCATCCTCACGTTGCGATGCTTTTAAACATTACTCCAGATCACCTTGAGTGGCATGGTTCGCTCGAGGCGTATGCAGCAGCTAAAGAGAAGATTTTTGCCAACCTTGATGCAAATGACCTGGCAATTGTCTCTGACTTGGATGAGTTCTGCCAAGACGTGTCTTCTCGCCTTGAGGCTCGCGGCATTGCTGTATGCCATCTTGCTCAGACAGATCCCGGTACGCAAAACGCCGCATTTGTACGCAATGGAGCGCTGGTAGTTAGGCTATCTGGTAAAGAGATGGAGCTTGTAGCAGCTGATGCACTCCACATTAGGGGAGCGCACAATGCACTCAACGCTCTTGCTGCAGCTGCATGTGGCTTATTCCTGGGACTTAATATTGTTTCTATTAGGCATGCCCTGTTGGACTTTATGCCGCTTGAGCACAGAATTGAGCCAGTTGATACGGTTAATGGTGTTTTGTACGTTAACGATTCCAAAGCAACAAACACTGATTCAGTTGAAAAATCATTAACTTCGTTCCCAGGTAAAAACGTTATTTTGCTACTTGGTGGTCACGATAAGGGCACAGAGCTTGATGAGTTTGCTCAGAAGGTGTCCGCTACCTGTGCATACGCAATCTGCTTTGGAGAGGCAGGTCCTCGCTTTGCAGAGGCGCTTCGCCGCGTTTCTTGCAGCCATGCAGAAGTGGTAGAAGAGCCTCATATGCATGAAGCTTTTGACCGTGCGGTAGAGCTTGCTCGTCCAGGTTCTGTAGTGCTTCTCTCACCAGCATGTTCCTCATTTGACGAGTTCACGGGCATGGCTCAGCGTGGCCGTGTCTTTAAACAGCTGGTGGCAGAACTTGCTCAAAAAGAGAGCGGTCGATAATGGCTACCAGCAGAAACAGAACAGGGGAGCGCGCGCAGCAACCACGTACTTCTCGCCAGAAATCTTCCGAGGGCTCGCAGGCTAAAGGCCGCTTTGGTGTTATTCCAGAGCGTTTTATGCAGCCCCGTCTGGTGCTTCTGGTATCAACGGCTATTCTGGTGTGCTTTGGCCTGGTAATGATTTATTCCGCATCCTCGATTTCTGCAATGACTTCTGAGGACATGGGCTATAACCCCTTCTACTACGTGCAGCGTCAGCTTGGCTTTGCTGCGGCAGGAGTTGCGTTAGCGTTTATTGTTTCTCGCATTGACTACCGCGCAGTAGTAAGAAATCTCCAGGTACCTATCTGGGTTGTGACCATTGGAATGCTGGCAATTATTTTTACTCCTATTGCCGGCGCGGATGCATATGGCGCAACCCGATGGATTTCAATTGGACCGTTTTCTTTCCAGCCGTCTGAGTTTGCAAAGATTACCATCTTAATTTCTGTCTCGTATTTGGCTCAGCAGTACTTTATTGATCAGACCATAGATCAGATGGAGTTCTTTAAAAAGTTTGCTATTGCCGCAGTTGTTCCGCTTGCTTTAATTTTGGCTCAGCCAGATAAGGGTTCCACGCTGATTATTGTGGGAACGCTTCTGGTCATTGGCTATCTTTCTGACTTTGATCGAAGAGTTCTGGTAACTATTGCTGTTGTGGGTTTTATTGGCTTTGCCTTCTTATCTCTTAAAGATGATTATTCTCGTGCTCGCGTTGTGACTATGCTCAACCCTTGGGCTGATTATTACGGTGCAGGTTATCAGCTTGCACAGGGCTTTTATGCTTTTGGCTCTGGCGGTATTTTTGGTGTTGGCTTTGGTTTTTCTCGCCAGAAATATTCCTATCTGCCTATGGCTCACAATGACTTTATTTTTGCGGTTATTGGAGAAGAGCTGGGCTTTATTGGCGTTTTGGGTCTTTTGGTTGTATTTGGCGCCCTGGTATGGGCAGGCTTTAAGATTGCTCGCTATGCACCAGATTTGACCGGTAGGCTTATTGCTGCAGGTTGTACCTCTATGTTTATCATCCAGGCCTTTGTTAACATCGGTGGTGTTTTGGGCCTTTTGCCTCTTTCTGGTAAGCCTCTGCCGTTTATCTCATACGGCGGTTCAACCATCATGTCTAGTATCTTGATGGTTGGTCTTTTGATGTCTGTTTCAAGGCAGTCAAGGCTTCCAGAAACCGAGTACGATAGGCAGCGCGCTTCTTGGAGCATAGCTGAAGAGCAGGATACCTTTGATGCTCCAGGTTTTGCTGGTCTTACCATGGTTGACGGTGGGGTAGGAGTAGGCATGCCACTCCCACGTTCTTCTCGCCCTAAGAGCAGTGCACAAAGCTCTGCGCGCCCATCACGAGGTGTTTTGCGCTCGAGAGATGACGACGCCCCTCAAGGCCGTATTACGACAGATGCCTCCGGAAGGCGCAGAATTGATTTGGGACCTTCTGCATCGGACAGGCTTCGTGGAAACAACAGGGCTCGCCGATAGCTGATTTCTAGGAGATGGATTGCATGGCAGAACAGAAGAAACTCTCTGTTGCAATTGCTGCAGGTGGAACCGCTGGTCACATTAACCCAGCTCTGGCTCTAGCTGAGGAGCTTCGTGAGCGCGGCCATCAGGTTACGTTTTACGGTCAGCCCAACAAGCTTGAAGGTACGCTGGTACCTGAGGCGGGTTTTGACCTGGTACCTATCCATGTAAATGGTTTTGATCGCAGACGTCCTTGGACGCTCATCAGCGCGGCATACAATCTTGAGCGCGCAAAGATGCAGCTGCACAAGCGCTTCAAAGAGCAGGGTGCACCTGATGTTGCTATTGGTTTTGGCGCCTACGTAGAGCTGCCTTTGCTTCAGCTTTGTGCAAAGCTACACATCCCCTATTTAATCCATGAGCAAAACTCAGTAACCGGTCTTGCTAACCGTGTATCTGCTGGTAAAGCAGATAAGGTGTGCATTGCGTTCCCAGAGGCTCGCAAGGCTTTTGAGGGCCACGTAAAGGCTCAAGACACCATTGTGGTTACTGGCAATCCTGTACGAAAGAGTGTTCTTTCTGCTGACAGAGCCGCCTCGAGGCAAGAGTTGGGTATTGCAGACAATCAGACATTGCTGCTTATCTTTGGCGGTAGTTTGGGCGCTCGTAGTATCAACGAGACGTTTGCTGCGCTTAAGCAGGAGCTTCTTGCCCGTCCTAACCTGCGCATCATTCAGTCAACAGGCCAGAAGCTCTACGACGAGGTTGTCTCGCTTATGAAGCTTTCTGACGAGGAGGCTACTCGCTGGGAGGTTAAGCCCTACATCTCCAACATGGGCGCCACCCTTGCTGCGGCTGACCTGGTGGTTTCTCGCTCCGGAGCATCTTCTGTGGCCGAGATTGCAGCGCTTGAGCTCCCCAGCATTTTGGTGCCGTACCCTCTGGCAACAGCAGATCATCAGACTACTAACGCACACCTGTTGTCGGACGCGGGAGCAGCTATTCTGGTGCCAGATAACCAGGTGGGCACCACGACCTTCTCGACAGCTCTGTTTGAACTGGTAGATAACGCGGACCAGCGCAAAAAGCTCTCCGAGGCAGCCGCTACACTTGACCAGCGCAGCGCCGCATCTCTTGTGGCTGACGCTGTGGAAAGTGCCGTTTGTGGCGCATAAAACATTCGGTTTTGCGTTAGAGTAAACATGTCTTGGTATGTCCAAGACTCAAACGATAACAATACTTGGAAAGGCTCTCTTATGGCAGATTCCATGGGCGAGAAGACCATCTCGCGTGCACATTTTATTGGAATTGGTGGAGCAGGTATGAGCGGAATTGCGCTTGTTCTGCACGAGCGCGGCTGCACCGTTACCGGCTCCGATCTAAAGAGCTCGCATTATGTTAGAGAGCTTGAAGATGCAGGTATTCAGGTAAGCATCGGCCACACCGCAGCCACTATTGACGCTGTGATGCCTGATGTCATTGTTACCTCTACCGCAATCCCAGAGACAAATCCAGAGGTCATCCGCGCACGTGAGCTTTCCATTCCTATTTGGCCTCGCGCTAAGATGCTCTCGTATTTGTCGCGCGGTCGCAAGACCATTGCTGTTGCAGGCACTCACGGCAAGACCACCACGTCTTCTATGGTTGCTACCATGCTGGACAAGCTGGGCGCTGATCCATCATTTTTGATTGGTGGCGTTGTTGAGGGCTACGATACCAACGGTAAAAACGGCAACGGCCAGTACTTTGTCTGCGAAGCGGACGAGTCTGACGGTTCGTTTATGTTCCTTAACCCTAACGTGGTTGTTGTCACCAATATTGAGGCAGACCACCTTGACCATTACGGCTCTCTAGAGAATATCGAGAAGACCTTCTGTGAGTTTATGAGCTTGCTTGATAAGGAAGAAACTGTTGTTATCAACGGCGATAATCCTCATTACGTTGAGCTTGCTCAGTCAACTGGTAGACACGTAGTTACCTACGGCTTTGATTCAAGCTGCGATTTTGTTTGCACACAGGAGGAGAGAAAAGCTGGCATTGAGAATCCTCTTACCATTAAGACGCCATCTGGTCAAACCATCTCTGTGGTGCTTCCTGCGAACCCAGGTAAGCACAATGTTGCTAACGCAACCGCGGCAATTGCTGTTGCTGATGCTCTTGGTTTTGATCTTGAGGAGGCCGCAGCGGCGCTTTCGCAGTTCAAGGGCGCACGCCGTCGCTTTACACACGTAGGCGACATCAACGGTATTACCGTTGTAGACGATTACGGCCACCATCCAACTGAGATTGCAGCAACCATGTCTGCAGCTCTTCCACTTGGCTTCAAGCGCGTTGTTGTTGTTTTCCAGCCACATCGCTACAGCAGAACGCAGGATTTGGCGGATTCGTTTGCCCATGCATTTGATGGCATTGACGTTTTGCGCGTCATGGATGTCTTCTCAGCAGGTGAGCTGCCTATTCCAGGTGTCTCGGGCAAGACTGTCTCTTCAAGGGTTGAGGCTGCTCATACTGTTTCTGACGTGCGCTACATTCCTTCTCGCCGCGATCTTATCGCAGACCTTCTTGATACGGTTAAACCAGGAGATCTGCTGATTACTCAAGGCGCAGGTGACGTCACTCAGATTGGACCAATGTTTATCCGCGCACTCAAAGAGCGTCTTCAGAACCACTAGGACCTCTGTCGTGAGCTTGTTTAACGCCTATGTAAGCCTTTCTGGGGCCCTTGATGCAACAATCAAGCAAGATGAGCCGCTGAGCCACCATACCTCCTTTAGGATTGGTGGTAAGGCGTCGCTTTTTGCTGCTGTTCACAGCCACGTGGCGCTAGTGCGTGTGCTTGAGGTGCTTGCAGCTAATCGAGTTGATTGGGTGCTTCTGGGCAAGGGTTCAAACATTCTTGTCTCCGATAAGGGCTACAACGGTTGCGTTATTGTGCTTGACGATGAGCTTTCTACCATTTCAGTTGGCGAGAATAACCTCATTACTGCAGGTGCAGGTGCGCTTACGGCACGCGTTTGTAATGAGGCCATGAAAGCAGGTCTTTCTGGCCTTGAGATGTGTGCTGGTATCCCCGGAACTATCGGCGGCGCTCTTTCGATGAACGCAGGTACCAGGCATGATTGGATTGGTAAAGCCGTCCGTGATTGCGTGGTACTAAAGCCTGGTAAGGGTCTTGTACGCTACGATGTCTCCGAGATTGAATGGGGTTATCGCTATACCACGTTTGCTCCAGATGAGATCATTCTTGAGGCAACGTTTGCGCTGACAGCATCTAATCGTCCTAAAGTTGCTCTTGGCATGGATACACTCTTGCAGCGTAGAAGAAATACGCAGCCAACTGGTCAGCTTTGCTGCGGTTCTGTTTTTAAGAATCCAGGTAGTAGGTCTGCTGGTGCACTTATTGAAGAGTGTGGTCTTAAGGGAGTTACTGAAGGCGGCGCACAGATTTCTGATGTTCATGCCAACTTTATTGTGAATACCGCCAGCGCCACCGCCTCAGATGTCATTGCACTTATGCGCAGAGCACACGATGCGGTCCAAGAAAAGTTTGATATTGATCTTCAGCCAGAGGTTAAACTTCTGGGTTTTGGGGCATAGGGAAGATATGGCAGAAGATACTTCAAAGCAAACAACGCGCCGTAAGGGCACAAAAAGGGAGCCTTTATCGTCTGGTGCTGCTCAGACGGCAGGGGCTATTAAGCCTTCTTTTATGAGCAAGGCCTTTAAGCCTAAGCCAAAGGTTGAGGCTACAGCTTCTGATGCCAAGCCTTCTGCTAAAAAGATTTCTGCCAAAAAGCCAAATAACGTTACAAAAACTGCAGCTCAAGCTCGTGCTGAGCGCATTAAACACAGCAGAAAGGTATCGTTTAAGGCAGTACGCACGGCCTTTATCGTTTTGCTTAGCCTTGCCCTTCTTGCTGGCATTGCTTTTCTCGTCCTACGTTCTTCCTCAGTTTTTGCTATTACCAACATTCAGGTAGAGCCAACAGAGCACGTCTCTAACGAGCAAATTCAAAAGCTCATTGCAGTAGAAGAGGGAACAACGCTGCTCAATATGGATGAGTCCCTTATTACCCAAGAACTTCAGAAGGACCCTTGGGTAGCTTCTGCAACGTACGAGAGGCAGTTCCCTAATACGCTGCGCATTACTATCACAGAGCGTAAGGTTACAGCCATAGTGGCGCTTTCTTCTGGTCCTGTTGCATGGTATTTGGGCGAGAATAACGTCTGGCTAGAGGCAGATCAGCTCAACGTACCAGAAGGAAAGACTACTGCCACCGTTGCGCTTGAGAAGGCAACCTCAGAAGGTGAGCTGCTTATCACAGATGTTCCTGCAACAGTTTCTCCTGTAGCAGGCACCACAGCAACAGACGCAGAAATTCAAGCGGTTATGCAGTATCAGTCTACGTTCTCGTCAGAGCTCACGTCACAGATTGTGAGTTATTCGGCTAGTAGCGTTGATGCAATCTCTGTCACGCTTACCAATGGTGTGCAGGTTGCCCTAGGCTCTCCAACACAGATTGCTGACAAAGAAAAAGTGATTCTGGCAATGCTTAAGCAGTTCCCGGGAGAGCTTACGTACTTGAACGTAAGAACACCTGCAAGCCCAACCTATAGGCGAGTTTCTACTGGAAACGTTCAGTCTGGCTCTGGTGTTTCGTAGGTAAACGCGCAAACCATATGTGCCGTTAGGGAATAGTTTCCTACCGTTTACCAGCTTTCTTCACAATTTCTACATATTATTTGACTTGTATGGGTAAGTTGTGCAAATATACCCCGCTTTGCATGAAGCGTAAGCCTTAACTTGAGGTTTAGGGTTTTATACAGCGGTTCTGCGAGCGCATAAACGTAGCCTAAGCGCAGTCGCGCTCCGGGACAAACGGGCACAAGCGTGCCTCAAGGAGGAAGACATGATTAAGGACACCGATACCCTTAACAACTATCTTGCTGTTATCAAGGTTGTTGGCGTTGGTGGCGGCGGAACTAACGCTGTCAACCGCATGATTGAAGAAGGCATCCGTGGCGTTGAGTTCGTTGCTGTAAACACCGACGCACAGGCACTTGCAATCTCCGATGCTGACATTAAGGTTCACATCGGTACTGACATCACCAAGGGTCTTGGTGCTGGCGCTAACCCTGAGGTTGGTAAAGAGGCAGCAGAAGATAGCCGCGACGAGATCAAGGCTGCACTTGCTGGCGCTGATATGGTCTTCATTACTGCTGGTGAGGGTGGCGGTACTGGTACCGGTGCTGCTCCAGTTGTTGCTGATATTGCAAAGAATGACGTTGGCGCACTGACCGTTGGCGTTGTTACTAAGCCATTCTCCTTCGAGGGCCGTCGTCGTTATGGTTCTGCAGCTGACGGTATCAAGACTCTTTCCGAGAATGTTGATACGCTCATTGTTATTCCAAACGATCGTCTGCTTGATCTTTCTGAGAAGAAGACCACCATGCTTGAGGCATTCCGCATGGCTGACGATGTTCTATGCCAGGGTACCCAGGGTATTACCGACCTCATCACTGTTCCTGGCCTGATCAACCTCGACTTTGCAGACGTCTGCACCATCATGAAGGGCGCAGGTAGCGCAATGATGGGCATTGGTATTGCTGCTGGTGATAACCGCGCTGGTGATGCTGCAACTGAGGCAATTTCTAGCCGCCTGCTTGAGAGTTCCATCGAGGGTGCAACCCGCGTTCTTCTCTCTATTGCTGGTAACAAAGACCTTGGTATTCAGGAGATTAACGAGGCAGCTGACCTGGTTGCTAAGAACGTTGATCCTGATGCAAACATCATCTTTGGTACTGTTGTTGATGAGTCCCTGGGCGATCAGGTTCGCGTAACCGTTATTGCAACTGGTTTCAATGACTCTAACGTTCAGCAGCAGCTTCCAACTCTGAACACTCAGAGTACCGCCCGTCCAAGCCGTCCTGCTCAGCCACAGCCAACTCGTCCTGTGACTGCTCAGCCACAGCCTGCTCGCACCAACAACTCTTCTAATGAGAAAGAGTTTGATATTCCAGATTTCCTTAAGCGTAGCCGCATCTAAATATGTGCGCGCTGAATAGACAGTGCTTACACGGCGTGACCCTGCTCATGGATCCTGAGGTTCCATGCGGGGTCACGCTCGCATTTACTGAGCGTACTGGCGGTTTTTCAGAAGGGGAGTTTAGCTCCCTTAATCTGGGCAGTAGGTGTGGAGACAATCTGCAACAGGTGCAAAAGAATCGCCAGCTAGTTTTAGAGGCTCTTGGAGCTGGCGAGCTTTTCTCGCAACTCCTTATTCCTCATCAGGTGCACGGAAGCAAGGTAGTTTGTCTGACTTCCAATACATCAGAGGCTTTTGAACTGGCTAAAGCTGAGGCAGAAGCTGGTGCAGACGCCATAGTATGTACGGTTCAAAATACGCCTGTGATGTTGGCGTTTGCCGATTGTGTGCCGGTAATTCTTGTAGCTCCCGGTGGATTTGCAGTGGCACATTCTGGCTGGAAAGGTACAATTGCCCGCATTTCTGCGCGCGCAACCGAGGCGCTTTGCCAGGCAACTGGCGCCAAGTCTTCTGAGGTCAAGGCCTACATTGGTCCGCACATTGGCAGCGCTGACTACGAGGTTTCTCCAGAGCTCATTCAGATGTTCTCACAAGAGTTTGGTCCCGGCGTTGTAGACCGTGCATCTGGCGAGAGGTACTTAGATCTTGGATATGCTGTCAGAGCCGCACTGGTAGATGCTGGTGTACGCGCGTCTTCTATTGAAGAGGTTACTGACTCGACCGCCTCTACAACTGAGCGGTTCTTCTCGTACCGAGCAGAGCATGGCAAGTGCGGAAGAC
Organism: uncultured Atopobium sp.; assembly: GCA_963524285.1. GTDB lineage: Bacteria > Actinomycetota > Coriobacteriia > Coriobacteriales > Atopobiaceae > Lancefieldella. The sequence goes on from CAURGZ010000006.1 coordinate 43,985, forward strand.
ACGCGGCTGTTGCTTACATGGCGTCAAAGTAGGGTAGAAGACGTTTAGCGCTATCGGAGAAGGCGTTTAGGTCTACAAAAAAGTCGTTAAACGTTACGTAAGATGTTGATGTATTCACCGCAAGAGATGATGACTATGACGTACGATTCAGACGAATATCTTGAGTTTATAAAGGCTCGTAGAGCTCAGATTGAGTCACTTGTGGCGGATGCTGCAAAAAAGTCCGGCAGAAGCGCCTCTGAGATTGAAATTGTAGCTGTCTCCAAAACCGTACCTGTTGAGGCTGTCCTTGCAGCTTATAAGGCAGGCTATAGGGTTTTTGGCGAGAATCGCCCACAAGAGCTGACACATAAACTGACGTGTTTATCTGAAACTCCTTTTGCGTCTGAGATATCTTTTGACATGATTGGTAATCTTCAGAAGAACAAGATTAACCAGGTAGTTGGTAAGGTTCGCTACATTCATTCAATTTCTTCCGAGCATCTTGCAGAGGCGGTTTCAAAGCGTGCTGAGGTAAAGGGTACTGAGGAGTCTGTTCTACTTGAGGTAAACGTCTCCGCTGAAGCCTCAAAATCGGGTTTCTCGCCAGAAGAAGTGTCTGAGTCTATTCAAAAGATTGTTGAGCTTCCTCACATTTCTGTTGTGGGTCTGATGACTATGGCACCAAAAGATGATCCAGAGCGCGCCAAGAGAACATTCTCAGGACTTCGAGAATTGCGTGATCGCTTGAGCCAACAAGTTGGTTTGAAGTTAGATGTTCTTTCTTGTGGCATGAGTGATGACTTTACGTATGCCATTGAAGAGGGTTCTACGACTATTCGCCTGGGTCGAGTATTGTTTGACCCAGCCTATACGTTGAGTGGGCACTAAAATAGTTGCAAGTTTTTGATACAGTAGTAAGAAGTTACGTGCGTTACAGAAAGGCACAATGATGAGCATTCTTGATACGCTAAGAGCAAAACTTCGTGGTGGTCAGGACGATGAGTACTACGACGATGAGTATTATGGCGATGAGGGCTATGACGAGGTAGACGAAGCTTCTCCTCGTTCGTACGATGATCGTGCACAGCAGGGCTCTTCCAACAGGCTACTGGGCAATCCATCCAGACCAGAGGCAGAGAGTGTTTCTGTGTATACGCGCTCTGGCAAGCCAATCAGCACAAATCCAGCTGCTTCTTATAATCCTCAGCAGGATATGCGCTCTCGCGCTTCTGCGTATGCATCTCGTCAGGAGCCTTCCGGATACACTCCTTCTTATGAGCACACCGTGAGTCCAAACCTGCCAACTCCTGGTGATATTGGTCTTCGTCCTGTGAGCCGTACAAGCTATTCTGGACAGCTGCCACCATACGTTCTTCGTCCTGTTTCTTATGATGATGTTCAGTCGGTAGTTCGTCGTGTTCGTACTGGTCAGCCAGTTGTCCTTATCTTTAAGAACACCAACATTGAGGTTGCTAAGAGAATTTTGGACTTCAGTTTTGGTCTTTCTTATGGACTTGACGGATCTGTTGAAGAAGTTGCTGACCGCGTTTTTGCTGTACTTCCTCATGGCATTTCTTTATCTCAGTCTGATCTGGATAAGCTTGCTGATGAGGGCGAGATTACCAGGTAACTGGAGGTTTTTGTGTTTTCGTATTATGTCTTGAATGCGCTTTATACTTTGCTGAGGATATACAGCTTCTGCATTGTGGTATGGTGCCTGTCCTCTTGGATTACCGTTTCTAACGACCAGTTCAATCACGTACTTGAGGGAATTGGTAAAATTGTTGAGCCATACCTCAGTGTGTTTAGGAACGTAATTCCTCCAATTTCTGGCGTTGACCTCTCACCGATTGTTGCGCTTTTTGTGCTTAATCTTGTGGGACGTTTTGCCATTTCGACGCTGGGCTTTATACTAATATAGAAACTAGTTTGTCTTTGATCACAAACTGAGTAGTTATGATGTGTGGTACGTCTACTCGCAGACTGAAAGGGAACAAAGATGGCAATCACACCAGCAGACATCGAGCAGCAGACATTCTCTCCTGCTGAGACCGGCTACAATCCAGAGGAAGTTGACGCATTTCTTGAGCAGCTCTCTTCTGAGGTTGATGCAATGCTTCAAAAGATCGCTGACCTTAAGGGTCGTCTGACCAGCACTGAGCAGCAGCTTGCTGCAGCACAGGCACAGGTTGCAAACCTTGAGGAGAACGCAAGCGTTCCTTCTGTTGAGGAGACAAACGCAGCTGCTATCGCTGCATCCGAGCACCAGATTTCTCAGGTTCTCATTGTTGCTCAGCAGAGCGCAGATAAACTTGTTGCAGACGCTCGTGCAAACGCAGAGCGCATTCGCAACGAGGCAGACCAGAAGGCTCGTGAGGTTATCCGCCAGGCTCTTGCAGAGAAGCAGACTGAGCTTGATGAGATCGATCGCCTCAAGCAGTCCCGTGAGGACTTCCGCGCTGAGTACCGTAAGCTCCTCCAGCACTTCCTGGACGATGCAGACTCTGTCTTCCCAGAGACTGTTCTTACCAACAATGCTCCAACTGGTTCCCAGAATGCTGCTCAGCCTGCAGCTCAGCAGACTCAGATTTCTGCACCTGCACCTGCAGCTGGTGACTTCAACGACCTTGACTAAGTCTTAGGCCATTACCTTTGTACTGATAAGCGCTCAGCTCTGCTGGGCGCTTTTTTGTTATTAGTCGTCTTAAGTGGCAGCTTTATAACCCAGAAGTAAGCTCTTTGCAGAATGTTTGCTTTTGTTCTATATGATGCACATCCTTTCTGTTTTCTCGCCCCTGATAGCGAGTAGGTACGCCTTGGCTACGCGCAGCTTCTGCATTTGTACTTGCAGTGAGTTCAGGGAGCCCTTGCCATACGCGTTTTGGCATCCAATGGGCGCGCAAGTCATATCCTCTTTCTGCAGGCCCGCGACCCTCTAGACCAACTCCCTCATAGAAGCGCCTCCACATGGCTTGCACGTATTTCTCATCAGTTGCAAGGTCTGTTCTAGAGAGCAGTTCTTCCAAAGAGGCATCGTCCAGCTGAATTGTTCCAAAGGTCTTCATTTCTGGTGCATAAAAACTGACTATATGATGAGCTGGATCAACAATAAAAAACCGCTCTGTACTCATCCGTTTGACAAAGTAATTGCAGGTTAGTGGCACTACGTTTGCATTAGGTTGAAATACAGACATAAAAGAGCCATCTGACATGCGAGAAAACCGTACAAATTGCCGCGTATGCTCTCGTTCAGCTTCTACCTGCCTAGCCAGCGCATTAAACTCTGCCACGGTTGGGTCTGCAATATCTTCAAGGGCTCCTACACCATAGGAG
>CAURGZ010000007.1:0-31969 GCA_963524285.1 uncultured Atopobium sp.
CGCTAACACGCTGCAGAATCATAATCACCCGCATATGAACTGCCTCCCATTTCTTATGTCCAAGAAATGGGAGGCAGTTCACAGCGCTCGTAAAGGATAACTACCCCAGCAATGAAAGCACTTCTCGCTTGGCAGCCAAAAACTCTTCGCTCAAATCAAATGATGCCAGGTCAGCACCTTGGCCAGCGCCTTTGCCAGAGTCTGCCTCCGACACCGCATCAGCGCAGCCCTGCGGCTCAACAACGCCCACAATCTTGGTTACCACACCCTGCGCGGGACTGCCCGCCATTACGTAAATGCGAGAAGCCATGGCAACTGCTTCGTCAACATCGTGCGTGATCACCAGTACGGAGAGGCCAAACTCCTTCACGGAAGACATGAGCCACGCACGCATTTCTCGCCGTGTGAGAGCATCTAGTGCCGAGAAGGGCTCGTCCAGCAGCATAATATCTGAGCCAATGAGTGCCGTGCGCAGGAACGCAACACGCTGTCTCATGCCGCCTGAGAGCTCGTGAGGCCAGCTTTGCGCCACGCGCTCAAGTCCACCACGTTCCAGCATCTCCTGGGCTCGTGCACGTGCCTCAGAACGCGAGACGCCCTTCAGCTCAAGCGGAAGCGCTACGTTGTCGATGATGCGCTTGCTTGGGATGAGCAAATCCTTCTGGAGCATGTAGCCAATGTGTCCCGGATGCCCTGTGACGTCAGAGCCATGCAGCAGTACCTTGCCCTCCTGCGGCTGCAAAAGTCCCGCAAGTGCGTGGAGCAATGTTGTCTTGCCACAGCCCGAGCGACCAACCAAGCAGGTAATGGTGCCAGGTTGCAGCTCAATCGAGATATCCTGAGCAACTACCTGACCGTTTCCCCAAACCAGCATAAGATTGCGCGCCTCAAGTGCTGGCACGTCCTGTTGTGGCTCGCATGCAGGTGCAGCTCCTAGGCTTTTCTCGCCAGAAGCGTCCATAGCAGCACCTTCTGTTATGTCAATAAGCTTCTTATCCAAGGTACTCACTAGTAAATCCTGCGGATGGGTCAATCTTATTCTCTAGCAGCTGCTGGTTATTGAGCCAGGTGTAGAATCGCTGCCAGCGAGCAGAGTCAATAACTCCCCACTTCTCGGCGTCGTCAATGTATTTGGCAGCCAAGAACTTCTGAGAAGCTTTAACCAGGTCAGCGTCAAGTTCTGGAACAGCTTTGAGTAGAATTTCTGCCGCTTCATCAGGGTTAGAAACGCAGAACTCATAACCTTTTCTGGTAGCGCTTAAGAAGGCCTTAACAGCGTCTGGATTCTCTTTTGCAAAGCCATCATTTACTGCGATAACTGGCGTGTAGTAGTCAAAATTCTGATCAATAGCTGCAAACGCAAAGTAGTTGTACGCAAAGTTCTGAACACGAGCGTTTTGAACAGCCCACTGCTCATACACCCAAACAGCATCAAACATCTTTGCTTTTAGTCCAGATACCTCATCATCTACCTCATAAGGTACCATTTTAAGCGTGGAGGGATCTCCTCCATCAGACTCCATAACTGACCTGATAGTAGCCTGCTCAACAGGGAGATTCCACGTAGCGTAAGTACGATCATTAAGGTCACGCGGACGAACAATGTGATCTTCTTCACGGCTCATAATGCCTGAAAGATTGTGCTGAATGATAGCAGCCACCGCAGTATATGGCAGCGGATTAGAAGATGAGAGGCTGTTAGCAATATAGTCCTGGTAGGTAACGCCCATCTGTGCGCCACCAGCACCAATCAGCGCATCGGCACCATCGGCAGGTGGCTGCTGAATAGTTACCTTGAGGCCAACCTCGTCAAAGTAGCCCTTCTCCTGAGCCACATAAATGCCGGTGTGGTTGGTGTTAGGAGTGTAGTCCAGAGCAAACGTAATCTCTGTGGTACCGCTGGAATTCTGCCCAGCACTCTTGTTTGCGTTGGATGGAGCCGACGGCTGCTCAAGCGAGCAACCTGTGCAAAGTCCTGCTGTCGAGAAACCCATCGCAGTTAGAAAGCCTTTTCTTGTTATACCCTTGCGATTAAATGCGTTCATGCGCGTAATCACTTCTTTCTTTGAGTTCCGTCAAAGTTATCGTGCAGATTCTTTGGCATCCTGAGAGGTATCCCAAGGAAGTGCACGCTTTTGGACAAGTTCCACGAGCTTCATCAACACCAGCGACAGCGCAGACACTACCACGATTGCCGCAAACATCCTGTCGTACGCAAACGCCTTTCTGACGCGCGTCATATACACTCCCAGTCCAGCGTCGCCTCCCAGCCATTCTGCAATTACTGCGCCAATTACGGCGTAGGTCACGCTCATTTTGAGTCCCGAGAAAAACTGTGGTGCAGCAGCAGCCAACTTGACGTGCCAAAAAATCTGCACACGACTAGCTCCCATGGTGGTCATCAGGTCAACCATATCGGGATCAATTGATTTAAATGCCGAGTTCAACGCCACGGTAATGGGGAAAAACGTTGAAATGGCCACAAGAACAATCTTTGGCAAAAGGCCATAACCCAGCCAAAGCACCAGAAGCGGTGCGATAGTCACAATAGGAATAGTCTGCGAGATAGTAACAAGTGGAGAAAGCAGCTTGTCCAGCGTTTTGAAGAAGTCCATAAGAACCGCAAGCGCAAAGCCAATAAGCACTCCAATAGCCAGACCAACAAGGGATTCTAGAAGTGTAATCCCTGTATGTGTCATAAGAAGCTGAAAGTCCTTGACCAGTGCAAATACAACCTGAACAGGTGTTGGAACAAGATAATTTGGAATAATTCCTGCAACAATAACAAGCTGCCAAAGCACAAGAAAAGAAGTAAGGGATATGGCTTGCAGCGCAAACTGAGAAAGTTTTTTCATATGCCCTCCTTCTTGTAGTGCGTAAGGATGGCATTGACTCCCTACGCTGGCATTACCCAGATCAGGTTAATGGGTCGCAGCATGAGGTGCTGCCTCTCAGCCAGGCTATTTCCTAGCTCCCCGTACATTTATTATAGCGCGGACTAGCGCGGACTCCTCTAACATCAAATAAATAGTTAAACAATGCCCCGAAGCCACGTGATCTTAGCCCAACGGACTAGCCCAGAAGCTCTTTAAGTCCCAGCTTATCTGCCTCAGTAATTTGACGAACCACCTTTGCGGGAGAACCAACAACAAGAGAATTATCTGGAATATCTTTAGTAACCAGACTATTAGCACCAATTACACAGTTATTTCCGATAGTTACACCGGGAAGCACCGTCACATTTCCGCCAAACCAGCAGTTATCTCCCACCGTGATAGGCAATGCTCGCTCATACCAAGCATTTCTCTCCTCAGCATCTAGAGGGTGTTGAACGGTGTACGCCTTAAACTGAGGGCCCACAAAACTATGAGCACCAAAGGTAATAGGCGCGCAATCCATCAGGTATGCACCGTGGTTGATAAAGCTATGTGGGCCAATCTTGATGTTGAAGCCATAATCGACGTTGAAGGGAGAAACTGCTGCACTTCCCTCTCCCAGTTCGCCGAGAAGTTCAGTCAAAATCTGACGACATTTTTCTTTATCACTTGGACGAGTCTGATTGAACTCCCAGGCAAGATCCTTAGCGCGCCAAAAAGCTGCGCTTTGTTCTGCATCAGCATCGCCACCACACCACTCACCTGTGCTCATACGCTCAAGCTTTGATTTCTTATTTTCTGACTTTGCGATGGTCTGCTTTGGATCAATATCATACATGACTAACTCCTTGTGTCTCTTTATATAATAACAAGAAGTGTAATAAAAGAAGAGCCCCTGACGAGGCTCTTCCCAGCTAGTTTAAAGTGCTTGTAACCAACTACATTGCATCAAAAACATTTACCCACTTAAGTAGGAACTCTGTTTCTTTTACACGACCGCGCGCAAGCTCTGCTGCAGCAATAATGCCAAGCCATTCGTTTACATACTGACGAGTGCAGCCCTGCTTGGTGCAATAAAGATTGATGTATTTCTCGGCAAGTTCCTCATCACCATGAAGAAGCAGGTGCAGGTAAGTTGTAGCGCAGTCTGCAGCGCCATTGCCTTGTGTTGCATGGGCCCAGTCAAGAATTACAGGAGCGCCATCCTCGGCGAGAATAACATTGGAAGGAACAAAGTCACCATGACAGACCTTAGTATGAGGCTTCATACCATCAAGCTTGAGCAGAAGCTCATACCTTGTAGCCTCATCAAGAATGTCTGGAATGCTATTAATCATTCTAGTGAACTTGTCTTTTTGACGAGTAAGAAGTGGTGCCTTATGAGCGTGAATAGCCAGCTCAATATCGACGAACTTATTGAGATACTCGTCCTCTTTTTCTGGATGCTCCTCAATAAGCTGCCTGATTGTTTTGCCTGCAACTTTTCTGGTTGATACAGCCCAGCAATTACCTACCTTACTGATCTCTACAAGAGAAGGTGCGTTGATGCCGGCCTGCTCAGCACGAGTGAGGTTTAAAGCCTCATTCATAATATCAGCAGAAGGTTTGCTTCCGCTGAACACCTTAACGACTGTGTCTCCGTTGTCGTACACAACTTTGTTATTACGCTCGACAATTACCTTTTTATCAGCTTTGAGCTCCATAACAACCTCCAATAAGGTACTCATGCAGATACTCACTATCCACCTAGTAGTATTGTCCTTCTTCTCTAACCTCTCCTGGCGAGAAGAACACTCTTATTGGTTAAACGGTTGGCAAATTCGGTGAACGTAAACATCCCCAGTTAAAACTAGAAATTGTCCTTCTAACAAAAATCCCCCACTTTCTATGAAAGCGGGGGATCTGCATACTAGGTGTATATGTGTTGCTTACTGCTCTTTACGAGTGCGAGCATATGCTCCAACACCAACAAAGCCAGCGCCGACCGTTGCAAATGCAACCATAGCTACAACACTTGCGTCACCAGTATCAGGCGTGCGGTGCTTACGCTTCTTACCAGGCTTCTCTGGAGTTGGAGTAACTGGAGTCTCGGTGTTTGTAATAGTAAAGCCATTAGCCATATCACCAGTTATCTCAGAAGTGTAACCCTCAATAGCATCCTCAGAAACGGTGTAAGCAATGACGTGATTATCTGCTGCGTAAAGATTTACACCAACAAATGAACCGGTCCAATTGTTTGCCTCAGAAAGGACAAGGGTCTGACCAGTGTCAACACCATCAGCAAGCAGGTGAACGGTTACAGAATCCTTCTTTGTACCGTTCCAAACCTTGGTTACTGGGACATCACGAGTCACGGGAGCGTCGGCCTTATTGGTCAGGGTAGTAACGTTACCGTTAACCTCAGGAGTCTGAGCAGTCCAACCGACTACGGTTCCTTCTGTAAAGCTCAAAGTTACGTTATCAGGAAGACCGTGGAATGTATGCTCCCAGTTGTTTGCTGCAGAAAGCTCAACGGAGTCAACAACATATCCATCTGCCTTTAGATAAACAGTAAGCGTCTCTGGAATAACTGCATCTGGGTTTGCAGAAGTATCCCAAACCTTCTTAACGGTTACATCTTGAGTACCCTCTTCACCAGTCATAACGGTACCGTTGGAGCCAATACCACCACCACGCTGTGCGGTATTTCCAGAAATAATCAGCTGAGCCTTATTCTGTGCTGCGGTGATAGAGCTATAACGAAGATTAGACTCAAGAGCAAGCATATCGGTGTTGTTAACGATATTGCTTACTTCTTCAGTAGTATGACGTGCAGCAGCTGGATCAGCTTCACCAAGGATTGAAGGAAGGTTGATAGTAACAGCGCCATCCTTGGTCCAGTGTGCAGAAGCGCCACCGAGCATGTAATCAGAAATGGTTGCGCCAGCAGACTCGCCTGCACCACGAACAGTTGCAATCTCATCACCAGCACCATTTGCGGTGTTGTTGAAGAATGCTACGCCATTTTTGGAGTGGAATTCAGCTACACCGGTTGGGCAGAACCAAGCACCACCACCAATAACAGTTGCGGTGTTGTTCTTAATAAGTGCGTTATTAATGTGAACAACATAAGGAACAGAAGCAACGTAAACTGCGCCACCCTGATCGTTTGCAGTGTTATTAATAATTTCGCCCGCGTTAAGAGTTACATTAGCAGATGCAACATAAATACCAGCACCAACACCCTTATCGCCAAGCTGGTTGGTGCCATTACTAGTGACCTTGTTTCCGTCAATTGAGCCACCATTCATGGTGAAGCCAGCACGATAAATGTTTGGCCAGTTATTCCATGGAGCACCAACCCTGGAATAAGGAACCTTCTGACCACCAACAACACCAACAAACTGGTCGTAGGTAGCAACGCCACCGCCAGCAATGCCAGCAGTGTTGTTCTTGATGATGCCGTTATTCATAACAACGTTGCCGTTCCAGATTACGTAGATACCACCACCGGACTCAGAAGCAACATTATTTGTAATAGAGCCACCGTTGAAGGTAAAGTCTGCCTTTGACTTAGAATCACCAAACTGAGGATTGCCTGCGTAAACGTAGACGCCAGCACCTTCTTTGGCCTTGTTATTAGTGATATAACCACCGTTCATAGTGGCTGTTGTTGTCTCACCGTTTGGATCCAAGGCATAGAGCATCAGACCACCAGAAGAATTAATGGTAGAAGAAGCATCGCCCCCAGTGATGGTTCCGCCAGTCATAGTGAAATCTGCATTTCTTACCAAAACGCTACCGGAGTACTGATTGGTAAGAGTAGTGTTCTGAATGGTACCGTCACGGAGCTCACCTGTTGCACCATTTGCAACAGTAACTGCGCCACCAAGAGCGTTAGCAACTGTGCTGTCCTGAATGGTGCCGCCGGCCATAACAAATTTTGCACCAGCGCCAGTAGTAAGAACTACGCCGTTATTTCCAGGTGTAGGTTTTGCCTTACCGTTTTTAATAACGCCACGAAGCAAGGTAAAGCTACCACGGTTCTCAACGGCAAATGCAGTGTTGTTGCCATCAATGGTGGCGCCATCAAGAGTAACTGCGCCGCCAGAAGCAATCTTGAACATATAGAAATTAGAGCCGGTCATGGCACTTGTGATAGTTCCAGTACCCATCAACCTAATGTTCTTATTAGCTGGAACCTGGACTGGAGCAGTAATGGTAAAGTCCGCATTTACCTGAACGATAGTCTGCGAACCATCTGCTGGAGCAGCAGCAATAGCAGCCAGCAGCTCAGCCTCTGAGGTAACAGGGGTGGTGTCTGCGAGTGCTTGCTTTGCAAGTCCTCCAACGAGCGAGAGTGCTAGCACAAACGTAGCAACAATCGCCATGCTCCAACGTGAAAGCCTTTTCATGGCAAAACTCCTTGCGCTTAGGGAGCCTGTAGTGACAAAACAATAAAACAATTACTATAAAAGCGTAAAACAGTAGAACTTTAGCGTACTTTACTCTTCTTTGTCTAGCTGTTCAGGCTCTTCTGGACGATGTTTTAGGCGATCGTATTCTTCTTCGGTCAAAACATCTTCAATTCGCAGGTTAACACCAGAAACTTCAAGGCCTGTCATACCGGTGATTTTCTCGACAATTGTATGCTTAACATCTTCAAAAATCTGAGGCGCATAAGAACCGTATTTAATAAGTACAGAAACGGTAACATTTAGCGAGCTGTCAGGCAGTACCTCTACAGTGACACCTTTAGCCGTATCAGATGCACCAAGTACATCCTGAACTCTGTTAAGCCAGTTTCCACGAGCGCCCACCACGTTGGGGACATCACGCAAAGCCAACGAGACGATCTTCTCGACAACTCCACCAGAGAAGGTAAGAGAGTCTGTATCCTCAAGATCTGCATCGGAAGGAACATCTGTTGTTTCTTCTGCAGGAACAATTTCTTCAGAGGTGGTCTCTTGCGAATTAGTAAGCTCTTCTGCCACAGCTCTCTCCTATCTAGTTTCTATCCGTAAATAAGGAACGAATCTTTGCCAAAATGGTTGCCTTTCCGTCAAAAATCTGACCGATGGCAACTCCAACCAACACAAACAATGCAACAACTAGCATTTTAAAAAGGCCAAACGTAAACAAAAAAATTGCAAACAAGAGGCCTAAAAATCCGCCAATAATGGCACCCGGATGGTCAACGACGTATTTTTTGCACTTCTCCTGCATCTTCTGAAAGAAGCTTTTATCCATTGTCTGTGACCTCCTTTGCGTCTGGCTCTGAAATACTCAATCGAATGTCTTTGCCAGTCTGCTGAGCAGCGGCTTGAGTAGAAGGTTGCTCGTAAGATTGCTCTTCTACAGTCTCTGGTTCTGGCACAACCTCTTTTGACTGAGGCGAAGACGCACTTTCTTCATCTTTTGGCGAGAAGGAACTTGGCTTGATAAAAGAAAGATTAATGCTAGAAACGCAAGGTCCGCACACAATGGCAAGACCAGACTGAAGAGCGTTATAGAACTCAGAGCCCTTTGCGGTGACATCAACAGGCTCTTTGGGGAGAATATCAATCTGTACGGCTACAGAATTGTTCTTAGAAATCTGCACGTTAACACGGTGTGCAAGGCAAGTTCCATCTTCTTCAATAATATGGGCTGCCTGAGAAGAAATGGCATCTTTAGTGACGGAGATTGTTCCGCCTTCAACTGTTGCAACCGTGAGCTTTACCGTTTTTCTAATGAATAGAGCTCTGAACAACACCACAACAAGACCAAAGATGCTAATAGCCGCACAAGCGTTAAGCGCAATAAGGTATGGCTTGGTGAACAAGAGGTTAGTTGCCTGATGTGTCCAAGGACCAAACCACGTTAAGGCAAGAGCTAAAAATACAAATGCACTTGCAAGAACATAGAGTATGTAGCAAAAACGCTTGAAGCCGCTCATGGCACCTCCACTTTCTTTTATATAAACAGTTTAACCCCAATACCGGACAAAAAGAGAATATAAAAACTGCCTCCCGGCGGAAGGCAGTTTTTAGTCTGTATATACCGTTAGCAGAAAACGAACTTAAGCATTCTTCATAACAACGGAGCGAACAACTCCCGCCGCATCATCACAGGAATCCAGAACAGTCTCCATGCGGTCAAAAATACGAAGCCAAGCAACCGTGTGGCGACCAGGCATTTCATCACGGAACAGGCGAGAGAGTGCGTTGTGATAAATAAGATCTCCCTCGTCCTCAACATGTCCTACTGCAATGGCCTTCTCCATAACGGCAGGATCTTTCTTGTAGTCACTCAGAACACTCAGCATCTCCTGGACCGTCTTGCATGCGCGAAGCGTGAGCTCAGCAAGCTGCTGAGCCTCTTTACGAGTGTCGTCAACGTTAAAGAGATCAAGACGCTCTGCAACAGAGTTCATTCCGTCAACAATGTCATCAAGACGAAGAGCCAAATCAGAGATGTCCTCACGCTCAAATGGAGTGACAAAGGAAGCGTAAAGCTCCTTCATAATGTGCTGGACCTTCTCGTCACACTCGCGCTCGTAAACCTTCATCTGAGGAATACGCGCGGCAGTCTCGGGATAGCCTTCCATAATGACCGCATACTCTTCAGCGGTTTCTACAATTTTGTCGCCAAACTCGCGGAACATGGTGTAGAAGACGTCCTCTTTTGGCTTACCTAGCATGAATCCTCCAATAAAGTTGAGTGGTTCAATAGAACTCGTAAAAGACAGTTATACGTACTTAGAAAATCATCAGGAACAGTTTTGCAAAAAGAAAACCAATAAGTCCGCAGCCAGGGAAAGTAAACACCCATGCTGCTACCATTTCTTTTGCAACGCCCCAGTTAACTGAACGAATATTTTTTGCAGCACCCGCACCCATCATGGCGGTCATTTTTGTATGAGTTGTTGAAACAGGAAGACCGGTCAGTGTGGAAAGCAGCAAAGATGCAGATGCCGAGAAGGACGCAGCAAAGCCCTGATAACGCTCAAGCTTTACCATTTCCATTCCGACTTTTTTAATAATCTTTCTTCCGCCGATTGCAGTACCGATAGACATAAGAGCAGCACACAGTACCTGCAACCAAAGCGGGAATACATCTGCACCAGCAGCTCCATGACCCGCGGAAAGTGCAATTGCAAGCATGGCGATGGACATGAACTTCTGGCCATCCTGTGCGCCATGCATAGCAGCAACAAATGCTGAGCCAACAACTTGCAAATGGCCAAACATCTCATCAGCGCGTTGTCGATCAACGTTAACGCAAAGCTTATTAATTGCTTTAACAATGATCCAACCAGCGGCAAAACCTAATGTGGTTGAGAAGAGCAGACCAATTAAAACCTTGCTCCACTCGCCCCAGTTAACTGCACCAAAATCACCATGAATAGCAAGTGCTGCACCGGTGAGACCTGCAATAAGGGCGTGTGACTCAGAAGTTGGAATACCTAAAGCCCAAGCTCCTACTGCCCAAGTAACAATACCAACACAGCCTGCGGCAAGAGCAACAAGAGCCTCATGGTTATTGCTACCAAAGTCAACCATACCCAGAATTGTGTCTGCAACTGCAGTTGAAATGAGGCACATAGCCACCAAACCAACAAAGTTGCATACAACACTCATAATAATTGCATGGTTGACTTTAATTGAACGAGTTCCAACAGCCTCTGCAATAGCATTAGCCGCGTCGGTTGCACCATTTACAAAAATGCATCCAAAAACAAGGACAATGACGAGGGCCAAAAACGGATTGGCAACCATCATCTCAAAAAAGTGTCCGAGGGTTATCATTCGGTACCTTTCAAACCACTTTCATAACGGGACAATGATAATCGAAGTATCGTTCAATTATGTTTAAAAACATTCGAATAGCTAAATAAGCGCAAGTTGTTTCTTACGCCCTGCCTTCCCTCTTATGAAAAATGCAAACTGACCCGGGAGAGCTACCCAGTTAACCCAGAAGAGTTGCCTCAAAAGGACACCTTAGGTTACTAGGCAAGCTTTTTGATAATAGCTGCAGTAATTCTGGCAGAGCGCTCAGAAGCCTCACGCTCAAACGTCAAATAATCAACGCTTGAAGTAGTGCCGGGCTTATCGGACATAAGCCTAATCACCACAAACGGTGTGTGGTTAAGCCAAGCAACCTGGGCAATTGAAGCGCCCTCCATCTCGCAACAGTCAGCACCAAACGTTGTGTAGATATGGTCTGCTAACTCTGATGAACTTACAAACTGATCTCCTGAAGCAACGCGGCCAGAAATAACCTGCAGTTGAGGAGCTACTTCTTTGGCTGATGCAAGTGCGCGCTCAATAAGACTCTCATCTGCTGTAAACGAGAAAACCGGAAGACCTGGAATTTGACCAGCGGCAAAATTGAGAGGACCAACGTTCATATCGTGTTGAACTAAATCTGAGGAGATAACAATATCCCCAACCTGTAGCTCAGGATTTAAAAGCCCTGCAATACCGGTATTAATAACGTGTGTTACTGCAAACGTATCAATCAGGATCTGTGTACATGCTGCTGCATTAACCTTGCCAATTCCCGACTGTACAACAACTACAGGAACATCTCCCAAAAGACCTTCAACAAATTGCATACGAGCCTGTTCGTAGGTGCGCTCAATGGTCATCTGCTCTTTTAGTAGCGCAACCTCTGGTTCCATGGCTCCAATGATGCCAATCTTCATATCAGGCTCCTACTCCCGCAAGCCAACTGGAACCAGCCAGGGCTCTTACAATTTTGTCTCGCACACTCATTTCGTTTGCATCGTCTTTGATGTGAACATGAATGATTACCTTGATGCCTGTCTCAGCAATGCTTGATGCTTCAACCTCAATAGGAAGTGTTCTATCAAGCTGAGGTGCAACTACCTCTTGAACAATTTCTGTTATTTCTTGCGTTACCGCATTCAGATCAACGGTTGGTTTAAGCACTATAGTAATGGGCACCTCTGTCATATCCCACCTGGTACGATGCGCAAGTGCTGTTTTATTAAGTACTGAATTAGGAATGATGTCTACCCTACCTCCACGAGCACGAACTATGGTAGAACGCCAATTCATGTCAATAACCTCACCGGAGATAGTTCCGATGCTTACCTGATCTCCAGGTTTAACTACACCTCCCAGCATAAGGCCCAAGCCTCCCGCCAGGTTAGAAATGGTGTCCTGCAGGCCAAAAGACAAGGCAATGGAGGTAACTCCCAAGGCGGTTACAAACGCTGTTGGTTGAATACCAAAGACAGGCTGCAATACCGCGAGAATAGCAAACGCCCAGATAACTCCGCGCAATATGTTGACAAAGATAGATGCCGACGGCAGCTTTGAAGAGTCCAAGGCCTTTTTTGAGAGTTTTATTGCAAAGCGCTCTACAAGAAAAGCCACAAGGAAAACAACAACAAAGATAACCAGCTTAAAAATGAAATCTTGTGGAGTAAGACCCAAAATCAAACCGTCATGCATCAATACCATGGCTATCCCTCAATTTTAACTATTGGAGCAAAGCCCTTCATGAGCTTCTTTGTCTTATTAGTACGCGTAAACTTGACCTCAATAGTATCGCCCTGAACTGCTAAAACAACGCCTGGACCAAAGGTCTTGTGAGAAACCTGGTCTCCCACAGCAAAACTTGCAGAAGCGCGGGCTGGGTCTTTCTGAATAGGAGCTGTACGTGGAGCTGGAGCACCGCCGGTAGAGCGCGTGCGAGAACCAAAAACGTTTCCACCGTAGACCTCGGAGCCGCGACCAGAGCCAAAGGTTCCATGACGGTCTCCTCGTTTTGCCCAACCAACTCCAGAAAAACCTGCAGAACCAACACCAATAGCTTTTACGTGCTCTTGAGGAATCTCTCCCACAAAACGCGATACAGGATTTGCCTGAACAGAGCCGTAAGTCCTTCTGGTAGATGCGTACGTCAAATACAGGCGCTTGCGCGCACGCGTAATAGCAACGTAGGCAAGTCTGCGCTCTTCTTCTAACTGAGCTGCTTCTGCCTCATAATTTGCATGAGGGAAGATTCCCTCCTCCATACCAGCAACAAAAACTGCAGGAAATTCCAGACCCTTTGCAGCGTGAATGGTCATGAGCGTTACTGCAGAGGTAGAACCATCCAAGCTATCCAGGTCAGAGCGAAGCGCCAGCCATTCCATAAAGGCCGGGAGCTTCTCTGCCACAACCTGTGGATGCAAGCTCTCCTCCTGAGGCGCAGGAGCCGTCTCTACAGCAGCTCCAGCGAGTGCGCCGGTAGCAGCATCAAAACCAGCCTCACTCAGCGAAGCTGCATCTTGCGCATCAAGTGCTCCAGCTTCTCTGAGCTGCTGCAGACTCTCAAGCGTTTCTTCAACGTCATCGTGTGACTCATCAAACTCTGCTGCAACACCAAAGAACTCTCGAATGTTCTCGATACGTCCGTCAGCCTCAATGGTGTGCTCCGCCTCAAGTGCACGAATAAGACCTGAGCGGTCAATAATTGCCTCTACAACCTCATCAAGCTCACCATCAATAT
The DNA here is from genome assembly GCA_963524285.1 of uncultured Atopobium sp. Lineage (GTDB taxonomy): Bacteria > Actinomycetota > Coriobacteriia > Coriobacteriales > Atopobiaceae > Lancefieldella. The sequence continues at coordinate 13,362 of CAURGZ010000007.1, forward strand.
GGCGGCCATGCTCAATAGCTGACGTAAACTCTACCAGCGCATTTCTTACCTTTGCGGTAAAAATGCCTTCTTCCATCACGCATGCTTCACATGCCGAGAAGAACGACAAACCGTTATGCAGTGCATATGTCTGAATCTTCTGAATACTGGTTGCACCAATACCGCGACGAGGCGTGTTAATAACGCGCAACGCGGCCATGTCATCATCAGGATTCACAACTACCTTGAGGTACGCCATGACATCTCTGATTTCTGCGCGATCAAAGAATCGAGTACCGCCAACAATCTTGTAAGGAACACCAGCTCTAAGCAACATATCTTCGAGAATACGAGACTGGGCATTGGTGCGATAGAAGACGGCTATGTTGTCGTATGATGTACCCTTATCATGCAGTTTCTCTATCTCGGAGCCAATCCACGCACCCTCATCACGCTCATCAGATGCCTGATACACCTGGATTTTCTCGCCGTCTCCCTCATCGGTAAAAAGACGCTTTGGCTTGCGGTGAGAGTTGTGCGCAACAACTGCATTGGCAGCGGCCAAAATATGACCAGTTGAGCGGTAGTTTTGCTCTAGCTTAACTACAACTGCTTCCTCATAGTCTTTCTCGAACGCCAAGATGTTTTTGATGTCTGCTCCGCGCCACGAATAAATAGACTGGTCATCATCGCCAACAACCATAAGATTGCGATACTTGGATGCCAAAAGCTTGGTAATTGCATACTGAACGCCGTTGGTATCTTGATACTCGTCAACGTTGATATAACGGAAACGCTCCTGGTACTTAGCAAGCACGTCTGGGTACTTGGAGAGCAGCTCAAATGCCTTAACCAGAAGATCATCAAAGTCCATAGCGTTGGCTTTATCCAGACGCGTCTGAAGCGCACGATATACACGAGCCACCACGTGATCCATAGGACTTGCTGCCTGCGCCTCTACATCATCAGGATACAAAAGAGCATTCTTAGCAGCAGAAATCTTAGAGCGGATGGAGTTGAGTGGGAACTGACGAACATCAATATCCAGATCAGACAGAATGGTCTTTATCAGGCGCTTTGAATCGTCATCATCATAGATGGCAAAATTGGAGCCATAACCAAGACGCTCGCCATCTTCTCTGAGCAGGCGAACACACATAGCGTGGAACGTGCAGACCCACATGCCGCGAATATTGTTAGGAAGCAGTGCCTCAAGACGCTCACGCATCTCTGCTGCAGCCTTGTTAGTAAACGTGATAGCCAGAATCTGCCAAGGACGAACTCCCTCGTCAGCAATCATGTGCGCAATTCTAAACGTCAAAACACGCGTCTTGCCCGAGCCAGCTCCTGCAAGAACCAACAGCGGTCCCTGAGTAGTCATAACTGCCTGATGCTGGGCAGGATTTAAACCTTCAAGATCAATCTGCATTGCGCCATCCTTGTGTCAATCATTCTTAGAATAAAAGTGTACCCCGATAACCGGACATTAATTGCGCCACTTTGCTCCCACTCCACAATTAAAAAACCGGCCCTCAAAAGAAGACCGGTTTATCTGCAAGAACGTGTCTATCGAATCCATGCTCACGTATGGCGAGAAGATCTTCTAGCCCAAACACTTGCCTTAGTTCATGGAGTTTGTCTGACGGCTCTTTGCGCGAGCAACAACAGCCAGTGCAATCACGCCACCTGCGACACATGCCATAACAATAGCGCTAAGCGAGTGATTCTCATCACCAGTGTATGGAAGCACAGAGCCTCCATAATACGGGATAGCTGCAGGATTTGGAGCTCCTGGGAAGCTTGGTGTCAGAGGACCGCCAGGGTTGCCTGGGATGCTTGGAGTACCAGGATTCTCTGGAGTAGCAGGGTTCTCTGGGGTAACAGGAGCAACTGGCTCTGGCTCCCACTCTGCAACAAGAACAACCTTAGGAGTGGTGGTGGTAAGGGTTACCTGGTCTCCTGCCTGGTAGGTAGTACCGTCAAGCTTCCAACCCTTGAAAATGTAGCCCTCACGAGTTGGGACGGTTGCAGAAACAGTCTCGTTCTTAGGATCAGTAAGAGAATCAGCGGTGTTGCTATCAATACCAAAGTAACCGCTCTGTGCTGCAGGAGCACCAGTACCGCCGTTTGCATCGTAGCTGAGCTCATACTCCTGGTTCCAAACAGCAGTCAGGGTATAAGGGCTTCTCATGTTAAAGACTGTAGTCTCAGAAACATAGCGCTTATCGCCAGCTGGGTTGTTGTTTGCATCTGCAGGAACAGCAGAAGCACCAACGTAGCGGAAGTGGTTATCAACGTAAGAACGCTTCCAGAACTCAAACTTATAACCATCGCGAACTGGCACATCCTCAATGATGTTGTACTCAGCAAAGCCGTAGGTACGAGGGTTATTTGGAGTCTTGGACTCTGTATAGGTTGCGTTGCCGTAGATGGTGCCGCCATTTGCGTCATAAATGAGCTGATTAACTGCAGATGGTGTTGGAGTAGGTGTGGGAGTTGGGGTGGTCTCTGCAGGAATAACGTGGATGTGATAACCAACCCACATGAGGCGAGTGGTGTTACCACCAACGTTAGCAGGGTCCGTTGAATCTCCCTGCATAGTAACAAGGAAGAAAACGGTAGCAGGCTGGTTAGCAGGGGTTACTTGACGGCCAGTGAACTGAAAATAGAACTGACCACCATTATTGGTAACAGTATTGCTGTTTCCATAGAATGCATAGGTAAAGTCATTATCAGTAGCTGGAAGCTCTGGATAAGGAGCGGCAGTAACCAGCGTAGTAGTTACGCCAAAAGGTGCAAAACCAGGGCGAGTAGTGGTGTAGTGAGAATACGCACCGGTGTCTCTAATGGTCTGACCAACGCGAACGACAATCTCGCCATACTGACCAGGAACAGGGGTCTGGTGGCCAGAATGCTGAGGGTTGTCTGTAAGGACCCTGGATGTATCGGCATTACCGTCAGCCGAGAAAACAGAAACCTTTACACCTGGTGTAGATGTATCAATACTGTCTGCAAACGCAAGTTTTGGTGCAGAAACTGCAAGAACTGCAACAAGCGCAAGCGCAAGCGTGCACGCAATTCTCTGAAGCGTCTTAATGTGGCGCATAAATCCTCCTGAAACTATTACAAGTAATTACGTACTCTTACGACCAAAAATCAGCCGTAAGAGCATACAAGACAGGGCAATTGCTGGTAAATGAACCTAGAACGATTACATATATCTTTCATAGGTTTTCCACGCTTTTTCCATATGTTTAGCGCATAAAAAGCGCGGCGAGAAACTCACCGCGCGTAAATGCATAGGAAGTAATGCTTGTAAGTCAAAAACTACTTAACAAGCAGGAAGTATGCGATAACAGCAATACCCAAAATAATACGGTACACACCAAAAGGCTTGAAATCATGCTTGCGGACATAACCCATAAGCGCACGAACCATAACCAGCGAAACAATAAAGGCTACCAGGCAACCTACACCCAGAATAACTGCCTCGGGAATGGTAAAGGTATTGCCCTTCATAAAGTAGCGTACAAGTCTCAACGCAGAAGCGCCGGCCATAGTAGGAATAGCCAGGAAGAACGTAAACTCAGCAGCCACTGCCCTTGAACAACCAAGTGCTAAACCGCCCAGGATGGTTGCACCAGATCTTGAAGTACCTGGAACAATTGCAAGTACCTGGAAAACACCAATACCAAGCGCGGTCTTCCAGTCCAGGTTGTCAATGTCTTGTACGCGGGCCAGGTTGTCGGCAGAGGGGGCCTTAAGGGATGCGGCGGCGTCTGAACGCATGTGTTTACCACGAGGTGCTTCAACCTTTACAGTTGCAGCGACCTTCTCGCGATGTAGCTCAAGCACAATGAAGATGATGCCGTAGAAAATAAGGGTTGCGGCAATAACAAAAGGGCTTCCAAGATGCTCTTCGATGAAATCGTTGAGCGGTAGACCAATTGCTGCTGCAGGAACGCAGCTGACCACCACTTTTGCCCAGAGTTTCCAGGTAGAGCGCTTCTCGTCCTTAGATTTCTTTGGCGAGAAGGGATTAAGTTTGTGGAAAAATCCCACACATACTGCAAGAATTGCGCCAAGCTGAATAACTACTAGGAACATATTCCAAAAGTCTTCAGAGACATTGAGTGGTAAAAACTGATTGAGCAGCAGCATATGGCCTGTTGATGAGATAGGTAGCCACTCGGTAATACCTTCAACCACGCCAAATAACGCTGATTTAAGCGCTTCAATCCACAAAATTGCCGACTCCACTAAAACCTCCTTGGGGACTGATTACGAACCTATTGTACGCAGTCCGTTCGCCCTTTCTTTTCCTACCGTTCACGGTTTTACCTAACGACTTTACTACTTTAAAAGTGCCTTGTTTTCTGCAAAGTTGGCATTTGAAGCCAAAAACAAGTAGAATTGACACCCTCGCACGAGCGGAGAGAAGCGATTATGCGTATTTTTGAGGTCAAGTGTTATCTGACCTTGCGCTTGAAGCCAGTAATGAGCGGATGGCACTAACTGCGCACTAATCGGAAGCCCCCAATCGCGGAGGTCGATTTGAACAAATATATGCGTCACAGACGCTTACCTTCATGCTCTACCCTTATGACAGCACTCCTTGCAGCAGTGCTTGTTGTCAATACCTTTTTGTTTGGCGTCTCAAGAGCTCAGGCAGAGACTCTTGAAGAGCTCCAGGCCAAGGTAGAGCAGACAAATTCTGATTACGATGCCGCCAATCAGCGTGTGGCTGAACTGCAAAAACAGATTGCAGATAATGAGGCACGTATTGCAGAGATTGAACAGCAACTCCCAGAGCAGCGCTTAAAAGCTGCAGAGTCCATTAGAGCAATGTATCGCATGCAGCAGGGCTCTATGGGAATTATTGATCTGCTTTTATCGGCAGATAACTTTAATGATTTGATTGCTGTTATTCAGTATCTTGAGATTATCCAGAACAAAAATTCAGATGCTATCAACCATCTGGTTGATCTTAGCAAAGAGCTTTCTGAGACTCAGTCATCTTTAAATGCACAGATGGCAGAAGCAGAGGAGCAGAAGAAAGCTGCTGAAGATGCCATGAACGCAGCAATTGCAACAAGAGAGCAACTGCAGGCAGAACAGGCTCAACAGGCAGCAGCAGAGGCAGCTGCTGCAGAAGAAGCACTAAAAGAGGCTTCTTCTGAGACCACCTTTACCAACGCTTCTGGTAATACCACTGAGGTCACCACCCCATCAACTCCTTCAGCTCAAAATGTTGATTGGTCAAGCGATAAGACCAACTTTGTAAGCAGTTGGGGCGCTCGAATTGACGCCTATCTTGCTGGCTCCCCTCTTGCTGGCTACGGCTCAACCTTTGCCGAGGCTGCATGGGCCTACGGCGTTGATCCGCGTTTATCGCCTGCTATTTCTGCAGTTGAGAGTACAAAGGGTAGATACAACTTCCTCCCCTACAACGCATGGGGTTGGGGTTCTTCAAGCTGGGGTAGCTGGGAAGAGGCTATCTGGGATCACACGGCTGGTCTTGCTGCTGGTTATGGCGGAAGGCTTTCTGTCTCTGGTGCTGCAAAATACAATCCAGCTAATCCAAACGGCTGGTACTCGGCAGTTCTTACGCAGATGGAACTCATCTAAACCTCTGGTCGCACAGCCTTTAGAGAACGTTAAAACCCCGCAGTTTACCTGCGGGGTTTTTGTTGTTGGGCACGGTTAAGCGGTGAGCACAACCATCGCTAGGATGAGGGCAAAACCGATGAGGTCGGCAACGCTAAAGGTAGTTCCAAGAACCAGTGCGGTGGTGATGGTTGCCATAACGGGCTCGATAGTACCCAGCAGGACCGCTCTAAGTGAGCCTGCGTCCTTAACGCCCTGCAGGTAGAGACCGTACGCCAAGAAGGTTCCCACCAGCACACCAATAACTACCAGCAAGATACCAAAGGCGTCCAGCTGAGGCATATGGTTCCAGGGCTGATAAAACACGGCAATGAGCGTGCCTGAGAACAGAAAAGCTAGGCCATTAACGGTAAAGCTTCCCCACTTTTCCATCAGAGGCTTTGGCAAAATCGAAAGAGCTGCCTGAGCAAACGCGCACATAACGCCCCAGAAAATACCTTCTGTTGGCAGGTTAAGCGTGCCAGGATTTCCTCCTGTTACCAAGAGATAGGTGCCAATAAGCGCCAAAACAATACCAAGAATTTCTCGACGATGAGGCCAGCGCTTGCCAACCACACAGACAAAGGCTAAAACGCCCAGCATGCCCAACGACTGCATGATTGTTGCGGTTCCAGAATTAGTAGCATTAACTGCATAAATATAAGCAACTTGCGAGAAAAGAATGGCAAACAGACTGACAACAAAAATCTTTGCCAGCTCTTTTGGCATCCTAATGACAGTTGTGAGATTTTTTCTATCAAACGCAAAAGCAGTTCCTAAGAATAACCAGCAGGCACAAAGCTCACGAATATCAATCAACCACATCGGATCAACGTGATAGATATCAAGCAGGTACTTTGCAGCGGTTCCAAATGCGCCCCAGGAAGCTCCACCAATCAAGACAAAGAGCATTCCTCGATAGATTTTTTTCTTGTTATCAGGGGTTATTTCAGCGTCATCGCTTCCAAGTGCTTCCTCTTCTGCAGAAGTCTCTAAAACGTCTGTGGCCTTAGAAGACTCCACATCGCTCTCATGAGAAATGAAATCATTCATCTGGGTATAAATCTTTCATTACAAAATACGGATACAAGTGTCACTTTTTCTCTGACGCGGTAGTATCACAATAACAAAAATCCACCTTACCCTGCTTTATGCGGAGTCTCAAGTCTCCAAACGGTTCAAATGGGCAAGATGGTCCAAAACGGCATTAATGCTCACGTAAGTTTTCGTATAGATTGGCAGCTTATGACATCCAAGTATTCGCAGATGGACAGCGCGTTTTCTGTTGGTACGCTTCATGCAGAAGACAAGAGCTTTGAGGTAATCTCAGCTGAGTGGGTTAACGAGATTTCTGGCTACGCCTACATCTTTAAGCATGTTCCCACAGGCGCCCGCCTTATGTGGTTTGCCTGCGACGATGACAATCGCTCGTTTGCCATTGCTTTTAAGACACCTCCTGTAGACCACACAGGCGTCTTCCACATCTTGGAGCACTCGGTTCTCTGTGGATCCGATGCCTATCCTGTCAAGGAGCCTTTTGTTAACCTGCTCAAGACCTCTATGCAGACGTTCTTGAATGCAATGACCTACCCCGACAAGACGGTATACCCTGTGGCCAGCACCAATGTGGCTGACTTGGAAAACTTGATGAGCGTATACCTAGACGCCGTTCTGCATCCTGCAATCTATAAGCGCAAGCGCATCTTTGAGCAGGAAGGTTGGCACCTAGAGGCTGATGAGCAGGGCAATCTGAGCTACAACGGCGTTGTCTTCAACGAGATGAAGGGCGCCCTCTCTGACCCTGATCGCGTGCTCTACGATTCTGTGAGCGAGGCCCTCTTCCCTGACACCGCATACGGCAAAGAATCCGGTGGTAAGCCTCGTGCAATCCCCGAGCTCACCTACGAGAACTTCCTGGACACCCACGCTCGCCACTACGACCTCTCTAACAGCTACACCTTCCTCTACGGCGACCTTGACTGTGAGCGTGAGCTCTCCTTCATTGCCCAGAGGTTTGCAGCTGCCGAGAAACGCGATGCAGGTGCCCCCAATCCACTTAACCTGCAGGCGCCCGTGTTGCCCGAGCCTGCTCAGGTTCGCATGAACACCGCAGCCGACAACTCCAGCGTCGGCCTGGGCTACGTGCTTGGAACGCCTGACCAGCGCAATAAGATGATGGCAGCAGATATCTTGTTTGACACCCTCATGGGCTCCAATGAATCCCCGCTCAAGCGTGCAATTCTTGACGCAGAGCTTGGCGATGACTTTAGCTACTATCTCTCCGACGACCTTGCCCAACCTATGCTCTTCTTGCAGCTCAAAGGCCTTAAGGAGGGTGCAGCTCAGAAGTTCCGTGAGCTGGTAGAAACCACCTGCAAAAAGATTGCTTCCGAAGGCATTGATCCAAAGAAGCTCAATGCTTCCATTGCACTTGCAGAGTTTAACCTGCGCGAGAATGATCAGTCCTACTCAAACGGCATTGAGTACACGCTGCGTTCGCTTTCAAGCTGGCTCTATGACGACGCACGTCCTTTGGACTACATCCGCTACGAGGACGCCATTGCCTACGTCAAAGAACTTGCAGCTCAAAAGGGCTTTGAGAAGCTGCTGCTGGAGCTCATCTGCAACAGCAAGCACGCAGCTCAGGTTGAGCTTGTCCCTACAGACGAGGGAGAGGCTCAGGAAGAAGCCGCTGAACTGGCACAACTTCGCTCCACGCTCACTGATGAGGACGTCGAGAAGATCCGAGCAGAAGTTGAAGCACTGCGTCTGGAGCAAGAAACACCTGACGCTCCAGAAGACCTAGCCAAGCTGCCGTCCCTCTCGCTCAGTGATATCGGTGCAGGTAGAGAGCGTCCTGCTGGCTTTGAGGTTGAAGCTCCCCTACCATGTATTGCGCACGAGCTGGATACTCACGGCATCGACTATGTCTACCATTACTTTGATTTGACCCACGCGGTTACCTTCGAAGAATTGCCACTTGTGGGTATTCTTGCAGAGGCGCTAGGCAAGCTTGATACGGCTGTACACACTGCGTCTGAGCTGGATATCCTTATTGAAAGCAACCTTGGTCACCTCTCGTTCTTCACGGATATCTATGACCGCGACACCCTTGACCAGGCACGCCCCGCCTTTATTGTTGCTGCAAGTGCCCTTGCCGAGAAAACCCAGGGGCTTGCAAGCATTCCTTCTGAGGTCTGGTCCAGCACGTGTTTTGATGACTTGGGCCGCCTCAAGAACATCTTGATTCAGCGACGCATTGCACAGGAACAGTACTTTGTGGGAGCTGGTCATACCGCTGCACAGAATAAGGCTTTAACCTTCTATTCTGCTGCTAGCCGCGTAAACGATGCGCTGGCAGGCGTTGGCTTCTACGAGTACCTGAAGAACCTGCTTGCCAACTGGGATGAGCGCGCTCCTCAGCTTGTAAAAGACTTGGATGCGCTTACTTGTAAGATTTTCCGTGCAGACAACGCTACGATCAGCTTTACCGGCTCCACTCAGAGCCGTGAGGCATTCTGGCAAGCAGCGGGAGATCTTGGTCTTACCAATGGCAACAAGTCGCAGGCAGATAACGCAGTACCAACTCTTGTTGTCCCTGAGGGTAAGCTGCAACACGTGGCGTATATCATTCCGTCAAACGTCTCCTACGTTGGTCTCTCCTATCCAAACGTTGCCTATGCAACCAATGAACAGCAGGGTAACTGGCTTATTGCCACCAGAGTTCTGGGTCTTGACTATCTCTGGAACGAGGTCCGCGTCAAGGGTGGCGCCTATGGCGTTATGTTCAGAAACTCCATCGCTGGCCTGCAGAGCTTTGTCTCCTACCGAGACCCTGCGCTTGATGCAACCCTTGACCGCTATGTTGGCGCAGGTAGCTGGCTTTCTGAGTGGACTCCAGACGCTGACGAGTTTGAGGGCTACGTAGTTGCCTCTGTAGCAGGTGTTGACGCTCCTGTTCCCGCTCGAATGCTTGCTCGCAGGCAAGACATTGAGTACTTCAACCACCGTGATCCAGAGCGCCTTCTTAAGCTTCGCGAGAAAATCCTTCACGCCCAGGTTGAAGACATCAAAGAACTAGGGAGCACCATGCCTCAAAGCTATGATGACCTCTCGGTTGTTGTCTTTGGCGCCAAGGAGGCCATTGAAGCCTCCGAGCTTGATCTTGAAGTTGTCGACCTCTTTGGTGGCCAGGAGAACTAGGCCTGGTAGCTGCAACAAAACGCAAAAAGCCCTGTCATGTATATACATGACAGGGCTTTTCTTGTAAGGCAATGCACGAAGCTAGACGTTCTTCTCGCCAGACAGCGCGACCAGCCAGCGCCTTACTCGCTTCTCAGCGCCTGAACTGGATCGGACTTAGCCGCTCTACCTGCAGGGATAAGACCTGCAAGAAGCGTCAGAACAACGCTAATCAGAATCAAAATAAGTGCTCCGTTTATCGGCAAGATCACCAAATTATCCACGTTAAACATGGCTTTGACCACAGCATTTGCGGGCAAAATAAGCAGTTGTGTAATGCCAATGCCCATAACACCAGAGATAAGGCCTTCAATAAACGTCTCTGCATTGAATACGTTGGCAATATCTCGCCTAGAAGCACCAATAGAGCGCAGAATACCAATCTCCTTTTTACGTTCAAGAACCGAGATGAACGTAATGATGCCAATCATAATGCTGGAAACAACAAGCGAAATAGATACAAACGCAATCAGCATCGCCGAGATCATATCAACAATCAGCGTGACAGAACTCATCAGCGCACCAACAATGTCGGTATACGTAACCACCTTAGACTCTTCACCTGCAGCCTTTGCATCAGCATTGTACGTATTAAGAATTTCAACAATCTTCTCTTTGCTTGCAAAGTCTTTAGGATAAATATTGATTGACGTGGGCTTATTAAGATTCGCATATCCCATCTTAGTAAGATTTGATTCATACGTTGCTGGCGTTGCCCTTAGCATTGACGCGGCAATAGCTGCTAGCTGCGATGGGTCAGCATTGAGCTTAAAGGCACTTGCGAGCGTTGCTTGATCTACCTGCATTGCATTGGACATATTTGCCGCAACGCCCTGCATAGCTGTATTGAGAGCGCCTGCAATCTGATTTTGCATCCTGGAAGCAACCTGCGTCATCACGCTGGTTAACGCAGACTGCACGTAAGCACTCATAGCGCGCGTAATAGCTGCAGAAAGAGCACTTGCAATCTGTGATTGATAAGCACTCATAAGCCTTTGAGAAACCTCAGCCTGAACACTTGGAAGGTCTGGATTGGTTCCCAGCTTATTTGCTAGGGCTGTGACCAGCTGTTGCTGCAGGTCATCAGTATCAACCGCAGAAGAAACCGTAGTCACAATCTGCGTGCGCACCTGATCTGTTGCAAGGTAGTCTGCCATAGTCTTGCCGGGATTAGCAGCACTCCAAGAGTTCCATCCCAGAGCAATGTTGCCCATGAGCGAAGAAATAGCAGCTTGTCCTCCTGGTTTGAAATTAACGGTAATGCCAGAAAGAATCTGCTGAATGTCTGCTGCAGAGAGTTCTGGGAAAGCCGCCGCCAGCGCAGCTGGATCAAGTGAAGACGTAACGGAAGACAGTACATTGCTGTCAGACAGATTAAGCTGCGACGGATCAAAAGCTGGTAGCTGCACGTCAGAAAGGTCAAGCGAGGACATATCCAGCCCAGACAGATTAATTGACGAGAAGTTCAGTGCCTGTGGATTAAAGTTAAATGCTGAGGACAGCACGTTAGGATCAACGGAAATGAGAGAGCCGATAGAAAGCCCCTCAGAAGTTTGACCGTTCTTCTCGTCCTCAAAGGTTTTACCAGTGAAAACGTCAACGTCCGGACGATTCATCTGGTCCTGAACAATAGGAGATGCCTCTGCATCAGAAATCATCTTCTGAGTCAGTTGTGGCGTGTAGTAAATGCCCTCAGAAAGCGCTCCTGTGGTAGTTGGGTCTTTTGCCTGAACAACACCAACAATATGCAGGTCGGGTGCGTTAGCAATGAGGTCATTCATGTATGCCTGATCATCGGATTTGTCTGTCCAGACACCAAGATTTCCGTCCCATACATAGCGCTGATAAGGCATAACTAGCTTAAAGGTTGGAGACATCAGCTGGTCGTAGGTGTATGTATTATGAGACTCTTCGATAGTGCCAGATTCTCCACTTGCAATTTTATCAACGGTAGAGCGCAGGCCAGCGTAGTCACGCAGGCCAAGCGTGTACTCCAAAAAGTCATCCATAGTGCCGTTTGGACGCAGCACCAGAACAGCCTCATTCCAAGCAGTGGGCCATCTACCAGCACGAACCGTATAGCGGTCCTCGTAAATGGAAGGATTTCCCGGAAGCTCACTAAACAGCGTGGTGCTTGCAAATGAAGCAAGCGGACTATATGACGGAATCTTAGGCGACACCTTAGAGAAGGTAACATCTGGCTGCACCTGAACAGGGTCAGAAGAGCCGGAGTCCGCGCCTGCTGGCAGGTAGATGAAAGGACTTACGGAATAGCCATACGTAATAGCGCTAGCATACGTATTAATGCCGCCACCATTATTGTCGAGAAAAACCTTCAAACTGGTCAGATCATTGGACCCGATGCTTTCTGCCTGCATCCCCAACCTATTATTGGTAGGAATGGCACCTTCAGCGGGCTGATTTTCTAGCTTTGCAGCTTCTGCGTTTTTCTGATTCTGCGTCATCTCGCTTTGTGCATCTTGCGTTTGAGAATCAGCCGAGTCAGAACTACTACCACTTCCAGAAATAAAGGAAGAAATATTAACGGACTGCTCAGAGATGGTGAGTGGATACATTGAAAGCGTATCCTCCTCAACCTTCTTGATGTACTCGTTTGTACCATTTGCCAGAGCCAGAATTGCCGCAATACCAATAATGCCAATAGAGCCTGCAAACGCCGTCATAAGCGTGCGGCCCTTTTTGGTCATGAGGTTGTTAAACGAGAGACCCAGTGCAGTCAGAAGCGACATAGAGGTCTTGCGAGAAGGCTTGGCTTCTCGGCGGGCAACACTTGCAACGTCAAATGGATCTGAATCCGCAGTTACCCGACCATCCGCCAGCTCAACAATACGCGTTGCATACTGGTGAGCAAGCTCTGGGTTGTGAGTAACCATAATAACCAGACGGTCCTGCGCCACTTCTTTGAGCAGGTCCATAACTTGTACAGAGGTTGAAGAGTCAAGAGCTCCTGTTGGCTCATCTGCCAGCAAAATCTCTGGATCGTTTACCAGGGCACGAGCAATAGCCACGCGCTGCATCTGTCCACCAGAAAGCTGATTTGGTCGCTTGTTTGCGTGCGCTTTAAGGCCAACCTTATCAAGCGCTTCAAGTGCACGTTCATGACGCTCTGCCTTAGGAACACCAGAAAGTGTCAATGCAAGCTCAACATTGCTGACTACACTTTGATGCGGAATAAGGTTATAGCTCTGAAATACAAAACCAATGCGATTATTTCTGTACGTATCCCAATCGCGCTCTTTGAACTTCTTAGTAGAAATGCCATCTACCAGCAAATCTCCTGAGTCAAAGCGATCAAGACCACCAATAACGTTGAGCATAGTAGTCTTACCCGAGCCCGAAGGACCAAGAATTGCCACAAACTCGTTATCTCTAAACGCAACGGAAATATGGTCCATTGCGGTTTGTTCAAATCCACCAGTGTTGTAACGCTTTGAAATACCTTTGAGCTCAAGCACAGGTTACTTCTTTCTTGTTGGGCTATCTGGAACGTGGAGTTGTACCGTTAGTTGATTGCATCTCCGTCAGCTGCATTTGCATCAGCTGCATTTGCGTCAGCTGCATCTGTAACAGCGGCATCGGTCTTCTCGACAGCAGCTTTCTGAGCAGCTGCATCCTCTGCAAATGGGTCAGCGGTAACGTCTTCAATAACCTTCTGCTGAGCCCAGCTCAAGCCGTAGAGCAGGCCAAAGAGTGCCCAGAACCATGGTGCATAGAGCATGACAACCATAAGGATGGCAAAAAGTCCTCGGAGAAGAACCCAAGGAAGCACCACAATCAGGAAGAAAAAGAATGGCAGCACAAAAAGGATTGCAGCAAGGGTGCGTAGCACAACTGCTACTGTCTTAGTTACCGAGAAGCCGGTATTGCGTGCAATAAGCAGGCCCACCAGGCCAGCAATGCCAAAATACAACATAATTGGCGCAACAATGTAGGAATAGAACAGTGGGGTGGAAGAGTCTTGAGGCAGCGTTTGCCTCAGAACCATCAAAACAATTCCCAATACCGTCAAAACGCCAAGAAATGATGCGTTTCCAATAAAAGTCTTTTTCGTCATAGTTAACTCCTTTGATAAGGGGTATTAAGTATAGTGTAACTAGTACCTTGTTCCCGACCTTGTCTATTTCATACGCGGGATGTGGCTAAAACCGCTGCTCTCCATATGTTTCAAGGTCAAACGTTTGAATTAGAGGAGTTTTTCATGACTGATGCAGAACTCAAAGCAAGCGCCGAGGCGTTTGTTAACGAGCACTGGGAAGAGATTATTGAGGATATTCGCTACCTTGTGCAGGTAGAGTCCGTTGAAAATCTGTCTCTAGCAGAGCCTGGCAAGCCTTGGGGTCCAAAGTCTTATGAGGCACTTCGCCGCGGACTTGAGATTGCAGAGCGCCTGGGCCTTAAGACTACAGACGTAGACGGCTACCTGGGCTTTGGTGACCTTCCTGGTGAGTCCGAAAAGTACCTTGCTACCATCGCTCACTCCGACATTGTTCCTCTGGGTAAGGGTTGGACGGTAGACCCACTTGACGTTACCCGCCGCGAGGGCTTTATTCTGGGTCGCGGCGTTCTGGACGACAAGGGTCCTCTGGCACTCTCCCTCTGGGCAGCTCACTACTTTGTAGAGCAGGTAAAAAAGACTGGCAAGAAGCTTCCTTACACCTTGCGCGCCATTGTTGGTAACAACGAAGAAACCGGCATGGGAGACGTTCCTTACTACCTCTCCAAATATCCAGAGCCAGCATTCTGCTTCACGCCAGATGCTGAGTTCCCCCTTATCTGCGGCGAGAAGGGCGTTTACCACGCACAGTTCACTTCTCCAAAAATCGCTGGTGCACACAGCGAGAAGATCGTTGAGCTTGATGGTGGTACCGTACCTAACGCTATTCCAGGTCTTGCAAGCGCACTTGTTCGCGCTGACGCATCTACCTTGGCTGACACCGATTCCATCAAGGTTGAGGACGCAGGCGTTGAAGATGATGGCACCAAGCTTGCTCGCATTAACGCAACAGGTAAGGGTGGACATGCTTCCATGCCTGAAGGAACCGTCAATGCAATTGGCCTGCTTGTAACCTACCTGCTTGATAACAACCTCTGTGGAGAAGAAGAGCGCGGCTTCTTGACCTTCTCGAAGCAGCTTTGCTCAACTACTGATGGTACTGGTACGGGCATCCAGAGTGCTGACGACAAGTTTGGTCCTCTGACCTGCATTTCTGGTACCATCCGCACCAAGGGCGATGTCTACGTACAGACCGTTGACTCTCGCTATCCTACTTCCACCACTGGCGAGGCTATCACTAAGCGCATGACTGAACTTGGCGAGGATCACGGTTGTACCTTTGAGGTTCTCTCCGATGCTGTACCTTTCTACATTGACCCAAGCTCCCCTGAGATTACTACCCTGCTTGATACCTTCCATGAGTACACCGGCAGCGATGAGCAGGCATTTGTTATTGGTGGTGGCACCTATGCACGTCACTTTAAGCGCGCCGTTGCCTTTGGTCCTTATGACAGCAAGGCCGCAAAAGACCTGCCAGAGTGGGTTGGTATGGAACACGGTCCTGACGAGGGAATCTCTGAGGAGTGGCTCAAGCGCGCCCTCAAGATTTACATTGTCAGTATTGCTCGCCTTATGCAGCTTGACCTGTAAAGCTACAAGCACAGAACTGTTATAAGCAACAGCAACGCTACAAGTAAAGCCTCTGCATCCAAAAGGATGCAGAGGCTTTTTAGGTGGAGTTACTTTAGATGCTAAGACCTTGAATGAATCTTTTTCCACAAGCGCAAACCATAGCTCTTAGGAAGCCCTGCCTCAATACGAATAGCCAAGTACAATCCGGAGGCGTTATAAACAAGCTCAAAGATATCTTGGCTGGTTACGGCGGGAATACCCTGCGTTAGTGCCGTAAAAATAATTCTTGCTACGTCAAACAGAACGATAACGATAACAGCAAGAATATACGGTCTAATAAATCGGGCATCATTTGAACCCTTGAGTGCTAAAAGGCCTGCAATAAGAGAAAATGCCGCACCAAGCGTCACCAGGAAAATGGTAAGGATTCCCTGTTGAGCTAAGAATTGATTAACGGTTATCAGGGCAGGCAGATTCACAACCCGAGAAAAATCATGCAATCCAAGCAAAATTAGTACCAGAAAAAGAGCAATGCCACTAAACGTAATGGATACCAGTGCAAACAAGTGAAGAACTCGCTGGTGACGAGAGCGCCAATACGTAGTTCCCACAACGCCTTGGTCATGCTCTTTCTTTACCTTGTCCGCAAGATTAGAGCAAATTACCACGTATACAATGGTGTTGAGCTGGATGAATGGATCCAAGATAATCAAGTCTCCTCTACCCCAGGCCCACAAAATTCCTACCAGAATAATCAAGCCAATCAGATAGCAAAGAAATCTGTATGGTTCAACTTTTGATGAGTCTTTGGCTGCACGTAATCCAAGTACCGAGGTGACAACCTGCAACACACCAATAAGCAATACAAACACATAGCCTAGAAGCACGTTATTGCTGAACGTAAAATACACACCGCTGAACTCAAGCTGTTCCAAAGGAACAGCAGGCTGTAAGCCCATAACAGTTGCAAAAAGAGATGCCGACGTAGTCAGAACATCTGCTGCACCTAAAATAATCAAAACAATTGAAACAATGCGCAAGATATGTTGAGCAGGGGTTCTAGGGACAGTGGCCTTAACTCGGTCAGATGCAGGACGGTTCAGCGGCTGATCCTCATCAACCACAAGGATTTTCTCGGCACGCTCTGCTACTTCAGAAACGTTTTCTGCCAGCTCAGATGATGCCTCGGTGACCTTTTTAGAAAGCTCTCCTACTCTTGAGTTTTCAGCCAGCTTGGTTAGCTCAGCGCCGATGTCTTTCTTTTGTTCCGTTGGCACAACAAATCCTCACACTTGTCCAAAATGTTCAAATAAATCATAGCATTAGCTACTTTGCTGTGTTAGTATGTGCAACTGTCCGTGTACCTGCAAGTATGTAAGGAGGCTTGTTCGATGCTTTTTTAATCTTCTCGTGAGCGTGTCACATGTCCACACCACGAGTCTGTCTGACATGTTCCACCACTAATCGAGGAGAAGTATGGAATCGAATAAGCTTTTTGCGGAAACACCACCATTTAAATTATTTATACGAGCAGCCCTCCCGGGTGCTATTGCCATGCTTGCGTCGATGCTCTACGACACTGCAGATGGAATCCTTGTTGGACGCTATCTGGGTCAGGAGTCCTTTGGCGCGGTAACCATTGCCATTCCGTTGGTTATTCTCTGCTTTGCAGTTGCCGACCTTATTGGCGTTGGAGCCTCTGCGGTTATTGCAGTTGAGCATGGCAAGAAGAACCACCAAACTGCTAATAACATCTTTACCATTGCTTTTATCATGCTTATTACCACAGGTGTTATCAGCGGCATTTTCTTCTTCTTGTGTGCACCAAACGTTCTGGCACTTATGGGTGCTCAAGGAAAAATTGCCGAGCAAGGAACTATCTACCTGCGCGTATGGACCCTTTTCTTGCCAGTTATGTGCATCTCGTACGCCGTTGATAACTTTCTTAAGATCTGCGGAAAAATTAGGCGCTCTACCAGCATTGCCTTTATTTCTGCAATTTTAGGAACCGTGCTTGAGTACTACTTCTTAGGTGTTTTGGGGTTATCCGTTGAGTATGCGGCACTGGGTTACTGCATCTCAATTACCTTCTCGTCCCTTTATGGTGTTTGGCCCTTTATTGGTAACAGACAAATTCTTAAGTTTGTTAAGCCACACTTTAATTGGACGCACATAAGAGAGATTTTTGTAAACGGCTTCCCTATCTTTATGCAGAACATCTCAAGCAGGATTTATTCGCTCCTGATGAACGCTGCCCTACTGAGCCTTGGCGGAGATATTGCCATTGCTTCTTACGGCGTACTTCTCTATTCTGGCGGACTCATTCAGCCGCTCATTTATGGACAAGCTGATGCCATGCAGCCAGCCATTGGCTACAACTGGGGCGCAAAGAAAAAAGATCGAGTGCTTGCTATCGAGAAGTACATCTTCTCCACAGGTGTCATTATTGGCATCTTTGCCTTCTGCGTCTCGTTCTTCTTCTCGGAGTTCTTGGTTAAGCTTTACCTGCCTGAAGGAACACAAGAGCTGCTTAACATGGCCATCCCAGCTATGCGCATTCATGCTTTTATCTTCATTTTTAGCTGGATTACCATGTGCACCGAGAGTCTTGCCATTGCCCTGAAGCAGACAAAGATTTCCAATCTCTTAAGCCTTTTTATGGCACTCATCTTCCCTATCAGCTCACTGCTGATACTGAAGCCATTTGGTCTGGACGCACTTTGGTACGTGTCAGTTGTGTCCAATATACTCTCAGCACTGCTCTCTGTTGGCTGCCTCATCCACATCTATCGCAAGCACTTCAAAGGTGTGAATTCAGACGGTGTTGATGGCACTGATGCTGTATCCGATGGCACTCAAGAAGAGAACTCCCAGCTCGCCGAGGCAGAGCTTTCCGCTCCCGAGCTTTCCAGCCCAGAAGATCACCTGGACCCAGAATCCATCTCTCGAGCTCAATAGCCCGCGCTCTCCCAGCTCTACGCACAACGTACTCCTCACAAAAACATGGCGAGAAGATCTTCTGATTCCAAGATCTTCTCGCCATAAACATGAGCGGTTTTTGAGCGTCTATCTACAGCGCAGCAAGTGCCTGCTC
>CAURGZ010000008.1:0-30466 GCA_963524285.1 uncultured Atopobium sp.
CGCCAGGCCTAAAAGCCGACGCTAACACGCTGCAGAATCATAATCACCCGCATATAAACTACCTCCCATTTCTTATGTCCAAGAAATGGGAGGCAGTTCAGTACCGGCTCTCTTTTGATATGTAGGTGTTTTGTAGTGGATTGAGCTGCTTACTTTCCGCTTGCCATCTTAGCTGGATACCACTTTTGGAACCACGCCGTAAACAGTCCCATTCCGATAGGAACCAGGTTATTCACAATAACCAAAATACCGCCCACACCATTTTGAACCGCAAACCAGCTCCAAATGGCCGTTAACACGTACATAGCACCCCAACATGCAGCCAAAATATAATTTGTCTTCATGAACAGCGGATTGTTGTAGGCATTATCTCCGCCGTAGCTGTACTTAACATATGCAGCGCAGAGAGGTTCCTTAGTAAGGCATGATGCAAGCCACATAAGGCCAAAAGCCAGGTAACCCAAATTGACAATAAGATTCCCGTCGCCATTTCCGCTCATAAAAACGCCTGCAGACAATGCTCCAACCAGGGCAAATGAGATTCTGTCCCAGATGGTGAACTTGAAGTTCCTCATAATAAGCGGCATTAAAGCAGTAACAAGCAGCACAATCATAGCGCCAACCTGGGAGTCAAACGATGTTGCAGTCCAGAAGGTAATCCAAGGGAGCAGCATTGTAATCATCTGAGGGTTTTTCTGCGTGTTGCCCGCCTCTTCAAGCGGCACGTTCTGCGCACCTCCAGATGCGCCGCCAGGAGTGGGACCAAAATACTTATCCCAATCAATCATGAAGGAAAAATCGCCCTCAACGGTATACAGGTGCTTACCCAGCGCCTCTGGTCCGCTTATTTCGCCACGAGAAATGGACTGCCAGACCTCAAACGGAGTGTTGAGCTTTGTCGTGGTAGTGAGGCTACCGTCAGTAAAGACCCTGCTGCCGTCTTTGCCCAGCAGAATCTGGTAGCTACGCCCAAGATCGGTGTAGTTCATCTCAAGCACGCGATCTTTTCCGTCGTAAGCCGTTTTGTCGTACAGAGCTGCCATCTGAGAGGTGAAGATATGGTCAAACGGCACCTGCTCAACGGGTTTCTCGCCAGCGTTTTTGCTGCTCTGAGCGCTTGTATCGCGAGAAATTCCCCAGCTTGCATCCGCCATCTGCTCAAACATCTCTTTTGGATACAGCAACACTTTAAGCTCGGCTTTTGTCTGCTCAGAAATGCCACCCTGAGCGTATTCTGTGCCAGCCTTTTTGACAAGCTCGAGGTACTGGTCAGTGCGCGCAGAAAGCTCCTTTACGCGGAAGAGCTCGCCCTGACCGCAGAAAATGCTCTCGTAATTGCCCTGGCCAAGAATGTGGTCAAACATCTTGGTAACGCTATCGTAGTTGCCCTCTGACGAATAGAATCCGCAGGTAGAGATAAGAACGTGCTTCTTGCCGGTCATGTCATAGCGAGATTCGTGCGCGCCACTTCCATATCCCCTGTTTGCGTCGCTCATGAAGGGCAGACTCATGGGGAGCTGGCGATCAATAAGGTTCTTCAGCAGTCCAGGTACGTTGAAGTAGTAGAGCGGAAAACTCCAAATAACCAGGTCAGCCCAGAGCTGCTTTTGGATGACGGTTTCTTCATCGTCCGACATAATGCACTGGCCAGGCGTGTTTTTCCAGCAGTGAAAACAGCCCTTGCAAGGCTTGATGTCCATAGCAGCAACATTGAGCTGCTCAACAGTCACATCTTCATTGGCGTGCTGCTCGGAGACGCCCTCGATAAAACTCTTAGCAAGACGCAGAGAGTTGCTAGCTTTGCCCTTGGGGCTGCCATTAATGAGCAGAATATTCATGGTGCGCCTCCAGCTCCTTCATGCACTTCTCGCTCCATGCCCTAAGCATTTCCTCGTGCATCTTGCCGTACTCGATAGTAAATTGCCAGAACAATGCCTTCTCTGGGTCACCCATTTGAGCTGCGTAAGCGGCCACCGCGCCAGCTGCCAGCTCACTTCCACCAGGAAACGATGAGGCGTTATCTGCGATTCGTTTGAAGAATGCAAGGTTTTCCTCGTAGGAGCACTCGCCCCTAAAGAACGTCTGCATCAAAAGCGGAATGCGCAGCACCGAGGACTGAGAGTCTTCCCTCAGCCATCTCTGCAACTCTTCTTTACCGGCTTCAGTTATCGAGAAGACCTTTTTATCTGGCTTCCCTTTTTGAGCGACGAGCGTTGAAGTAACCCAGCCGTCTTTTTCTAGCGACTGCAGTTCTCTATAAATCTGACTTGTCTGAGCAGTCCAGAAGTAATTAAGCGACTGTTGAAAGATGGTTTTGATCTCGTAGCCGGACATATCTCCATAGTTCAAGAGACCAAGAATTCCCTGCTTGAGCAAATCTCTCATCTCCTTGTATTCCACTTGTTGAATATCTTATAACGATAGTAGTTCCACTTGTGGAATATGTCAACGAGAAATTCTAAAAAACTTTAACTACTTTCTGGCTGAAAAAGACTCTGCCATTTCTGACAGAGTCTTGATGCAATCTTGACATAATTCTTACGGAATCCTGACAAGGTCCTAACGCTATCGATTACACGGAAGAAGTGACGTGTTCACCGCGTTTTCGCGTGTGTCGTCGCGCTCGTCATATGCGTCGTAGGGAGCTTTGGGGTCATGAACTTTGACTGGTTTATTGACGTTACACACCTCATCGGTATGAGCAAAGACAAAGTTGATGTCATCCGCCCAGCCTGTATGCCCGGTGATAATTTTGGGATTAAGTCCACGCTCACGCAGAATACCCTCTAGCCTTGCAAGCGATTCAACAGCCAGTTTATTGTCTTCTGCAAGTTTATTGATAAAGCTATAACCGCCGTCTGCTCCCAGCCAGATGGTATCGGCAGAGAATAAATACTCGTCATCAATCAGATACACCACGTGACCCCAGGTATGACCAGGAACCAAAATTGTTTCGATTTTAATGCCATCAATTTCAAACACTTCCCCGTCATGCAGAAGCGTCTTTTTATTTGGAATGTTTACCTTTGGTAGCTTGAACCAGCCATTCATTACACGGCGACGAACTTCTCCTGTTAAATACCTATTTTCAACATCGCCGATATAAACCCTCGCGTGACTAAAGAGCTGGTCGCTGTCCACCTCAATTGCACCCACGTGATCAGTATCCTGGTGAGTAATAAGAATATGTTGAATATCCTTAGGGTCAATTCCCAGCCAGTCCATCTTTTCTTGCAGGCGATCATAGCTGTACCCTGCGTCAATCATGATGGTAGTACTGCCTTTAGTGTAGAAGAAAATATTGGCGACATACTCACGTATGCACCTCACGTGCTCATCAATGGCACCAGTGTTAAGGGGCTTAAATATTTCTTTGCCGCGATACACCCACGACATCAGCACTTTTTGAAACTTTGAAGCGCTCTTTGACATTGCTTCGCCTCAATTCTATTTTCCATTCACGGCGTCATATGATTTGAAAAGCAATCCACTAGCTCGGCAAACTATACGTGCAGAAAATGATGTCTGAACTTGCCTTTTGGTGTTTGTTAGATTTTGCTAACTAAATATTACCCCTCAACTGCCTGTAGCCTATGACTTTCCGCTAAACGAGTAAAAAACAAACGCCAACGTAAAAATAAATCCTGAACAGCAAAAGCCGCACTCCAAATACATCGGAGTGCGGCTCTTTTGCAGACGTGCAACACAATGTTGCGTTTAAAAAAGTACTCATGAATCACGGGGTTTCTCGCCATTCATGAGTAACGAATGTATGGTGGAGGTGCGGAGAATCGAACTCCGGTCCAAAGCAAATCCTAGGCAGGTGTCTCCAAGCTCAGTTACTAATTAGATCTCAAGTACCGCACACTTAGTAACAGGCGTTTGGTGCTCCAGTTGGTTCAATCTTTTTGTAAGGCATACCAACTACGTCCTTACAAGCATCTCCCTAAAATGACGTCACCCTGAGAACAGGAGAAAATCCCAGTTAGACGCGCTGAACTAAATTAAGCAGCGAGAGCCATACGAGGCTCAAAAGTAAGAGTGTTGTCAATTCAATTTGACGTTACCCCTGTTTTACGTGGCGAGGAGACCACGGCTTGCTGCCCACCGCAAACTCACCTTGTCGAATCCAGTCACCCCCAATAATGAGAGAAACTGCCACCATGCAGTTTTCAATGTTCCTGAATTGTGTACGTAAGTGACACTGCACACAATTCAAAGTGTAGAGAGTATACCCCATGAACTGCCACTCTTTCAAAAAAGATATGACTATTTTGGGAACGGCTTACTTTGTGGCTTACTTTACGGCCTACTTAACGGCTTACTTTGCAGACTTACCGTGAGCTTCTAGAACTTGTTTCTCGCGATCAATAAACATGATGAGAATAACCACGAGAAGCGCCGCAGGTGACAGCCAAATCATATGGGTTCCCAGCAGCGGAATGAGCAAGTTACCCACTACCGCACCAGCTACAAAGCAGAAAATAGTTCCAAAATAGAGCAACGATGTCTCAATGTGAGATGAATCGTGAGTGTGCATATAAGCCGCTATTTCTTGCGTTCCGCCACGAAGATTACCAATGCACATGGTGGTGGCAAACGCATGCCCGTGAAGCTTTCTAAACGCCTGAACTTGAATGCCGCATGCAAGTGACGTCAAGCTGTTTGCCAACAGGTTCATATCGGTTGGAAGTAAAGAAACTACACCTAGAAGCGCAATCTCTACGATAACCGCCAGCTGTCTCCAGTGCAGATGTTCTTCTCGCGCAATGGCTCGTATGGCATATGAAAGCGCAATACCTATGGCAAATGCCAAAATTGGAAGAGCGTATTTGAGGCACTTTTCAAACGATTCGCTGGTCAGATTTACGCCCAAAAGCAGTAAGTTTCCCGTCTGAGCATTGGCAAAAACACCACCACGTACCAGGTAGGAATAGGCGTCCATCACTCCACCCGAAAAGGCCAAAAATGCTGCAACTTCCACCGAATCTGACATTTGTAACGCGTGCTTCAAGACTACTCCAACCACATTGCGTACATCCACGGCACATATTACGCAGGCGTATACGAAAAGCGATGCAGGTTAAATCCTACATCGCTTTTACGATTTTGTTTGGGTGATCATCAAAGAGGTTACCAACGTGCAATCTTGCGCGGATAACCTATCTGACTAATTTGTGGGGAGTTTACTCCTCGACAAGCTCGAACATCTCAGGACCAACGCCGCAAACTGGGCAAACATAGTCCTCAGGAAGCTCTGGAGTGTCAACCTCAACCTCATAGCCACAAACGGTGCAAACAAACTTGTAAGTAGTCTCTGCCATTTTTATTCCTCTCTCCAAGCGCTTACGCGCTTTTCCTTCTATTCGCGCAATTAACGCGGATGGCAACTAACCGTGGCCCTTACCCGCGGTTAAGTGCTCATACAGATAGTAACAAACCTTGAGTGATTCTAAAACATTATTCCGAAAATAGGAATGATTCTCATAAAATTCGCACGAAATTTTTTGGCGAGAAGTTCGGCGTGCTCCGAGCGCCAGCCGCTTCCGGCGGTACGCTCGCGTGCGGCAGCGACGCACTACTAGCGGCTGCGCTCCTTGAGAGCTCGCTGAATCTCACGGTCAGAATCGCGCTTAGCCGCAGACGCACGCTTGTCGTAGAGCTTTTTACCCTGCGAAAGCGCAATCAGCAACTTGACGCGGTTATGCTCGTCAAAGTAGATCTCAAGCGGAACCAGCGCCAAGCCTTTCTGGCGAAGCTTTCCGTCAAGATAGTCAATCTGCCTGCGGTGAAGCAGCAGCTTGCGCTTTCTATCTGGGTCAACGTTCCACACGCCACCGTTTGTGTACGGGTGCAGGTGCATGCCGTGAATCCACGCCTCACCGTCGCGAATGAGGCAGAATGTATCGGTCAGCTGGCAGCCACGCTCGCGCAGGCTCTTGACCTCGGTGCCAGTAAGCACCAGGCCGCACTCAAAGGTCTCGCCAATCTCGTATTCATGACGAGCAGAGCGATTACGTGCAATCGACTTCTTGCCCTGCTGTTTTCCCTGGGTCTCGGCCATACTTACTTGCCTTCCCCGTCTGAAGTTTCAGCTGCATCGGTTTTCTCGCCAGATGCATTGCCTGGCGCATCAGCAGATACGGGATTGCCGCCTGCGGTGAAGCCCTCGGAGATTGCGGCGTCGCGAACAAGCTGCAGAAGCGTAAGAGCCGCCTGCTCACCCACAAGGTCGCGAGCGCGAATGGTCATCTCAGTTGCAGTAGCTCTGTCGCCCATGGCGGCGCAATCCTGCGCACACATCAGCAGGCAAACCGCAATCTCGGCGTTGGCGCCTGTTGGCAGGCCCTCTGCCTCAAGCAGGTCGTTTGCCTCTTCGTCGGTAAGACCATCAGGATCTTTAGGGGTGCCTGCAGCCTGGTCAAGAGCGGCCTCAAGCGTGCTGTCTTTAACCTCAAAGCGACGAGCAGCTCTCAGACATGCTGCAGCCTGCTCAAGCCTACCCTGAGCCTCAAACCACGCAGCAAAGTTCAAAAATGCCCTGGTCAGATGCCTTGCCTCGCTTGCGCGCTCAAAGACGCCAAATGTCAGAGCAATGTGCTCACGAATATCTCCTGCAATCTTAAACAGGTCGGCCAAATCAAGCCTAAATCCGCAGTTCATTGGGTTCCAACGAATGGCAGTCTTCAGCGCATTCATGGCGTTTTCGTAATCGCCAGTACGTACGTAAGCCATTGCAAGGTCTCCGTACAGGCGATCAAACGGCTCATGAACGTCATCAAGCTTGCGAGGGTCGTTCTCCACGCGCCTATACGCTAAGCGGTCAAACAGCGTTGGGAACGCAAAATACTGCAGCTCATCTGTGGTTTGGCAGTTGCAATCCACATATTCCTCAGCGTCTTCAGCCAAACGAAGCAGCAGCTCAAGGGCCTCATCATTCTGGTCCTGCATCATCATGCCTTCAGCGCGCATCAGCTCATCTGAAAGTGCCGAAAGTGCCATCTTACTCACCTATCATTCAATATCAATCATGCAATCATCTGTGCGGGTGCTTCATAAACCCGCACGTAATCTACCTGCTTATTATTCCACAAGTGCCAAATCAATCTGACCACGAGCCACATTTACGCCAGAAATCTTCACGCGCACACGTCCACCAATACGATACGTTTTGCCTGTTGATTCCCCTATCAGCGCCAGAGTCTCCTGATCATACACGTACCATTCGTGACCCAAATCCCTCACGGCGAGAAGCCCGTCGGCGTAGGTGCCGTCCAGCGTAATGAACAGGCCAAAGCGCTCGCAGCCGTCAATGGTTCCCCACGTTTCTTCTCCCAGACGACTCTGGTAGTACTCAGCCAGCTTGATCTTTTGCGTCGCACGAGCCGCTGCGTCTGCCTTGCGCTCCTGCTCAGAGCAGGTGCTGCAGATATCCGGAAGCGCGCTGAGTTCTGCGCGAGGCGCCGTCTGTCCGCGGAGCAAACGCTTGAGCGTACGATGAACTATCACGTCGGGATAGCGCCTGATTGGCGAAGTAAAGTGGCAGTACGCATCCGCCCCTAGGGCAAAGTGCCCCTGGTTGGTTGGCAGATAGATGGCTCGTTTTTGGGCCCTGAGCAGCTGTGCATTTACCACGCGAGAATAACGTGTACCGTGGACCGACTCCAGCGCTTCTTGCAATGCCGTCTGATCGCCAATGGCAATGCGAGACGCAACATCTGGCTCAAGTGCGCCCATCGCCACAAGTGGAGTAACCGCAAGCTTAAGTGACTCTGGAGAAGGCTGCTCATGCACTCGATATGCCGACTCTAGGTCATGCTGGCTGAGCATGTGCGCGACGCTCTCATTGGCTGCAAGCATTGCTTCCTCGATAAGCCCCGTTGCTTGGGTGCGCTCGCGCACCGATACGCCAACTGGCTTGTTATCCTGGTCAAGCACTACGCGCGTCTCTACGCTTTCAAAATCTACTGAGCCGCGTTTCTCGCGAATTTCTTCTCTTAGTGCTCGGATTTGATTGAGCACGTTAATCATTTCTTTGATTGCGCCAGCATCTTCTCTAGGCACAACGGAGTCAAGTGCCGCGGCGTCTCCTTGAAGATAGCTATCTACCTGGTCGTAACTGAGTCTTGCTCGTGAGCGAATAACGGAATTCATAGCCGTTGCGCCAAGGATCTTGCCCGAGCTGCTCAGCTTCATCTTTACCGACATAGCCAGCCTATCTTCAGCTGGTCGGAGAGAACACACGTCATTGCAGAGCTTTTCTGGCAACATGGGCAACACGCGATCAACCAGATATGCCGAACAGGTGCGCATACGAGCTTCTAAATCAATGGGAGAATCCCAGTTCACATAGTGAGCCACGTCTGCAATGTGAACCCAGAGCTCAAAGCTGCCATCTTCAAGCTTCCGCGCACCAACGGCGTCATCAAAATCTTTAGCATCTGCGGGGTCTACGGTGATGCACAGCTCTTCTCGCAAATCGTGTCTTGAAGCGTCTTCTACAAGGGCTTTATCTGCGTCAACGGAGATTTTCTCGGCTTGTCTCAGCGCTTTGATAGGAAATTCCGTTGCCAAACCATACGAAGCAATAGTTGCC
Source organism: uncultured Atopobium sp. (assembly GCA_963524285.1). Taxonomy (GTDB): domain Bacteria; phylum Actinomycetota; class Coriobacteriia; order Coriobacteriales; family Atopobiaceae; genus Lancefieldella. The sequence continues at coordinate 8,597 of CAURGZ010000008.1, forward strand.
TCAACGTTCATGTCCAGATCTTCGGCTGATCCCACGCGGCGTTCTATAGTGACTACAGCAGCGCTTTTACGCGTTGGATACTCTGTGATGCGCGCGACAACCACGTCGCCCTCAAAAACGTAATGACGCCCAACAGAAGAGTCTTCTGGAAGCACAAAAAAATCTCGCTGAATACGACTATCCAGCGGCACCACAGCGCCAAGTGGACCGGCGTCATGGTAGATGCCCAAAAACGTCTGAGTAGCTCGCGTAAGCACAAAACGCACGTTTGCCAGAGGAGTCTTTCCCTTGGCCGAGACCAGCGAAACCTGGACCTCGTCTCCGTGCATTGCCTCATGAATCCCGTGCTTGGCCAGCGCATACGTACCCTCAGGGGTGCTTACGGTAGCAACTCCTGGGCGAGAAAGACTCAGCGTGCCTGTAAGCAACGCCGATGGTCGCTTTGAGACTTTTGCACGTCCCTGACGACGGTTTCCTTTATGTATGCGTTTTCTAGCCAAAAATCCTCCTGTAGGTAGAAGCCAGTGCCTTTTGCGCTGACCCAATGAATCTTCTGATATGTACCCTAAAGTGCCTTGTGATAGACGATGTCCAGATAAGGCGAGAAGTTCCAGGGATCTCGACGGGTTTCTCGACGAACATCTCGACGGATAGACTTCGGAACCCTCAACGGGTTTCTCGCCATCCCTGTACGCAAAAAAGAGCCCCTATGCAGAGACTGCATAGGGGCTCCAGAAGGGATTGGTTTACCTCTTAGAAGGTGCCGCGAATAACCTCGCTGCCTTCCTTCATGATAACTTCCATGTTATCTGGGGTAAGGTCGCGGATGTTGGTAGCAACGTCGCCCTTGACAACCAGGAGGTCAGCAAGCTTGCCAGCCTCGAGGGAGCCAAACTCATCCTCGTGGTGAACCATCTTAGCGCCGTTAAGGGTAGCAGCCTTGATGGTCTCAAGAATGGTGACGCCAGCCTTCTCAACGAAGTCATACATCTCATCGATGGTGACATAGCCGTAAGGAGTTACGAAGCTGAAGGAGTCGGAGCCGATGGTGAGAGTGACGCCGCGCTCGTTAGCAGCACGGAGGTTCTCGTATGTACGGTTGAGACCCTTCTCAACGACGGTATCGCCTGGGAATGCGTCAAGCTCTGGAGTCCACTCTGGTGGATAAGTTCCGTACCAAGTTGGCAGGAAGCCGATGGTAGGAGTAAAGAAGGTGCCCTGCTCGCACATAAGATCCATGGTCTTTGCATCAAGCTCGAAGCCGTGAATCATCTGCTCGCAGCCGCAACGGACGGAGTCATAAGCTGCGGAGAAACTGTTATAGGAGTGTGACCAAACAGGAATGCCAACCATTGCTGCCTCGTCGCAAACTGCCTTGATCTCCTCGTAGCAGTAGTGCTGATCGCGACCGGAGTCCCAGTGCCAAATGCCGCCACCGGTTGCCCAAATCTTGATTGCGTCTGGGTTCTCACGAAGACGACGACGAACTGCCTTACGAAGATCCCAAGGACCGTCTACCTGGTCGCCCCATGGGTGACCATTCTTGGAAATCTCCTGTGGGAGCTGGTGGCAGTCACCGTGACCAGCAACGCGGCAGAAGCCAAGGCCGGTAGCGTAGATACGTGGGCCTTCCATGATACCCATGTTGACGAGGTCACGAATTGCGATACCATTGCGGCCAATCTCGCAGACGGTGGTAAGACCATGGGAGAGAGCGTCCCAGGACTGCTTGACTGCGCATGCCTGCTTCTGAGCAACGGACTCGATAACCCAGTCGTTATCGTTGTCGGTCAGGTTGCCGGAGAAGTGCAGGTGGGTATCGATAAGACCTGGCATAATGGTGCGGCCCTGGATGTCACGGACCTCATAGCCCTCTGGAACCTCAGTGCGAGGACCAGCATAAGCGATCTTCTTGTCGTCTACGAGGACAAGAGAATCCTCAACAGGAGCGGCGCCAGTGCCGTCAACGAGCTTTCCGCCTACAAAAGCAATCTTACTCATTTCTTTCCCCCTCTAGTAAATGATAAATACTATCTTTTTGCGCCCACCCTTTTTGGGCGCAAAAAATCCAAACTAAAGAAACAAATAACGTGCTTAGTTCAACGTACCGATGAAACCTTTAGAGCTTGCAAGCAACTTATGCTGCTGCCTTCTCGGACTGACGACCAAAGATCATGAAGATGGCCATACCAATGACAATCCAAGAAATGGTGATGATCCACTCAACTGGCTTCAGAGCTGCAGGGCTGAAAGGAACAACCATCAGGCCGATGATGATACTACCAGCAAGAATTGCAGCCATGATACCTGCGATACCACCGGCAACCTTGTAAGGACGAGGCAGGTCTGGCTCGGTCTGACGCAGGCGCAGGCAGGCAACGCCAGCCATGGTGCATGCAAAGATGAAGCCAAGAGAAGCAACGTTGGTCAGAGGAACAAGCATGTTGCGGCCAAGGAATGGACCAACAAGGGTCAGGCCAGCCATGAACATATTTGCGGTCAGAGGTGCGCCGGACTTAGGGTCGATCTTTGCGAAGGACTCAGGGAGCATCTTCTTACGACCAAGAGCAAGCATCAGACGAGTAGAAGCACCAAAGAAGGAGTTCATTGGGCCCAGAGGTCCGAGTGTTGCAATGATGAGCATTGCAATGTAGAAGAACAGGTTGATGCGCTCGAGAACTGCAAGTGCAGGAACGGAAGACTTAACAAACTCGTGCCAGTCAATCATGGTTCCGAATGCATAGATGCAGATGAGATAGAAGACACCAGAAGCGATAAGTGCAAGTGCAGGAATGATGCCAAACTTCTTCCAGTCAAGGTCAGCAGAAGCCTCTTCTGCCTGCTGTGGAATGGTGTCAAAACCAGCGTAGAAGAATGGAGTCATAACAAGTACTGCAATGATGCCGCCAAAGAAGCTGGTAGCCTTTGTGCCCTCGCCACCTGCAACCTCAGTTGCCTGGGAGAAGACGGGGAGGCCGTTGCTTGGAGAACCAGTTGCAAAGGAGATAACCATTGCAAGGATCATACCAGTCAGCAGAGCCTTAGTCAGGAAGCTCGAAAGCTTAGCTGCTGCGCCAGCGCCCTTAAAGTTAAGGAAGATGACCAGGATAGCAAAGCAAAGAGCGATGACTGTTGGCCACAGGTAAACATCTGCACCAAGAATGGTGTAGAGCTTAACGGACCTCAGCCAAGAAAGAATAGGGAATGCACCAAAGCGGTCGGTGAGAAGCGTGGAAATAGCAATTGCCTCCCAAGGACATAGTGGAGCGTTGCCCAGAAGAAGCATCCAGCCGGTAAAGAAGCCCATTGGGCGGCCGAATGTCCTGTCGACGTACTCAATGATGCCACCAGAAATTGGAATAGCAGCAGTGAGCTCGCCAAAAACACATCCAATTGGTACAAGGAAAATTGCGCCAATTGCGAATGCGATCATCGCGGGGAATGGTCCTCCACCAAGAACCATCCAGTCGCCTACCAGGAGCACCCATCCGGTACCAATGATCGCACCAAATCCGATGGTAAAGAAGTTGAATAGACTCAACGACTTTTGCATCTCAGGTGCCTCGGCATTTTCTGCCATGTCCCACTCCTTCCCGTAATTACTCGGACGAAGAACTTGATGAGACTATGTTTGCACCCGAAGCGATTTGAAAAAAGGAGTAGCGCCCTCTGGGCGTCAGATAAACCCGTAAGCGTAAAGGCTATAACCGCGAGCGGTAGTTAAATCTTTTTACATCTTTACCAAAATCTAATAACAGTTATGCAATTTTCAAATAGTTAACGTACACAACTATGTATCAATCTTTAACTCAAATACTTTAAAAACTCTTCTGTAGTGCGCGACATCTCGCCTTTTACACGATGTGTAATAAAGACATTACGATGTACGGGAGTCTCCAGATGATGTACGTCAATATCAAAATTTGTACCTTTTGTTGCCTCAAGTGGCAACAAACTTACACCAAGACCCGACTCTACCATGGACATAATGGTGAATGAATCAGATGATGCAAATGTCATACGTGCGTTTTTGAGCTGCTTCTGAAGCAAAGGAGCCGTCTCAATATCAACAATAAAGGGCTCTTCGATAAGACGCTTAACAGGAATTGTCTCAAGGTTCTTCTCGTAATGTCCCTTTTGAGAAACAACAATGACCTCATCATGATCAAATAAAGTTGAAGTAAATCCCTGCTCAGTTGCGCGGGTCATAGTAAAACTAATATCCACCTTACCCTTGCTAATAAGACGCAGGGCTTCGCCGTACGTGCATTCGATAACTTCAACTTTGATGTTTGGATGATCGGTCATGTACTTCTTCAGATGGCCTGGCAGTGTTCGTGAAAGAAAGCTCGAAGGCGCAGCAATAACAAGGTTGCCCATCTCAATGGCACTGACGCGATTAACTTGATTGCTCAACTTGCTGTATGCCTGGCACACCTCTTCTGCAACAGGCAAAAGCGTCTTTCCCTCAGGAGTCAGACTTACATAGCCACCATGTCTGTTAAACAAGCGGACATCCCACTCTTTTTCTAGACTTGCCACCATGCGACTAATAGACGACTGAGTGCATCCCAGCTCTTCTGCCGCCACCGTAAAGCTACTGTGATATGCCGCGGAGGTAAAAGCCTGGAATTTGTGCAGGTTGGTCTCCATACTTGGCCCCTATTCAAGTACGTGGCCTAACAATTCTCCCTTAAAAATATCATTCTACCTGCAAATTGGTAAATACCGTTTAACGCAAAAAGACCCCGTGAACGGTATTCACGAGGTCTTACCTTGCAATCTTTATGCAAAAAACTTTCTTAATTGATACTTCACTTTGACAATTGAAGTACCAGGTTGCTTAGTTGCTATGCCTTCAGATAGCGGCCCATAGCAATAGCAGAGCCAAAGAGTCCCAGAAGCAAACCTAAGAGCAACAGAAGGCCACTCATACCCAGCATGACCGTTGTTGGAATAGCAAAGGTCAAGAAGGTCATGCTTTCTGCCATAACCGGGAGAAGCATGTGGGCTCCAACAACCAAAACGACAATGGCGAGAAGAGCGCCGATAAGAGCCTCAAGCACGCCTTCCATAAGGAATGGTCCGCGAATAAAGCCGTTAGATGCACCAACCAAACGCATGATTGCAATCTCACGACGGCGAGCATTAATAGCAAGGCGAATGGTGTTGTTAATAAAGACAAAGGCAACAAACACCAGAAGTCCAACAAGGCCAATAGCGCCAATACGAATGTATGCTGTTACGCTAAACAAACGCTCAACGGTCTCGCGACCATACTGAACATCACCAGACGGATTGCTCTTATTGTCTGCAATGGCTGCAAAAGATGATGAAGAGGCAATACGCTGGGCAACGTCTTGAACATCCTTAGGATCCTTGAGTTTGATCACAAGAGATGCAGGAATTGGATTCTGGCCATCAAGAGCAGAAACAGCATCAGAAGCATTGCGATAACTCATGGTTGTGCGGTACTCCTCAAGAGCCTGCTCTTTGCTCTTATAGGTTACAGACTCAACCGTATCCCAGCCTTGAACTTCTTGCTGGAAAGCAGTTACTGCAGCCTGATCTGCGTCATCCGAAAGAAACGCCTGGATAGTAACGCGGTTCTCGACACTTCCTACCATGTTCTCGATAAGAGCAGAGCCAAGAATAAACAGGCCGATGATGAACAGTGACAAGAAGATGGTTACGATTGCACCAAGAGCGGTAGACCAGTTCCTTTTAAAGTGGCTTCCGGCCTCATGCAGAGAATATCCAAAATTAGAGAGCCCCATAGTAACCATAGCCTCCCTTCTCCTGGTCGCGGACAATGTGACCAGCCTCAAGTGCAATAACGCGCTTACGCATAGAGTCAACCATCTCGCGATCGTGTGTTGCCATTACAACCGTAGTGCCCGCACGGTTAATGCGGTCAAGAAGCTTCATAATGCCCAGAGAAATTGCTGGGTCCAAGTTACCCGTAGGCTCGTCGCAGATAAGCAGTGGTGGGCGGTTAACCATTGCGCGAGCAACAGAAACACGCTGCTGCTCACCACCAGAAAGCTGGTCTGGGTAAGCGCTCATCTTTTGACTAAGACCTACCAGACGCAGAACCTCTGGAACCTGAATATCAATAACAGGACGGGGCTTGCCAATGCACTCAAGTGCAAAGGAAACATTCTCATAGACGGTCTTATCGGGCAGAAGCTTAAAGTCCTGGAAGACGGTACCAATCTGACGACGCAGATAAGGAACCTTGGAGTTACGCATACGCGTAAGATCCTGACCAGCAACAATAACCTGTCCGTGAGTTGCCTTCTGCTCACGCGTAATAAGACGCAAGAGAGATGACTTGCCGGAACCAGAGTGTCCAACTACAAAGACAAACTCACCTGGATAGATATCAGCGCTGATGTTATCAAGTGCTGGACGGTTTGGCTGCGATGGATACACAAGCGAAGCGTTCTTGAAAGAAATGGTTGGAGTACCAGTACGCTCTACCTTAGGTGCATCTTGAGCTAGATCTGCAAAAAACTTTGCACGATCAAGAGGTGCCTGCTCAGGGTTGTTTTGCTGCTCAGCAGTTACCACGTGTACAGCTTCTGCTCCAGAAGCAAATGGATCAGATACAGTTGTTACAGGTTCAGCAGCCTGGGCCACTGGCACATCAGCAGAAAAGTCCTGGGTTTCAACTTGATCAGCTACAACATCTTGCTGGTCAAGCTGGTTCAGATCATCCTGAGAAATTACCCCAAAACGGTCATCAAACGAGGACTCCTGTTGCTCATCAGTGCGAAAATGATTAGCCACAGTTGCTCCTTTTCTTACTCCGAAGAGACAGATACAGAATTTATTTTACCAAAAGTGCAGGTATGTTATACGTCACGCAGTTCATCCACAGAAAAACCGCCTCTTCTTTTTTCAGAAGAGACGGTCTAAAAATCGCGAGAAAAACGCTGCTGAGCGTTAGTTATACGCTGTCTGCAAGTTAGTTCTGCACCTGTTACGCAGTCTGCATCTTTGCACGTGTCTCATCAATGATGGCACGTACCTTAGCTGCGTTAGCGGCAATCTCCTCTTTTGAGCCCTTAGTAAGCAGGCTTCCCATGCCGCAGCAATCAACGCCACGCTCAAGCCACTCAGCAAGGTTGTCAAGATTAATGCCGCCAGAAGCCATCAGAGGCATCCAAGGAGTTGGAGTCTTAAAGAGGTTAACCAGCTCAGGACCATAGACGTTAGAAATTGGGAAGCACTTAATAAAGGCAGCGCCCATCTCAAGACTGTGATTTGCCTCGGTCATAGTAGTGCAACCAGGTGCGTAAGGAATCTGATACAGGTTACACATACGAGCAACCTCATCAGAGCCGCAGTTAGCAACAATGAACTGAGCGCCAGCCATGATAGCAAGACGAGCAGTTGTTGGCTCCATAACAGTACCTGCACCAACAATCATCTTATCGCCAAGACGCTCTCTAATTGCAGCAATAACCTCACCTGCGTTTGGCAGGGTGTAGCTAATCTCCATTGCATGAACGCCGCCTTCTGCAAGGCCCTCAGCAATTTCAATACCACGCTCAACCGTTGGGACGCGAACAACTGCAAACGCACAGGTATCTACCAGCGCCTGAGAAACAGCAGCTTTCTGCATCTTCATATACAACATCTCCTTGTAAATGTATCTCGCTCTACCCTATTGAGCTGGCGAGAAACCCGTTTTTTTGATTCTTAGTTATGAGCAATTCCGTAATGGTCAAGCATTGCATAGATCTTCTCGTCAACACCCTCTGCAACCTCAGTAACAGGAAAACGAGCAGGACCAACAGGATATCAAGCAAGCTCAAGAGACCGCTTAAGCGTCTGAGGGGTGCTTCCAAGGTGAAGGATATCGCGAATTGGCTCAATCTCTGCCTGCAGGCGAGCTGCTTCCTCTGCATTTCCTGCCTCAAGAGCCTTCCAAAGGTCAACGACAACCTTGGTAATAAGGTTTGCGGTACCTGCAATAGTACCCTGAGCCCCAAGAGCATGAGCCTCAGAGATCTTTCCGTCAGAGCCAACAAGTACGTCTACGTCGTGACCAGCGGCAGCGTCAAGATAATCCTTGAGGTTATCAATGTTTCCGGAACTGTCTTTAATACCCTTGATGTTCTCAATGGTTACCAGCTGCTCAACTGCCTCTTTAGAGATGTTTTTGCCGGTGCCCTTAGGAATGTTGTACAGAAGGACAGGAATCTTAACGCTTGCAGCAACTGTCTTGAAATACTCGACCAGCTGCTGATCAGAAATGCCCAGGAAGTAAGGGTTGATGACAGAAAGTGCGTCTGCACCAATTGCCTCTGCTTCACGGCTCATGTAAAGAGCCTCTTTTGTTGAGCAAGCGCCGGTTCCTACGTAAACAGGAAGACGACCTGCGGTTTTCTCAATAATAAACTTGGAGAACTTGATCTTCTCGTCAGGGTTACAAACGTGGAACTCACCGTTAGAACCAAACGTAAAGATACCGTCAGCGCCCTCGGAGATAAGCTTTTCTAGAAGCTGCTCAGCTGCTTCGTAGTTAATAGACTGTTCTTCGTCGCGGTTAAACGGCGTGACCATAGGAACAATAACGCCCTTAAATGTTGACATGCAAACTCCTCTGTACGTATTTGGTGTTTATCTGAGGTTATTTGCCCTCGCGAATGGACGCGCCAAGAGCTCCACCGGGATGCCACTTAACGTACTGCTCTGGGTTAAGACCATACTCGTTTTGAAGCAGGATAGAGAGGCACTGGAGCTCCATAATCTCAGCCAGAATTGAGGCGCGTGGAGGCTTGTTCATGGAATCGCCCTCCTGCTCAACACCTGCAATAAGGGCAACCTCTGCCTCGTTTGCCAGCCACGAGTTAGGATTTCCGGTCAACGCAATAATGTGCACGCCAACGTTCTTGAGGCAGGTAACGGTAGCCTTGAGCTCGCCTGTCTCGCCGGAGTTGGAAATAGCAATGACTACGTCACCAGGACGAGTCTGACCAGCGGATCCATGGACGCATTCGGTACCGTGAAGCTCGTAGGTTGGAGTTCCAGTTGACGAGAAAAGCGATGCAGCATAACCAGAGACGTGACCTGGCTTACCAATGCCGGTTACGTGCAGACGGCCACCCTTTGCCTCTGCATCCAAAATAAGCTTTTTAGCTGCAGAAAGCGCATCAAAATCAATGCTCTCTACATACTGATGAAGCGACTTTCCCACAATGGAGAGAAACTCCTGAACCTGCTCTTTTTCAGTTGCCATTACAACTCCTTTTCTGTCTGTGAGGCAGCGCTCAAAGACACTTACTACATGCTGAGCTAACGCGTCTCTTTGACCTTGTGCTGAGCCATAAGCTGCTCAATCTGCTCTTGAATTTGATCAAGCGTGGTGGCCATAAAAGGACGGTTAATATCTACAAATTCAAATCCGGAAGGATGGCTTACCCAAGCGCCTTCAAGAAGCAGGCGCAATGCCTTGCCCTGTCGGATGAGTTTGTAGCTTTTAATCTTGGTATAAGGAACGACAAGTGCTTTTCTCTTGTCGGATTTTGCAAAGATAAATACGTTTTTCTGTCCAAAATCAATAACATGAATGCCACTGGCAAAACGACTAAAGCGTTTTCCCATGGCTCGTGATGCAAACCACGTAATGGTGAGTCCTGCAATAACACCAACAAGACCCAAAATATTGCCGCTTACATTGGCGTAAACCCAAAAGAAAAATGTCAGAGCAAGAGCAGCAAACGCCAGGAGCAAGTACAGAATTCCCTGAACCATCAAACGAGTTCTATCTTCAAGAACTTCTAGAACTAACTGATCTTTGGGAAGCTCTGGAGCAGGCTGTTTGTCAACGCTGAGGCCAAACATATCGCCAAGCACTGACTCAGTAACACTTTTGTTGTTCTTCTCGTCTGCCATGTTTTTCCTTGTTGTGAAGCTTTTAAAAGGGCGCCCGCGGGCTTTCCACGAGCGCCCTAAGAAACCGTAGAGCTGAGTAGGTACTACAGAAATCTAGGCTTAGGCAAGACCAAAGAGTGAGCCGATGCCGTAGATGATAGAACCAACGATGTTGTAGTCAACGTTAGGGAAGGATGCCTCTGCAATTCCCAGCTGAGCAAATGCAGGATAGAGAATCAGAGGACCAGCGGTCAGGAAGATACCAACCAGGAAGGAGCCAAGAAGAGCACCGCGCCATCCACCGTAAGCGTAACCACAAACGCCGCAAGTACCACCAGAGAAGAAGCAGATGCCTGCTGCAGGAATCATGATGGTTGGGCTGTGGAATGCAACCATAAGTGCCATTGCAACAAGGCCGCCAAGGAAGGAGCCAATGAAGCCGATGATGACAGCGTTTGGTGCAAATGGGAAGATTGCAGGGCAGTCGACTGCAGGACGTGCATCTGGAATGAGCTTCTCGGAGATGCCGACAAATGCAGCGGTAATCTCAGCAATGAACTGACGGACGCCGTAAACAAGAACGGACATACCAGCAGCAAACTGAAGACCAGCAAGGAATGGCCAAATCCACCACATATCGTTACCAAAGTAGCTGGTGAATGGCTTGTTGTTTGCAAGGGTGTCGCCAAAGTGACCGGTGACAAGGCATGCAATAGTAACAACGTAGAACAGAACAATCATGAAGAGAGCAACGGAGAAGACAAAGTCCTTGAAGAGCTTGAAGAACTCTGGAAGCTCCTTAGCTTCCTTCTCGCCCTCCTCCTCGTTCTTCTTAGCAAAGAGCTTTCCAACGTAACCGGAGAATGCATAACCGATGCAGTTGAAGTGGCCGATTGCGATGGAATCTCCACCAACAAGCTTGTTTACGAATGGCTGGCACAACGAAGGTAGCGCAGCACCGCAGAAGCCGAGGATGACACCACCAAGAACAATGGTGACCCACATTGGGAGACCAAGAGCAATGAAGACCAGTGCGAGTACGCAGGAGAAGTACAGGAAGTGCTGACCAGTCAAGAAGACGGACTTGAATGGGGTAATCTTGGCAAACACAAGGTTCATGATGAAGCCAAGGACCATTACAAGAGCAACCTCAGTACCATAGGTATTCAGTGCAAGAGCAGTTGCGACCTCAACCTGGGTTACAACGCCCTTAACAGCGAATGCACGACTAAACATGTCGCTGAAGATGTTGACCTGAGCGGACATAGCGCTAGAACCAATGTTGAAGATCATGAAGCCAATAATGGTCTTCACAGTTCCGGAGAAGACGTCCACAGCGGACTTCTTCTGCAGCAAGAGGCCGACAAGAGCAATAATGCCCATGATGACGGCTGTATCTCTGAGCTGCATGAGAATTGCATTGAGCATGCGTAATCCCTTTCAGCAAATAAACCGACGAACCTACTCAGATAAGTTCTCTAAATCACGTGACAAGTACCTCTTGTCAAAGGTTTGGCGAGAGCTTCTCGCCAAAGGCAACTCATGTTGCGTATGACGAGAAACTCCCGCCACAAAGATACAAAGGGGAGCTTATGCGTTGTGCTCTGCAAGCCAAGCGGTGAGCTTTTCCTTCATCTCTGCCTTGTCGACAATGTTGGTAATACCAACTGCAGAAGGAACGCGATCGTCAGCGTTGAGCTCATCGGTGAGGTCAGACATGGTGATAACAAGATCGCCATTGAAACCAATCAGGGAATCCAGATTACCGTGCTCAGTCTCGATTGGAAGATCATTCTCTTTAATGACCTGGTCAATCTTGATCTTGAGCATCATGGAAGAACCCATACCTGCACGGCAGCAAACCAGTGCGTGGAACTTCTTATCAGCCATTACAACCTACCTTCCTTTGCGTGGACAAGGTCCACAACATCTTTTGGTGACTGAGCTTTTTCAAGCTGAGCAAAGAAATCTTGATCGCTCAGCAATTCAACAAGAGACTGAAGGGCACTAAGGTGGCCTTCACTATCTTTTGCTGCAAGTGGGAAAAGAAACTTAACTGGATCGTTGTCTTTGCTGCCAAACTCAACGGAATCCTTAAGCACGGCAATGCCTACTGCAGGCTCAAGTGCGCCGGACTCAGGGCGTGCGTGTGGAAGGGCAACATGCTCGGTAATAACAATATAAGGGCCAAGTTCGTTGACACCTTTAATGATGTCATCAACATAGCCCTCAGTTACTTTTTTGTTATCGACGAGTGGTTGCGCAGACTTTCTAATTGCATCTTCCCAGTTAGAAGCTACAACATTGAGCTGCACCAGGTCTTCGGTAAGGAGATCACTTAACACAGCACCACCTTGCCTTTCTCTTAATGAGACACATTGGCCCAAAGCCGCCTCATGACAAGTCTTAATAACTTGATAATATGCCATGAAACGTTCTTAACTTCAATCAATTTTACTCAAACAGTAATCAAAGTTGTTCATATTTTTTCAGCGTATCTTTTGTCCAAGTAGCTATACAAATGTTCATGTTTTTATGAACGTAATTGAAGCGTCTTCTATTATCCCATGTAAAGTTTATATGTTAAATTTTTTATAATCTAAAACATTCATATATATTCATACTATTATTTTCCGAAATATCTTGATATCCTTCTTCTGATGTTCTATTTTATTGATGAATGAACATTCAAAGAAAAATGTTGCTCATAAAGGGAGGGCATTTATGAAAAGGAGTAAGGCTTACGTAGATTCACGTCGCGAGGCAATTACTGAGCTGCTAGAAAAAGAGGGACAAGCAAGTGTTTTAGAGCTTGCTGATCACTTTGAGGTTTCTTCTTTGACTATCAGACGTGACCTGGACTTTCTTGAGAAGCGCGGCATCCTGACTCGTCAGTATGGCATTGCTACCCTGCTTAATCCTTATGGTCGTCCTTCTGGCTCAAGGCAGATTCGCTCTAACAAAGCAATTGCCCGCGAGGCCGCTCGCTACGTTGAGGATGGCGATTGCATCTTCATCAACACCAGCTCCGTTGCTCTTGGGATGCTTGAGTGGATTGATGCTCACGACGTAACCGTTGTTACAAACAACGGCAAGGCACTGTTGCTTGAGGACATCCACGATCTTTCTATCATCCTTACTGGTGGTGACATCCGTCCTCCACGCGCTTCCATGACTGGTGATACCGCTCTTGAGTGCATCCAGCACATTACTGCTGCTAAATGCTTCTTGGGCTGCACGGGTTTCTCGGGAGAATTTGGTCTTACTTCTGCAACATCCCCTGAGCCAGCAATTAACGCTCAGATGCTCAAGCGCTCTAGAAAGCACTATGTTGTTGCTGATTCTTCTAAACTGGGCACTACTTCCAACTTCCAGTTTGGTTCTGCAGAAGACATTGACCTTCTCATTACTGATACAGGTGCAACTGACGAGCAGATCCAAGAGCTCAAAGCCGCAGGCCTCAAAGATGTTGTCTGCGTCACTCCTTCTATTCTTCCTGCTAAGTAAGACTTGCGCTTCGTCATTTATTAAGCGAACACAAAATGGCGGCCTTTTACAGGCCGCCATTTTAATCGCAAAATTTTTGCGTGCAATTGTGTTTAATCGCATCCAGCTACACGCACCCACCGAAGTTCAACAGGACCATCTGTCGAGCGGCATGCTGACCAAACAGCGATTAGCAGCGATTAGCTTTCCAAAGCCTCAAATGACTTAAAGCCTTCGCCGATTGCCTCGTGGACCTCTGAAACAAATACCAGTGCATCGGGGTCAATCTCGGAAACGATAACTTTCAGCTGAACAACCTCCGTACGACCAAGAACGCACATCAAAACAGGCTTGTGCGCACCACTCCACAGTCCGCGCGCCTGAAGCTCCGTACAGCCACGATTAAGGTTATAGAGAATCTCGTGAGCGATGGCATCGTGCTCAGAAGAAATAATGTAAACGCAGCGCTCAGATCTTGGTCCGTCGATGACAAAGTCAATCATTTTTCCTGTAACAAAGATTGCCAAGCTAGAATACAGACCGTTTTCTAGCGAGAAGACCGGAATAGCCGCAATAATAATGACAATATCAACAATGATGATTGCGGTACCTGATGGAATAGAAAAACGCTTGGAAACCGCCTGAGCAATGATGTCTGTGCCGCCGGTATTTCCGCCCGCCCTAAATACAAGGCCAAGGCCAAAACCGCAGATAATACTGCCCCATAGAGAAGCAAGCATAAGATCATTGGCGCCAAGAGCTGGTAAAAAAGGTGCAAATAAATCGACAAAAATGCTGGAAATCAAGAAGCCTACAACACTCTTGAGCAAGTATTTTTTGTTGCCGCTTTTTGCAACAAAAGCCATCAAAATGATATTCATAGCGATTGTTTGCATACCAACTGGCAAATCAAAACCAAAAGGCAGTGCAACAGCTCTAATAATCGTTGCAAAACCAGTAATACCACCAGCCGCAAGTCCGTTAGGAACTTCAAATACATCAAGGCCAACTGCAAAAATTGCACAGCCAAGGACAATAAAGAACGAATCTTTAAAGGTCTTTTGCCAAGTAGATTTTTGCACACTAATCCTTTCCGCCAACAACCCAGCGATGGTACGCAATGATGAACTGATCAAGATCGCCGTCTGAAAGAACGGACTCTACGTTTCCTGTTTCTGCACCTGTTCTTAAGTCCTTAATGAGCTGATAAGGATAAAGAACATAACTCCTAATTTGATTGCCAAACGAGATTTCTCTCTTTGGACCACGAAGCTCATCCAGCTCAGCTTCGCGTTTCTCCTTTTCAATCTCATACAAACGACTGCGCAAGATATTCATTGCTGCAGCTTTGTTCTGAAGCTGGCTGCGTTCGTTTTGGCAGGTTACTACCGTTCCTGTTGGAATGTGTGTAATACGAACTGCCGAGTCTGTAGTGTTAACTCCCTGACCTCCTGGACCAGATGCATGGTAAACGTCAATACGCAGGTCATTAGGGTCAATATCAACTTCAATATCTTCAGGAAGGACAGGTAAAACTTCTACACCAGCAAATGACGTCTGCCTGCGTTTCTTATCGTCAGTAGGAGAAATTCTTACCAGACGATGCACGCCCTGTTCTGCACGAAGCATGCCATAAGCATTTTTGCCACTTACCGTAAAGGTTGCGCGGTCAAGGCCAATAACCTCTGCAACAGGAGCGTCGTTGATATCAACTTTCCAACCACGACGATCGCAATATTTGAGATACATGCGAAAAAGCATCTCGCACCAGTCTTGAGACTCAAGGCCACCCTGACCAGGCTTAATAGTAACAATTGCATCACCATGATCAAGTTCATCAGTAAACCAGCTTGAAAGCTCAAGCTCCGACAAGTCTTTTTCAAGAGATACCGCAAGCGCTTGAGATTCGTCGAGTGATGCTTGGTCTCCAAGCTCTGTTCCAAGCTCAAAAGCGGCCTCAGCATCACCGAGTTTCTCTTTAGCTCTATCAATACCAGCAACATCATCGCGAAGTGATGCTAGTTGAGTCATTATTTTTTGCGCAGCTTCAGCGTCGTCCCAAAAATTGGGACGAGCACTTTCTGTCTCAAGTTCTGAAATTTGCTGACGCTTCTCAGTGAGGTGAAGATATCCTTCTACCTCAGAGAGACGCTCCGCTAAAGCTTGGAGCGAAACAACCTCTGTATCAGCCATTCTTACCTATTTCGGCCGTGGCAGTTCTTAAACTTTTTGCCACTTCCACATGGACAAGGGTCATTACGACCAACGTTGACGTAAGGATTTGGATCGTCAGACTTACGGTAGGTTGATACAGAAGACTGGCTGGCGCCGGTTCCCTGTGGACTCTTTCCAATAGCTGCGGCATTCTTAAGCATGCTCTTGCCTTGCTTAAGTGCCTTTTGATCGCCGTCGGTCTCTTCTCCACCAGAATAGTGAGCATTCTGGAAGGCCTCTGCCTCAGTATTCTGACGTGGACGATTAACCAACTCAAGGCGAAGAATGGTACGGAGGAAGTCCTCATACATGGTGTTTACCAGCAGCGTAAATGCCTCGTATGCCTCGGTCTTATACTCAACCAGAGGATCACGCTGACCAAAACCACGAAGACCAATACCGGTCTTTAGGTAATCCATCTCCTGGAGGTATGCCATCCAACGAGTATCAATGACGCGAAGCATTACCTGAGCAGCAAGCTCACGCATAACTTCTTCGCCAAGCTTCTGGGTCTTCTCGTCAAAAGTCTTTTGGACAAATGCGGTGACATCCTCTTCAAGCCGCTCAAACTTGGTGTCCTCGTTAAACTCTGGAAGATCAGTCTTACCAGTAAGTTCAGTGAGCCACTTCTCAAGACCCTCAAGATCCCACTCGTCAGCATCTCCGTAACAGAACTCCTCGCAAATGCGCTGAGTAGTAGAAGCAGTAACTGTCTCGATGAGCTCCATAAGATCCTTGCCGTCAAGAATCTTGTTTCTCTCTGCGTAAATGACCTGACGCTGCTTGTTCATAACATCGTCGTAATCAAGGACGTTCTTACGCATTGCAAAGTTGACTTCCTCAACCTTGCGCTGGGCGCCCTCGACAAGCTTGGTAACAATCTTTGCCTTAATTGGCATATCGTCTGGAAGCTCATAGCGCTGCATCATTGCTGCAACGCCATCCATGCGATCTCCACCAAAGCGGCGCATCAAATCATCTTCAAGAGAAAGGTAGAACTGGGTCTGACCAGGGTCTCCCTGACGACCAGAACGACCACGAAGCTGATTGTCAATACGACGGCTCTCATGACGCTCGGTACCAATAACGCACAAACCGCCTGCAGCGGTTACTGCCTCACGCTCAGTAGCGCAGATTTCCTTTGCTTCTTTGCGCGCAGCTTCTTTTTGCACCTGAGTAGCCTCAGCTGGCTCAATTCCCTGGTTACGAAGGATATCTTCAGCCATGACATCTGGGTTGCCACCCAAAAGAATATCGGTACCACGACCTGCCATGTTGGTTGCAATAGTAACTGCACCCTCACGACCAGCCTGAGCAATAATCTGAGCCTCGCGCTCATGGAACTTAGCGTTCAGGATGTTATGCTTAATGCCGCGCTTAGAAAGAATGCGAGAAATACGCTCGGAGTTGTCAATGGAAACGGTACCAACAAGTACTGGCTGACCATTCTGATGGCGCTCTTCAACATCTTTAACAACAGCCTCGAACTTAGCGTCAATAGTGCGGTAGACCAGGTCATCGAGGTCTTCACGCTTCACAGGGCGATTAGGTGGAATAACCTGAACAGGAACGTGATAAACCTCACGGAACTCTGCATCCTCGGTCATTGCGGTACCGGTCATACCGGAGAGCTTGTCGTACATGAGGAAGTAGTTCTGGAGGGTGATAGTTGCCAAAGTCTGGTTTTCTTCACGTACCTGAACGTTCTCTTTTGCCTCAATTGCCTGGTGAAGACCCTCAGAATAACGACGACCTTCCATGATACGACCAGTAAACTCATCAACAATCTTTACTTCGCCATCAATGACAACGTACTGCTGGTCACGATGGAACATGTACTCAGCCTTCAGCGCCTGCTGAAGGTGATTGACTAGCTGGCCAGTCTCATCGTTGTAGATATCGTCAATGTTGAGAGCGCGCTCGACCTTCTCGAGACCAATCTCTGTTGTTGCAATGGTGTGCTTTGCCTCATCCATCTCAAAGTCAACATCTGGAGTTAATCCACGAACTGCCTTTGCAAAATCCTTATAGGTACCTGCGGATTTAGTGCCAGCACCAGAAATAATCAGAGGAGTACGAGCCTCATCGATAAGGATGGAGTCAACCTCGTCGACGATGGCGTAGTGGTGTCCACGCTGAACACGCATCTCTGGGCGAGTAACCATGTTGTCGCGCAGGTAGTCAAAGCCAAACTCTGAGTTTGTACCGTAGGTAATATCTGCCTCATATGCAGGCTTTTTAAGGCTCAGTCGCATGCCGTTCTGCAGAAGGCCAACACTGATGCCCAAGAACTTGTAGATGGTGCCCATCCACTCACTGTCTCGTTTAGCCAGGTAGTCATTGACCGTAACGATGTGAACGCCTTCGCCGCTCAGTGCGTTAAGGTAACCAGCAAGAGTGGAGACAAGCGTCTTACCTTCACCGGTCTTCATCTCTGCGATAGTGCCCTTATGCAGCGCGATACCACCGATGAGCTGGACATCAAAGTGACGCTGACCAATAGTTCTTACTGACGCCTCACGTACCGTCGCAAAAGCCTCTGGGAGAAGATCGTCTAGACTTTCTCCTTCAGCATAGCGAGCCTTGAACTTCTCGGTCTGAACCTGAAGCTCTTCATCGCTCATTTCCTGCATTGTTGGCTCAAGCGCATTGATCTTCTCGACAATACGCTGATATGCTTTGAGGTCCTTGTCAGCGCCAAAGGACAGAATCTTAGAGAGGAAATTAGGCATAGCTTTTTCCTTGACGTCGGGCATCTATCTTCGGTTGATAGACACAGTATTCAACTTATATATCATACCCCGTCTAACTGCTTGAATCACACTACATGGCGTCGTAAAATCCCAATTTCGTTATTTCTCCACCACTAGTTTCTATTGATTCTTTTCCCTTTTCTGCACCTGCAATCATCCTGAGCTGTTTAGACGGCATTTTTCTACGCTTCATAACGTATTTCTGCACGTACAAATCGTAGTAATGCTGCGCATCCTGCGCCCGACCACATTTTCTCAGTGCCTGAATGAGCGCCATAAGTGTGTCCTCTCGCATATCATCAACAAGGTAGGCGAGCTCTGCAAAATGCACCGCAAGCGTATAGTGGGTAATTCTCAAAGCAGCCACCGAAGCCGTTACCATGGTATCTATGTATTGATCTCTCAGGGCAACTCGAATGGGATCTGCAAACCTAAAGCATTCATCCTCAGGAAGATACAAATCCCCTTGGTACAGCTCTTCCGCCTGCTTAGCCAGATGCACTATGTCTTCATCGCTGTTCGATGACGCCACACTTTTTGCTAATCGCGTAAAAATATCAATATCTACGGTCACCTGCTGGGGATTAAAACCAAGTGTCTTTTCAATCCGAGATGCTTCCAAAGGCTCACAATCTGTCTGAATCTCCTGGACCTCTTTGCGAATAACTCGAGTTGCTTGATACAGGCGCTCTTGCCAATGTGCTTGATCAGCCTCCGGCCAAATCTGCTGCGCAATCTGCGACCTAAAGCTCATGTGATTGTGAGCAAGCGCAAGATACACAAGCAGCGCCTTTGCCGATCGATAGGCAATTTTTCTGCCAGCAATCTCCTCTCCTTGAACCGACAAACTAAATCTGCCGAGAAGAGCAAGGTAAACTCCTGGGTGAGCGTTATTTACCTTCTCTACGTGCAGGCTCTTCAGAGCGGAGTCTTCAGTCCAAGAATCCCCCGCTCCTTGCCGAGATACTCTCCATTTTGTTATGTCTCGTTTTCCTTCATTTGAACGTAGGTAATGGAGCCATTCATCTGGCGTTTCTCGTTCTAAGCACTGCTGAAATTCAGAGTCATCAGACAGAAGAGCTCTCACAAGCCACATGGCATTTTCAGGAACTCCATACTCAACCGCATCAAGCCAAACGGGAGCATGTCCGTTTACACTCTTAAAGAGAGCTTTATATATTGTTCTACATGCAGCTTTTAGCGATGGATGGGTAATTGTCTCAAGGCTCTTCTCCGTAGGTTTAACGCCTAGGAAAAATCCCGCAATATCTTCAATGATCTTTCCGACTTGCACCACATATAGTGAATCCCATTCCCTACTCAGCAGCACCGCTCTTCTCGCCTGGAGCTGTGCTTTGGGATATGCTCTGCTTCTGAGGCTGAGAAGAGCTCCAATAAGAAGCGCGGGCACTTGAATCATACGATTACCCTGCAGTTCTGCTTGGCTGATGAGCTGCTCGGTATCGTATAAGTCTCCCACAGAAGAGCTTTTTTCAAAAAGGTAGCGAACGCATTTAAGTAGTCCTACAGACCCCTTTAAGCCTCCGGCCTCACCTTCTTGTAAAAAGGAGAGCGAGCCTGAGGTGCGCGCATCAAATTCTTTTTGATATACACCCAGCAATGCGTAAAGCAATTCCACGTCAACAGCTTGAATTGACGAGGTTATTGATGCAGCTTTCTCATACTGCTGCTCAAGAAGCAGCAGCTGAAGGGCATACTTAAAATTTCCTTGCAAAGCTAAATCAATTGCGCGTTTATGTAGAGCAATTTTCTTCTCTAGCGGACCCAGCTCAAGGTCCTCCTTCAAAGGTGGCAGAGGCTTTTGCAAAATCAACTTCAGTAAAGTCATATATGCCGTTTGCTTAAGAAATCCGTTAAATGAAGTGAGATTCTTGAATGCCCTATCAGCATCTTTAGCATTCATCGGCCCCTTAGCGCTAGACAGCGAATCCACCATTCCCTTAGCAGCTTTTTTACTTGAGTTATCGAGCGTACAGTCAGAATGCGTGGCAGTAAGTGCGTTATCTACCAGCTCAATATATCCAGCATCTGCAAATTCCGCTGCATGAGAAAGAACAATTTCCCAGATAATCTCTTCTCTAACCAGCGAGCTTACAAATGCAGCCTTAGAGAAATCTTCCCTATCAATCAGCAGGGCTATAGCTTTCAGAACAAGCTTTTCATGCTTACCCGCTAGAGTCACAAGCTCCTGTTTATTAAAGTTCAAGACATCAAATCTTGTAGCATGAATACACGAGAAACGCCTAGTTTCTACATGCACGCCAAAGAAAGGCGCATCTTGCTCTATCTTGGCCAAATACTCAAGATCAACTTGTCCGCATATACGGCTCAAATCATCAAATGAGCCAACACCGAGCAGCATCATGCCCAGCCTGAGCCTAAGTTCCTCAATGCCTAGCGAGCTTCTGAGCATATACGATGCAACGCAAGCAAGACTAGTTAGATACGTAATTGGAACATCCACATCTCCATGCTCGCAAAATGTAACTGGCAAAGAGTAAACAAGCGTTGGAATACCACGTGTCAATCTCATATTAGTCAAAATTGATTGTTCAGAATTATCTATTCCAGGCATAAACGTGAGCAGCTCATTCTTTCCCAAAACATACACGCTAGGGACTTCGTCGATTAACTGACGAGCTTCAGGAGATAAAGAAATCGCAACAAGACAGCCAGCCATGCGAAGGCGCGCAATTGATTTAACCTGGCGAGAAACAAAATACTCGTCAGACGGAGGAAAATCATCAATAAGAACTAACCTTTTAATCACCTTTGATTTCTTGGCATTGCAGATAGAAGTACTTTTCTTAGTAAGAATCTGAGTTGCCTCTTTAGCCGACAAACTAGAAAGAGAGATTTCGTACACAGTCCATCCGTGTGACTGCGCATAATCCGCCAACTCACGCAAAAACATGGTCTTACCCATGCAGGGCTCTGCACAAAGCGCGAGCGGCCTATTGGTCTTTTCCATTGTTCTGAGGAAGTGCTGAGGTGGAACTACCCTGCTATAGTCACCCATCACATGGCGAGAAGACCCACCGAGCAGCGACTCTGTTCCAGCAGTTTCTCTGTTTTCTGACTCCATAAAACCTCTCCTTACTATTCAAACACTCAAGCGCTACATGCGCTCTAACATTTCTCGTCTCAAAATTTGGTGTGGGATAAATAATCAAGCCAAATTTGTCAGAAAGTGAGAAGGTTTAGGTGAACGGTAGGTGAAATATGGTCAGATTCGTGACAGATTAGTAACAAAATACACACAGAAATGCACAAATGTTAAAACAAGATAACATCAAATGGTAAAAATTATCTTCCGTGAACGGCATTTAATTAAGAAAATTATGTAAATATTGTGATACACAATAAATATATAATACGTAATAAATATGGATTTTTAGTAAAAATTTTTATGCTATTTTCGAATATTATCTACCAAAAAAAGAGGACCCCACAAAAGTGAGATCCTCTCGACATAAAAATGCCCCTTGTTGGTCAGCGACGTCCTGCTCTC
>CAURGZ010000009.1:0-29508 GCA_963524285.1 uncultured Atopobium sp.
GTTATCTGTTTGACCACTTGAGTTCTACAAAGAGGATACGCTGCCGCAAAAGAGACTGATTTTTCTGTTGCAGTTGCGATCCATGAAGAGAGTCGATCAAAGAGCACTTCTTCAGTGGTACCCGCAACAATGCTAATAAGCCCTGTGTTGTAGAGCGTATCAGCAATTTGTTGCGCTTCAACTGCAGACTCTACAACCACCGCACAAGGAATTGAATGACTTACCAACATGGTAAGGGCGTCCTCGTACTGTGATGTTGGCGTAGGAATAATCACCGCAATATCAGGAATAGCAGCATTCTTTCCCGTGCGACCAATGCCTCCAGAAACAAACGAAACACCGTCGGCAAGTTTAGAGACGCGCACCGTTGCATCTGTTCTCTCTGGCATAAAATACGAATGTACAGCCAGGATTACCTCTTCAGAAGCAAGGGAATCAACGTAGATATGCGTATAAGTTGGCTCTAGAGATGAAAGCGACCCGCGGAATTCTTGTAATACAGAGGTGGCAAGTTTGCCCAAGCTGTTTCTTTTTGCCATGGCTTATGCCGCCTTTGTTCTATGTCTGTAAACAGACTGGACGATTCCTACAGAAACGAGCTGGGCAATCATCGATGTTGATCCAAAGCTGATAAAAGGCAATGGAATACCAGTAATAGGCATGATACCAATACACATGCCAACATTCTGTAAAACCTGGAACGACCACATGGCTGCACAACCAACAAGTACCAGCTTAGAGAAGGTATTCTCGGTCTTCATGGCAAACAGAATGGTTGCAAAAATCATCCATGCAAAAAGTGAAAGCATAACGAATGCACCAAGGAAGCCAAACTCTTCCGAGAAGAGTGCAAAAACAAAGTCTGTGTGTGCCTCTGGTAAGAATCGTCCACTTGCCTGCGTAGCGTTACCTGGTCCTTTTCCAATAAAGCCACCAGAACCTACGGCAATCTTCGCCTGTTGCAGGTTATAGCCGTCTCCCGACGGATCAACGGATGGATCCAAAAAGACGGTAAGACGCTTCATCTGGTACTCCTTAAGAATGTGAGGAATACCAGGAATCATCGAAGTTACAACAACAAGAGCTACAACGGCAATGAGCAAAAGAACGGTCACAAGAATCCAAGAACGTTTTGCACCAGAGCAAATGATGATAGTAGCTCCGATAACCAAAATAATCAGACCAGTTCCCAGGTCTGGCAAAAGCATAATAGAGCCAAATGGAACCATAAGCGTTCCACAAAGCTTTACATAGTCCCTGAGTGTTTCTACCTTGCCGTTATACTGAGCACACACTGAAGCCATAAGGAAGATTGTGACAATCTTTCCCAGCTCAGACGGCTGAAATCTAAAGCCAACAAGCGGGATATTAACCCAACCAGTCATACCCTTGACCGAGACACCAAAACCTGGAACTTTAGGCAAAATCATCAATACAACAACACCAACAAGCAGCACGTTTGTCATATTTGCTAGTGCTCTATAGTCATAGCGCCACATAAGCGTGGCAAAAACAAGGCCCAAGCCAATACCAAGAAGATGCCTAGGAAAACTGGCTTCGGCAATGTTCATTGATGCGGTCCAAATAACCACAATACCAATGAGGACGAGAAGAGCCGCGGGAACAAGCTGCGCTAGATAAAGATTGTTCAAGATATTCTTGCCAGTAAGTCTCTCTTTCTTGGCAAGACCGCCTGAAGGAATACCTCCACGCCTTCTAAAGGGAGAGTTCATTCTCTGTTTTGTAACTGCAGATGAATCAAGTGCCATGGGTTTCTCGCCTCCTTACCTACCAACATTGTCTGGCTGATTATAAATTGCGCCAAAGACGTCTCGAACAATATACATACCAGAACCTGCACCAGAAGGCGCACAGTCAAGGTTTGCAGCAACAACGTACTGAGGCTTATCAGCAGGCGCATAACCAACAAACCAACCAACTGGCTCGCCAATAGACTGCTGCTCAGCAGTACCCGTCTTACCATTAACCGTGACATCAAGGTTGGTCCAGTGGATAGTCTGAGAAGCGGACTCCTCATAGACAACGCCATAAAGACCGCGAGCAACAATGTCTCGGTGTTCATCTTTTTCTTCTGGCGACAGAATGACCTCGTTTTTGTACTCAATAACAGAGCCATTACCGTTTCTGGCGTTAATACTCTTCAGAACATGTGGCTTATAAATTGGACCTCTGTTTGCAATGCCACAGTACGCATTTGCCATCTGAAGACAGGTTACCAGCAGGTCGCCCTGGCCAATAGCAAGGTTACAGTTGTCACCACCCTGCCACTTACGAGCATCATCAGGCGAGCTGGTAAAGTAATTCCACTTCCACTCAGCATCTGGAACACGACCAGACGCCTCTTCTGGAAGGTCAATACCAGAAAGAGCTCCAAGTCCAAAGGCACGGAATGTCTCCTGCATGCCCTCGGGATGATCGTTATTATAGAAGAAGCCCTTACCAATCTCATAAAAAACAATATCGCAAGAGTTGGTAATACCGGTAATCAGATTAACGGTGCCGTGACCAGAAAGAAGCCAACAGTGCATGCCGTACTGCTCGCCAAAACCAGTCCAGAAACCCGTGCAATACCAGCTGGAATTTCCGTCACAAATGCCATATTTGAGTCCGGCAAAGGTAGTAAGTGCTTTGATGGTAGATCCAGATGGATACTGTCCAGCAATTGCGCGGTTCATCAGCGGATAGTTTGCCTCTTCAGAAGAAAGCGTATCCCAGTCAGAACTGGAAATACCTCCAACAAACATTGAAGGTGAATACGTTGGATAGCTTGCCATAGCAATAACTTCACCGTTGGTACAATCAAGTGCCACCACACTTGCACTGCGACCTTGGAAGTCTTGTGATCTAACGGTGTTGATAACACTGACAAGGGATGCTTCTGCTGCTTTTTGGATGTTTGCATCAATGGTCAAAACAACATCTGAGCCGCTCTGAGGAGCAATAGACGTTGAGTGAGATAAAACATTACCAGCAGCGTCAACATACACCGTTTGTTCACCACGAACACCCTGAAGAGCGGACTCGTACTGATACTCAACACCCGTTTGTCCCACGATATCGCCGTGGGCATACACAAAGCCGCCATCCGCAGTTTTACTGCTTTCAAGCTGCTCTTGTGTAACGGTTCCGGTGTAGCCAACAACATGAGCTGCAAGAGAACCGTTTGGATAGGCGCGCTGGGTGCGCTCCTCAATTGAAACGCCATCAAGCAAAGCGCCATGAGCGTAAATGTAGGCAACTACTCGCCTAGAAACATCTACAGAAACCGTGCGAAGCGCTTGGACGCCATCAGAGGTATCCATGATTTTTCTGCGCACCGCCAACATAGGCATACCCAAAAGGTTAGCAAGAATCTGCAGCTTAATGTAGTCTTCTGCAACGTCTGCTCGAGCTACTACCGTTGGGCTTGGCCTGTTAGTAACAATCTCCACGCCATTTCTGTCCAGAATGCGACCGCGAGGAGCTGCAGTAGTAACAGTGCGCGTACGGTTTCTCTCTGCTTGCTCGGTATAGTCAGCTGACGATAAGAGCTGCATGGTCCAAAGACGACCAATAAGCACGGCAAACATGCCGCCAACAGCAATTGCAAATCCGATAAGTCTGGACGAGAGGGTCTTCTCGGCAGAGCCGTCAGAACCACCAGACGCCTTGGGAGCGCCGCCACCAATATCAAAGGTAAACGGTGAATCTTTTCTACCAAAGGTGAGGTAAACAATGATCAAACCAATTGCTGCAACAGCGCAACATGCAAGGATAACAAG
The DNA here is from genome assembly GCA_963524285.1 of uncultured Atopobium sp. Classification (GTDB taxonomy): domain Bacteria; phylum Actinomycetota; class Coriobacteriia; order Coriobacteriales; family Atopobiaceae; genus Lancefieldella. Next base: position 3,783 of record CAURGZ010000009.1, read on the forward strand.
GGTGAAATTCATACTAACCCCTTATTTAAGGCGCTGTGGAGCTCGATGAGATCCGCGGTAGAGCGAAGTTCCACCCAAAGATGAATGAGACCTTTGGGAATGAGAAAGCACATAGAAAACAGGAAGCGCTGCCAAAATGGTAAACAACATGGTGGGGAAAGACTTAAACAGCAGCCCCTCAAAGAAGTTGCCACCAGAGCCAATCAAAGAATTAATGAGCTGATACATAAAGGTGACACCAAAAGTTTGAAGGGCAACAAAGCCCATAGAGGTACCAAAATTGCCAGAGATTCTGTCTCGTACCTCTTGGCCCATGAAATAAGAACTGACCACAAGCAAGAGTGCCATGAGGCCAATAGGATTAGGAGAAGTCAAATCATAGATAAGACCAGCAATAAAGCCGCATATCACGCCGGTTTTACCACCATATCTCAGCGCAATAGCTGCCGAGAAAATAAGTGCAAAATTGATAACTCCCCCACCAAAAGAAACCTGTGGTGTAAGCATAATCTGCAAAATGAAGCAAACAACAGCAAGAACGGCGATGCTGCGTGTGTTTTTATTTCTATCAGAAACCTGCATACATCCCCCTTAATCTGTTCTTCCGCTGTTATGTTGTGTATTACCCGTTGGAGCAGCAACTGTTGCATTCTGCTGAGTGTTTGTTGTGTTGTTTGTTGAACCACTACCAGTAGAACCGCTCGATGAAGACGTAGAAGATCCGTCTTTGGAGTCTTTATCCTTACCGTCTGAATCAGTTGCTGTTGGAGTGTTTTGCTTATCTGCCTCTGCAATATCATCTGCGGTAGCTTTTTGCTCCTCAGAAAGAGACGTGATAACCATTACCTCCTCGTTAGTGCTGACGTTTCCATAAGGCTCAACAACGATAGTGTAATAGAGCGATCCTGGAGCTGCCTCAACGCTGGTAACCTTACCCAGAGGAAGGCCCTTAGGGAATACGCCACCAAGACCGCTGGTAACAACTGTATCGCCTACGGCAACCTTCTGGTTGGTGTTGATGAGGTTAAGAGTAATCTGTCTTGACGCAGAACCCATAAGCATGCCTTGAGCTCGACTACTTTGAACCATAGCAGCCACACCGCTCTTCTCGTCAGTGATAAGACGAACGGTAGAGGTTGTAGGACCACATTCAATAATCTGGCCGATAACGCCACCGCTATCAACAACAGGCATGCCAACAGCCAGCCCAGACGAAGTTCCCTTGTCGATCACGATGGTGTTATTGAACGAGTCAGTAGAACCAGAGATAACACGAGCGCCTGTGGACTGCAGGTTATAGGTATTTTTGAGGTCGAGAAGACCCTGCAGACGCTGCGTGGACTGATTTGTCTCTTCTAGCTCTGCATTTCTTGAACGCAACTGCTCATTTTCTGCCTTGAGATCAGAAAGCGTTTGCTGGTCTGCTGTTAAGTTACTAAAAATGTTACCAATGCCCTGGAAAGGCATGGCAATAGCTGAACCCGCCATTCTAAAAGGCATGGTAATAGTAGAGAACCCACCTCGAACCATCTCGAGCGGTCCTTCTGTACCCATACGAGCGCTGACCGTCAATAACACAATTGAAAGCAGCGAAAGAATAATAAAACTACGGCCGCCCGTATGCTTATTATTGTTAGATCCAAGGCCTGTTGAAGCACCCTGGATCTGATGAGACAATGGCATATTTATTGGCCTGCACTCTGAACAAATCCACCGGACAATGCGTTAGCCTCAAGAACCTTTGCGCAACCGGTAACAACATTTTCTAGCGCGGTTGGGCTTACGTTAACGGGAACGCCAGTCTCTTCACGAAGTCTTTGATCAAGACCACGAAGCATTCCGCCGCCACCGGTAAGCAAAATACCGTAGTACATAAGATCGGAGGCAAGATCTGGTGGAGTCACATCAAGCGCATCTTTGACAGCCTTGGTGACCTCGTCAAGAGGACGATCAAGAGCACGACGAATCTCTTCTGACTCAATACGAACTGTCTTTGGAAGACCACTCATGACGTCACGACCGTTTACCTCAACGTCAAGCTCTTCTGCAAGAGGAGCTGCTGAGCCAACCTTAATCTTGATGTCTTCTGCGGTACGCTCACCAATAGAGAGGTTATACGCATCACGAACATGCTCAAGAATAGTTTGATCAAACTCGTCACCTGCAGTTCTGATGGACTGCGAGACAACAATACCGCCCATGGAGATAACGGCAACCTCGGTAGTACCGCCACCAATGTCTACAACCATAGAACCTGTAGGATCCTCAATTGGAAGGTCTGCACCAATAGCTGCAGCCATGGGCTCTTCAATCAAGAATGCCTGGCGAGCGCCTGCCTGAATAGTTGCTTCAAAAACAGCGCGTTTCTCGACAGATGTAACGCCAGAAGGAACGCAAACAACTACGCGTGGACGTGGTGACCAAGGATATTTGCGCTCACGTGCCTTCTCGATGAAGTAACGAAGCATAACCTCAGTAACATCAAAGTCTGCAATGACGCCGTCTTTAAGAGGGCGCTCAGCAATGATGGAGCCAGGAGTACGGCCAATCATGCGCTTTGCATCAGCGCCAACAGCCAGAACGCGGCTCTCGCTTTTATCGATTGCAACAACCGATGGCTCATTGATGACAATACCCTGACCACGAACTGCAACAAGGGTGTTTGCAGTTCCCAAATCGATGGCTAGGTCTCCGCCATATTCTCCGAAGAGCGAATCGAAGATAGACATGATATCCAATCAAACGTGCTACGCGTGTGCGTAATTATCCTGCAGAAAGAACGATTAAAACAGTTTAGTACTAGTTACCAGACTTTGAAGAGCTGGAGGAACTATTAGAGGAATTTGAGGAGTTAGATCCATTAGTTCCAGAGGTAGTTCCCGAATTAGAGCCGTTAGTACCAGAAGTTGCGCCGGAGTTCTGGTTATTCTGGCTTACGTATGAAGTGGTAACGCTTGCAACCTTCCAGCCAATACCATCACGGACAAGCTCAATGGTGTAGTCAACGTTGCCGCCATTAGAAAGACTGACAGAAGCATTAACTGTAGAGTGAGTCATGCTCTGGTCGACACCATTGATGGTAACAGCGGAGCTTGTTGGCAGGCTGTTGGAAATCTGCTGAAGCGTTGTGCTAGAGACAGAGCTAGAGACATAGCGACCAATATCGGTGCCCTGTGCCTTAGCGTTGAAAATATCCTGAACAACAGACTGTTGGGTTGGCCATCCATAGCCACGATAGTAAGCATAACCAGCGCCACCAACAGCCAAGATAAGCAAAATAAGAATAGTGATGAAGACCTTAAGACCGGTATGGCGATGCTTACGCCTAATCTTCTTGTCCTTCTTATCCTGCTCAATAATCTCCTGCTCAGTAATCTGGAAGAAGCCAGTGTCTTCTGCAGAAGGGATGAGCTCGCCGGACATACCTGTAGGATCAAGTGGATCATAGGCACCATAGCCAGCTGCCTGAAGGAAGGCATCAGTCTCAGATGGCTTGCCAGAAGCCATTGCAGTAATAGCCCTGCGAGCTGCATCAAAGGCAGACTGCTGCTGATTAGACAGAGCAAAGCTGCCGTCTGCAGTAGCGTGAGTGAAGGCATCAACTGCCTCAGACATGCGATTTGCTGCAACGTAAGCAAGACCAAGATCTGCATAAATCTTATTGGAATTATCCAGAGGATTAGCAAAATCAAGAGCGGTACGATATGCCTCAACTGCATCAACAGGCCTGTTCAGACCCATGAAGCATGCGCCAAGGCTGCAAAGTGCTGATGAAGGATTAGGGTTCTTCTCGTCAACTGCAGCGTTTCTGTAAGCAATGCCGGCGTTGCGAATATCACCAATCTTCTCGTATGCAGAACCAAGAGCAAGCTGTGCCTTATAAGGAGTTGCGTAAGAAGTGTCCTGGACAGCGTTAGTAAGGGCAGCAATAGCCTCCTGTACCCTACCAGCAGCCAGAAGTGCGCGACCCTGATTAGTAGAGAGAGCGCCAACCTTGCCGTAGGAAGCGTCAGCAAGAGCGGACTTGTAAGCAGAAGCTGCGGAATCAAACTGTCCAAGCTTCATATAAGCGTTTCCAAGAAGGTGGTCAATCTGACCGTTTACCTCGCCTGGCTCTTTAGCCACATCAAACTGACTGATAGCTACAAACCAGTCGCCCTGATCATATGCAGATTTACCTAACTCAAATGCCTGTTGATTCACAATATCCTCCAAGAGTCTGTGCGACTTGGCTTTAAGCGTTTTCAATTCTAATGGAATTGACGACATCGCCAACCTTTAACTGGGAAATGACATCCATTCCCTCGATAGTTGTGCCAAATACGGTGTACCCAGAATCCAAGCCATGCTGTGGACCAAGACAGAAATAGAACTGAGAACCTGCGGAGTTTGGATCTTGAGAACGAGCCATAGCAAGAGCACCGTCAACGTGGGAGTTGTTAGGATTTGTGGTGAACTCCTCTTTGATGCGATAACCAGGACCACCGGTACCAGGAATTCCGTCAGGACCAGGGTTTCCAAACACAACATCCTCAACACTCATCTCGCGAGTGTTTGGGTCTCCGCCCTGAACTACAAAGCCAGGAACAAGACGGTGGAACTTGGTATCGTCATAGAAGCCAGACTCTGCAAGCTCGCAGAAGTTTGCCACATGAATAGGTGCGCCCTTACCATCAAGCTGAACCTTAATGATTCCCTTGTTGGTATCAAAGACGGCAACCTCAGTACCAGTAACCTGGCGCTCTGGTGTATACAATGGATCAAGTCCAAACATAATTCCTCCAAGCTTCTTTACATCTAAGAGAAGAAAACGCGAGAAACCCTTAGTAATAAAGAACATCTTTTCTAATCTAATTATTTTACCAGTATGATGAGATTTTTGAAATTAAAGCAGCTGAACGGTTGTTTTTTACTACTTTTGTGGCTTCCATTTCACGTAATTTTCATCAAAAAGTTTCTGGTATGAGCTGGAGCCGCTGGAGTCTCTGATGTTATCAACTGGCGCCAAGATGTTGTCTTTGTCCTGAGAAGGATTGTTAGAAGCAACTGAGCGCTTCCATCCCTCACTCAAAGCATCGGAGCGATTACGAAGCCAGTTACCCAGCTTGGTGAGATTTTCAATAGTCTGACGATAGTTTCCGTTGGAGTCATCAAGACTAGAGAGGTCAGAGATGACATTACTAATATCCAGCGAAATCTGCTCTGCTTCCTGTTGAGCATCAGCGCGCTCCTGATCAGAGCCAGTAATAGCAAGCTGATCAAAGGTTTTCTCGTTATCATCAAGGCGCTTTGAGAGGTCTCCAAGCTTCTGATAGTCACTATCAAGTGCGTCAAAAACAGCATCCGAGCTTGTATTTTGCTGAGTTGCACTGGTGTCTTGACCTGTAAGGTGCGTAACAGGAGTGGTGGTAGGAGTAGATGAGACTGGCGCCTCAACCTTTGCGCGATTGTCGGTTGCCTGAGGGTCCCACGGGTGCGTGATGACAAAGATTGCAGCTACTACCAGCGAGGTAACAAGAAGTGCTGAGAGCAGAATAACGCGCGTACGCGGGATTCCTTCAGCTTCAGGGAGGTTCTCTTTTGAAGGCTCGGAAGGGATTGCAGACTCAAAGCGAGGAGCTGGCCTGCGACTTACCGAGGCAAACGCGCTGGTAGTGTCTGGGTCAGCGTTGTCGGCTGGCATTTGTTGCAAAACAGTGGAATCTGCTGCGACAGAAGAGGATGGATCATACTCTGCGTCTACGAGCGGATCGGTCTTCTCGCCATGCGCCGAAGCGGTATCAATCTCTGGAAGCTTGATGTTACGTGTGGGCCTGATGGCTCGAGCAGGACGGGCAGCAGGAGCTACCTGTGGCAAAGGGAGGCCACACTTGGGGCAGCTTTCTGCAGCAGCGCCAACTAAGGCGCCACAATGAGGGCACCACTGAGCTTGAGTAACAGGAATCCTTTGGGTCAAACTTAGATCAATCTGACAATGAGGGCAGGTTAAAGCCCCTTCATCGACCTCAGATCCACAGTTTGGACAACGCATACACCCTCCACAACTCTTTGCTTGTGCTTCAGTTTAATCGTTTATATCAGCAGAAGAGCTATAAGTTGACTTTCCTCCCATTAATCTCACAACCAGGTCAAAGAATCGATCCTTTGTATAGTTGTGAATGTAACGTTCGGAAATTCTGTTGAAGATAATAACGGAAATCACCAGACAAATTGCCAAGTACGGCAAGATGCGTGGGGTGAGAGGTGCAATACGGAAGAAGTCCTGAGCCACCGTACATCCGCCAACCACAATGGCAATGCATACGACAAGAAGTGCAGCGCGGAGCTTGGTGAGCGGCAAAGAAATCCTTCTAAGCAGCGCAAAACCAACTGTTGCGGTAGTGATAAGCGCCATCGTAGACACCTGAGACAGGTTCAACTTAAACAGATGACCTGCAGTCATAAGAAGCGCAAGCGTGATAGTTACTGCAATAGAAGCAGGTAGTGACTTGCGCAAAATGTTGACCAGGAAGTTGCCCTTTACGCGATCGTGATTTGGCTCAAGCGCCAACACAAACGATGGCAGGCCAACGGTTGCAAATGAAAGCAGCGACATCTGAACAGGAATAAAGGGGTATGGTGGCGCAATAATGCAATAGAGCGCTAAAGCCGCAGTATAAACCGTCTTTACGAGAATGAGCGCAGCAGATCGCTGAAGGTTATTGATAGAGCGCCTTCCCTCAGCAACAACTTCTGGCATGTGCGCAAAATCGTTGTCTGCCAGAACAATCTCTGCAACATTTCTAGCTGCAGCAGAACCAGAAGCAACAGAAATAGAACAGTCCGACTGCCTCAGCGCCAAGATATCATTGACGCCGTCGCCGGTCATGGCAACCGTGTGGCCATGATTCTGGAGTGCAATAACAAGCTCGCGCTTCTGTTCTGGTGTAACGCGACCAAATACGTGGTACTTCTCGACAGCTGCAGCAATATCTGCCTCTGTGTGTAGCGTAGTTGCATCTACCCAGCCGTCGGCATGAGGGACACCCGCTCGCTCAGCAATAGCCGAGACAGTACGAGGGTCATCGCCCGAAATAACGCGCAGGTCAACGCCTTGGTCGAGGAAGTATGCAATGGTTTGTGGGGCGGTCTCTCTAATCTGATCCCTAAGCACTACGTAACCTAGGAGCTGAGGAGTTCCCTGGAAAGTATCATTCTGGTCAAATCCATCAACGGTACAGGCGACCAGCACGCGTTCAATGGACGCAAATGCATCGGACGATGCGATAACGTCTGCTGCCTCGGGACCAAGCACAAACTGAGCAGCACCGATAACAAATGCCTGTCCGTCCTCAGTGACGCAGCCAGAGTACTTTCTCTTAGAAGAAAACGCCACAACGCGAGAAGAACGTTTGCTTTGAATCCCCTGCTTGGATGCGTACGCAAGGATTGCCGTAGCCGTATCGTTAGCGTCATCTTTGTTTGCGCCGACAACGTTTACAGCCGCTTGCAAAGCACCCGCAGCCTCAGTAATTGGCGTAAACGAAGCATCCAAAACACGAGCAACTTCCATGTTTCCCGTGGTGATAGTGCCCGTCTTGTCCAAACAAAGGGTATCTACGCGTGCTAGCGTTTCAATGCAGTATTGCTGTTGAACCAAAACATTTTTCTGGCCGAGCCTAATGGTTGCAATAGCAAGAACCGAGCTGGTGAGAAGAACAAGTCCTTGAGGAATCATGCCAATAACGGCAGCAATCATCGAAAGAAGCGCTTCATTTAAATCGGCGTTACCAATGAAATAGGTACGAACAAAAAGACCAATACCCAACGGAATCAATGCAATGGAACCTGCGCGAATAATCGACTTAATGGTGGTAAGAATCTCTGAATTGATCTCTTTTACAAACTTAGCTTCTGCGTTAATACGCGCAGCATAGCCTTCCTGACCTACACGGCATACCCTACCAACAAGACTGCCCCTCTCGACAAAACTACCAGAGAGAAGCTCGTCTCCCGTGGTCTTTTGCACGGGCTCTGCCTCACCAGTTAGAAGGCTTTCGTCAACGCTTACGTGCTCTGATACAAGAATACTGTCAGCAGGAATTTGATCGCCTGTCTTTAAGCGCACAAGATCATCGATGACAAGCTCGTCTGGTTTGATAAAGGTATCTTTTCCGTCACGAATTACACAAACACTCTGAGCTGTCATAAGAGACAGACGGTCAATCATGCGTTTTGCGCGAATCTCTTGCACAATACCAATGACCAGGTTTGCAAGAACTACGCTCATGAAAAGCGCATTTCTGTACTGTCCCGTTACAACAACAAGCAGCGCCATCAAAACATTAACTATGTTAAAGAGCGTAAAGCTGTGCTCTGCAATAATCTGAGCAATAGATTTGGTTTTGACGTCTGTATTAGTATTAACTTTACCTGCAGAAACTCTTTCTGCAACTTCTTTTGACGTCAAGCCTTCATACGTTTCTTCAAAACGTTTGCTACTCTTGCCTTCAGTACCCTGCAATGACATATAAACAATCTCCAGTCAGTGATGGCCGGTTTTTTACACGTGGTGACCCCGGTGGGTTTCGAACCCACGACCTTTTGCTCCGGAGGCAAACGCTCTAATCCACTGAGCTACGGAGTCATGGTGCATAAGTATACCCCAGCCTACTTACTGCCTTTTGTAACGGTTTGCGTAATTTTCTTCTGATATTTTCCCATGCTAAAATGAATACAACCAGCAAATGAGGAGCTCATGAATACTATTTCCGTTGACCTAACATCCAACTCATATCAAATTCATATAGGGCATCACCTGCTTATGCAGGCTGGTAAGCTCATTCGTTCCTGCACCTCGGGTTCAAAGATTCTTGTGGTCACTCATCCAGATTTGAACAAGCTCTTTGGCACAGAACTTCTCGCCTCGTTAGAATCAGCTGGCTTTTCTGTTACAACCGCCACAGTGTCCACAGGTGAGCACGCAAAATCATTTGAGTCATATCAAAAGCTGGTAAGCGTCCTTGCAGAAAACCGTTTTACGCGAGAAGACATTATTGTGGCTTTTGGCGGAGGCGTCATTGGCGATCTTGCGGGATTTGCTGCAGCTACCTACATGCGCGGCTGCGCGCTCATCCACGTTCCCACCTCGCTTTTAGCGATGATTGACTCCTCAATTGGTGGAAAAACCGCTATTGACCTACCCTTTGGAAAAAATCTGGTTGGAGCCTTCTATAACCCCAAGGCCGTTATTGTTGACCTTGAGCTGCTGAACTCTATTCCGACTCCCCTCTTGCAAGATAGCTGCGGAGAGCTTATTAAATACGGCGTTCTTTCTGGACATGAGCTTTTCAATAAAATCTCTTTGGCGAGAAACCCTGTGCAGGTCATCGACGTACCGCATAGACAAGAGCTCATTCAAGCATGTATCGAAATAAAGAAGTCAATCGTTGACGCAGACTTCAAAGAAGCAGGGTCTAGAAAATTGCTCAATCTGGGCCATACACTTGGCCATGCTATTGAGACGCTCGGCAACTTTGAACTTGGACACGGCTCCTGTGTGGCTGCTGGAACTTCCATGTTGGCAAAAGCCTGTTCCAAGCTTGGTCTTTGCTCTGTTGAAGACGCTAAGAACATCGCCACGCTCACACAAGCTTATAACCTTCCTACCAGCACTTCATTTACTGTGGAAGAACTTTACAGCGCAGCACTTCATGACAAGAAAAGCCACGCAGATTCAATTGATATGGCGCTTATCTATGGCATTGGTGATGTACGTATTGAGCGCAAGTCATTTGCAGAACTTAAACAGCTGATTGAGCTAGCAATAGAAGACTAACGTCCTAGACGCTCCAACTCTTCCGCAAGCTTACGTACTGACTGTTTTAGAGCGGTTTTATCTTCAGCTAGGATATCGTTTTTGTTGAAGATACCGTTAGCAGTTCCTACATAAGCATATCCACCTGCAAATACGTCAGCAATATTGTCTGTTGCAACGCCACCAACTGCCATAAGAGGCAAGTTTCCTAAAGGCTCACATACCTTTTTGGCGTACCCATAGCTAACCTCATTTGCGGGGAATACTTTGACAATATCTGCACCAAGAGCAAACGCATGAGCAATCTCTGTTGGCGTAAACGCTCCCGGAACACTCAAAATCTCATGCTCTTTACAGTAATCAAACATCTCTTCAGAAAGCAGCGTTGGTGCTAAAACAAACGTTGCGCCAGCTTTATGAGCTGTCCGCAGATCTTCAAGAGTAAGTACGGTACCAGCACCAATATTGATATCAGAACCATATTCACTGGACAGCTTCTGAATTAACGAGGCAGCTTCTGGAGTGTTCATGGTTACTTCAACGTTATGTACAGGAGAATCAACAAGAACCTCAACTACAGCTTTAACCTGATTGTACGTATAGCCACGTAAAACCTGAGTTACGGCGCTAAAAGGCTTATTCACTTGCTTCCTCCTTTAATCTTCAAACAATTTTAACCATATCCTTCTCCGACACTCAACTGCGGTATTCTTACATCAAGCAATTAGTTACGGAGCGTGTGAAAAATGGATGTTTCAATAACTCCTCATGATTTGTTTGGAACGGTAGAAGCCATCCCGTCAAAATCATGCGCTCATCGCGCGCTCATCTGCGCTTCATTTGCAAACGGCACTACTAACATTACCTGTCCTTACATCTCAGAGGACATTCAAGTAACTGTTGATTGCCTTAAAGCTTTAGGCACCACTATCGCTAGAACTAAACAGGGATTTAGAGTTGTCCCTGCAAAAGAGCAAAATCGCCCTCAAAACGTGCAACTTAACTGCAAAGAATCTGGCACCACGCTCAGGTTTTTACTCCCCCTTCTGGGCGTGCTAAACGTAAACGCCACAATTTCTGCAGAAGGAAAACTCTTTTCTCGACCCCTAGAGCCTCTTGTCTCAGAACTCTCTGCCCATGGTATGTCTTTTAGCTGGCAAGACGAGAAGACCCTTGAGGTTTCGGGCAAACTTATTGGCGGTTTATTTGAGCTACCAGGAGATATCTCATCCCAATTTATTTCTGGACTTTTGCTGTCATTACCTTTGTTAAATGAATCTTCAACGATACAAATTACAGGGTCCATCCAGTCAAAAGACTATCTGGCTATCACAGAGCACGTATTGAAAGACTTTGGCGTTACTACTGTATTTGATGCAAAGAATGCCACCTACATCATTGAGCCTCAACACTACGTTTGTCCAGGCGTTTATTCAATCGAAGGAGATTGGTCAAACGCTGCACCATGGCTTGCTGCAGGTGCAATTGGGCAAGGCGTAGAGGTCACAGGGCTCTCCATGCAAAGTGTCCAGGGAGACAGAGCTATCTTGGCCGTGTTATCGCTTGTGGGCGCACGTGTTTCTCGCCAGCAAAAAGGTGCAGCTTGTATGATAGATCACCTGCGACCGTTTACCATTTCTGTCTCCGAGGTGTGCGATCTTGCTCCGGTACTTGCTGCATTAGCTGCGTTTATCCCTGGAACAAGTAGGCTTACCAATATTCAGCGCCTTCATCTTAAAGAGTCCGACCGCGTTCAAAGTATCTGCAGCGTACTTAGGGCATTTGGTGTAACCGTTGAGCTCTCTGACGATCAAACGGAGCTTATTATCACGGGAGGAAAACAGCCCGTCATCTGCATTGTGGACTCGTGCAATGATCATCGCATGGTGATGATGGCAACTATTTTGGCTTCGTATGCGACGGGTCCTGTCATAATCACCCATGCCGAAGCAATCAATAAGTCGTATCCGTTCTTCTTTGAGCACTTCAAGCAGCTTGGTGGCGTCTGTCACAGTATGGAGTCATAAATGATGACCTCAACTTTTGGGACAACAGTAAAAGTATCTATTTTTGGCGAGTCTCATGCTCCAAAAATCGGCTGCACCATTGAAGGTTTACCTGCTGGTTTTAGCATTGACTTAGCAGCTCTCAAGACATTCCTTCAAAGAAGATCTCCATCGCATCCGTGGGATACTCCGCGTAAAGAGACTGATGATCCACTGTTTGTCTCAGGAATTTCAGCAGAAGGCATTCTAGATGGCTCCCCGCTCACGGCGGAGCTACCTAACACAAACGTTCGTCCACAAGATTACGCAGCTACAAAGCTTGTCCCACGACCAGGACATGCCGATTTTGCTGCCTGGGCAAAATGGGGAGACTCGTACAAGCAAACGGGTGGAGGACATTTTTCCGCTCGCCTAACCGCCCCTCTCTGCATTGCAGGAGGCATAGCGCTCCAGATTTTGCAAGCTCAAGGCATTACCCTTGCAGCTCACGTACTCAAAATAAAGAACATCAGCGACACTCCTCTTGAGCTCGTAGACAACTCACTTGAGGCCAACAAGCTACTTGCTTACCAAATGAATCAGCTACTTCAGGCTAACCCTCAAGAGCTTCCCTTCCTTGATGCTCAAGCTGGCGAGAAAACCCGCGCACTCCTTATGCAGCTGCGCTCAGAGAAAAATACTGTTGGCGGCATCATAGAATGTGCTGCAACGGGTGTTCCTGCAGGTATTGGGCGCCCTCATTTTCATGGGCTTGAAAATACCATCTCTGCTGCAGTCTTTGGTGTTCCTGCTGTTAAAGCCATAGAATTTGGTAGCGGCATGGAAGTTGCCAATCTCCTTGGCTCTGAGAATAACGATGCATACGAAGTGCGTAACGGCACTGTTGTACCAACCACCAATCACGCCGGAGGCATCCTTGGTGGAATCTCAACGGGTGCTCCCATCTGGTTTAGATGTGCGTTAAAACCTATCTCGAGTATTGGCCTACCACAGAACTCAGTAAACCTTCAGACTATGAACCCAGAGCAGCTTGTTGTTCAGGGCAGACATGATGTAACTGCAGTTTTACGCGCTGTGCCCTGCGTTGAAAGCGCTTTTGCACTAGCTCTTCTCGACACCTTGTATTCCTGGCCCTCTGAGCAGAACGGATATCACAATGACTAGTCAGCTAGAAACGCTTCGCCAGGAAATCGATTCAATTGATGCGCAAATCTTTGACCTCTTTGAGCAAAGGATTGCGGTTGCCAAACAAATTGGCGCTTACAAAAAGGAGCAGGACCTCACTGTTCTTGATTCCTCAAGAGAAAATGCCAAAAGAGACCAGGTTAAAGCCACTGTTTCTAATGAACTTGAACCTTATGCTTTAGAGTTACTTGAGGTATTGATGAACGCCGCAAAGGCAGTTCAGGAGACAGACCATGAGCTCTAATTCTGAGCAGCAAGCCTCAAGTAACCCTACAGCTCCTCTTGCTCCTTACGGCCTTATTGGCGAGAAACTCTCTCATAGTTGGTCGGCAGCAATTCATGAAAAGTTGGGGTCATTTCCCTACCAGCTTCATGAGCTTTCTGCTTCTGAGCTGAAGGGTTTTCTCAAAGAACAACCTTGGCGTGGTTTAAACGTTACTATCCCCTACAAAAAGGATGCCTGCGCTCTTGCGGACACTACTTCTGAGGATGCGCAAGCTATAGGAGCAGCAAATACCCTAGTAAAAGATGCTAATGGTTTTATAGCAGCAGACAACACCGATGTGTATGGATTTGAGTATCTGATTAAAAGCCTCAAGGTCAACTTGAGCCAAAAGAAAGCAATAGTCTTAGGAGCCTTTGGTGGCGCCGGTCAGGCAATTTGCTATGCGCTCAAAAAAGGCGGTGCATATGTCGTGGGAGTCTCCAGGTACCCTCACGAAAGTTCTTCATATGTAGACTGCGCAATTACGTATGACCAGCTTAAACTCCACTATGGCGCTGATCTTCTTGTCAATGCAACGCCAGTAGGAATGTTCCCACATGCTGGTGTTTCTCCTCTTTCAAAAGAGGAACTTTCTGCTTTTACTTCCCTCCAATGCGTGATTGATCTTATCTATAATCCGCTGCGCTCTAAGCTTCTTTTAGATGCAGAAAGTCTTGGAATACTCAGTGCAAATGGTTTAAAAATGCTGGTGGCTCAAGCGGCTAGGGCTAGCTCACTCTTTTTGGGTCAAGACGTATCAGGCTCTCAGATAGAAAACATCTCGCATGAGCTCCATGCTTCAAAAGAAAACATCGTGCTTATTGGTATGCCGGGAGTTGGAAAAACCTCTACGGGAGAAGCTCTAGCAAAACTCCTAAATTATCCCTGGATAGATACTGATTTTCTCATCAAGCAGAAAGCTCACTGCGAAGCGGCAACCTACCTACAAACACACGGTGAAGCGGCTTTTAGGCATCTAGAACATGAAGTAATTCAAGAGATTTCTAGCATGAGTGGCTCAGTGATCTCTTGTGGAGGTGGCGTAGTTGTTACACCTTCAAACTACCAGCTTCTCCGTCAAAACAGCAAGCTTGTCCATCTTACACGCCCATTTGAAGAATTAGCTCTTGCAGGAAGACCACTCTCACAAAGTATTGGCATACAAAAACTTGCTACAGAGCGACTACCGCTCTACGAAGCATGGGCTGACGTAACCTTTTCTTGTCTCGGTAGTCCAGACGCAGATGCCAAGGGTCTTCTCGACACACTTTAAACATAACAGTAAGCGTTCGCAGTTATTTTTTAACCGTTCACCGGATGGTTTGTAGATTTTGAATTTTGGCACGTTAAAGCCCCTATACTTATGCTTCGTAGGTGTGTATTCATAAGACTACAAGGATGCTAGGCCAAGTCAAACGGTTAAGTGTTTGATATGTGGTCATACTTGGGGAGATATCCAATGGACAGCAATGCTATTGCTCACGAGATCCTAAATGCAATAGGCGGCTCAAAAAACTTAACTCACAACGAAGTGTGCATGACACGACTTCGTCTTTCCATCAATGATATGACGCTTATAGACCATGAACAGCTGGCCACAGCCACTGGTGTTCTTGGTATTGTAGGAAAAGGTGCCAACGGACTTGAGGTAGTCTTTGGCCCCAATCTTGTGCGTCAAGTAAATGATGCTCTTAATCGCATTTTGGGTGAGCCAGAAAAGACTTTTTGTTCGTTAGATGAGAAGCGAGCAGATCTTCCCGCTCAGCACAACGAAGAGGTGGATGAGCTTATCTCTTTGCTTACTCAAAAAAATACCCTTGATCAAGACGAAGAAGACTTTGACAGCCTTGCCTCTGACTTAGACGCAGAAGACTTTGAAGACAAATATGAGGATGACCTCGACGCTCCTCGTCTACTCATAATCAACGGCCCAAACATCAACATGCTGGGCATTCGTGAGCCAGAGATTTATGGAAAAGCTGACTACAGAACCCTTATAGAGACTTGTAAGGAAGAAGCCCTCTCTCAAGGTTTCTCTGATTGTGTGTGTTATCAATCAAACCATGAGGGTGATCTAGTTGATGCGATCCAGGACGCCCTGGGCAGCTACGATGGCATTATCATCAATCCTGCCGCCTATACACACACCTCAGTTGCCCTGCTTGACGCGGCACTAGCCGTGCAAATTCCCATGATTGAGGTGCATCTTACCGACATCTCTACCAGAGAAGACTTTAGGCGCATTTCTTATATAAAAGATGCCTGCTTTGCTACAGTTACTGGTAAAGGAATTGACAGCTACAGAGAAGCAATCCAACTGATGGCGGCTCATCTCAAAGATGAAGCATAGCCAGTTGCTTATAGCCATTTGGCGAGAAACACAAGCCTGCTGTAATGCTAAATTGCAGCAGGTTTTTTATGCACACGTAAGTACCTCTGACTCGGTTATCACCAAATCTACGGCAACATCAAATGCTGTATGAGGAAGCGTTGTCCGACTCAAACTTTGCTGGTAAGCAAGACAAATTTTCTTGCCAGGGTACGTAGACAAGAACCGGTCATAAAAACCAGCACCATAGCCCAAGCGATACCCCTTTGCATCAACAAGAAGCGCTGGAACAATGCAAATCGAATTGTTCTTCTGGTCCTCAGTTAAAGCAGGCAGCTCTTTTGCTGGTTCTAACAAGTTAAATGGTGCCGCTACCAGCTGTTCCAATGAAGCGATGGCAACAAACTCTAAACAATGTCCAGGTAGACAACGAGGTACTGCCACCGTTTTCCCATCGCGTAGGGCGTACTCAATAAACATCCTGGTAGAAACTTCAGATAAAACAGAAACATACGTTAAAACAGTAGTTGCTTCTGCATATTCAGAGGTTGCAAGAAGTTTCTGAGTAATGCGATCATCAAGCACGGACCTCTCTTGCTCAGAAAGAGCTTCTCTTGCTGCTAGACGTTCTTCTCGCAAACGTTGTTTTTCTAATGCCGCAGTATCCATAAAACCTCCCTCCTAGCTAAGAATAACAACATTTTTTGTGGACATTTAAAGAAGAAACAGGCACCTGTCACAATAAATGTGACTAATTCTCAACAATTTCTATATAGCTTTCTTTTTAGCAAATTCCTGACCTGCGGAAATGTAAACCATTTCTAACTTCTCAAAATATTGCGTAATTGTCGCTTGTTTAGCACTACATATTGAGTAAAGTTAGAGGTCGCAACTAATATTTGACGTCATTTGTCCAAAGACATACCTGCTGTCAAAATTAGTCTCAAGATTGCTATTTGTAAACTGCTGAGCGGCCATGCTCCACTCAACACGCTCAGCATGAACGCGGACATAAACATTGTCCGTGTAAAAAGGAGTATGTTATGCAGGAAACACCAGCACAGGAGGCTTGGGACGGCTTTGTCGGTGGTAACTGGCAAAGAGCTGTTGATGTCCGAGACTTCATTCAGAAGAATTACACCCCTTATGACGGTGATGATTCCTTCCTCGCTGGTCCAACTGAGGCTACTACAAAGCTTTGGGCGGATGTTATGGATCTCTTTGCACAAGAGACCGCAAACGGTGGCGTACTTGATATGGATACCAAGCAGGTTTCCACTATCACCTCCCACGAGGCTGGCTACATTGACAAACCACTTGAGCAGATTGTTGGTCTCCAGACTGACAAGCCTCTCAAGCGCGCTCTGATGGTAGACGGCGGCGTTCGTATGGCAATGGCTGCATGCAAGGCCTACGGTTATGAAGTTGACCCAGAGATTGTTGACTTCTACACCTATCGTCGCAAGACTCACAACGCTGGTGTTTTTGATGTCTACACCGAGGACATGCGCAAATGCCGTCACTCCCATATCATTACCGGTCTGCCTGACGCATATGGTCGTGGCCGCATCATCGGCGATTATCGTCGTGTTGCTCTCTATGGTGTTGACGCTCTTATCACTGATAAGACAAATCAGAAAAACGGCACCGGCACCATCATGGACGAGAAGACCATTCGTCATCGCGAGGAGCTCTCCGAGCAGATTCGTGCTCTCAAGGAACTTAAGCAGCTTGGTGAGATTTACGGCTTTGATTTGAGCCGTCCCGCAGAGAACTTCAAAGAGGCTGTTCAGTGGCTCTATCTGGGCTACCTTGCTGCTGTAAAAGAGCAGAATGGCGCTGCAATGTCCATTGGTCGTAACACCACCTTCCTGGACATCTATGCAGAGCGCGATCTTGCTCGTGGTACGTTTACTGAGTCAGAGATTCAGGAGATTGTTGACCACCTGGTTATGAAGCTTCGTATGGTCAAGTTTGCTCGCACTCCTGAGTACAACGAGCTCTTCTCCGGAGACCCTCAGTGGGTCACTGAATCCATTGGTGGTATTGGTGTTGATGGCCGCTCTATGGTTACCAAGTCCTCCTTCCGCTGGCTTCGCACCCTTGAAAACATGGGTACCAGCCCAGAGCCTAACCTGACTGTTCTGTGGTCCACCAAGCTTCCAGAGGGCTTTAAGCGCTACTGCGCAAAAATCTCTATTACCACCAGCTCCATTCAGTACGAGAACGACGATCTTATGCGCGTCTATCATGGTGATGACTACGCAATTGCTTGCTGCGTCAGCTCCATGCGCGTTGGTAAAGAGATGCAGTTCTTCGGTGCTCGTGCCAACCTTGCTAAATGCCTGCTTTACGCAATCAATGGCGGCCGAGACGAGAAGACCGGCGAGCAGATTGGTCCTAAGTACCGTGCCGTTGAGGGCGAGTACCTTGACTACGACGATGTCTTCTCCAAATATATGGATATGATGCGCTGGCTTGCAGGCGTTTATGTCAACGCTCTTAATGCAATCCACTACATGCACGATAAGTACAGCTACGAGCGCATCCAGATGGCTCTGCACGATGAGCATGTTCACCGTTGGTTTGCAACAGGTATCGCAGGCCTTTCTGTTGTTGCTGACTCCCTCTCTGCAATCAAGTATGCAAAGGTAAGGGTTGTCCGCGATGAGACCGGTCTTGTTACCGATTACGTCACTGAGGGCGACTTCCCTAAGTACGGTAACGATGATGACCGCGTTGACACCATTGCTCATGACATCGTTGAGATCTTCATGAACATGATTCGCCAGAACCACACCTACCGTGATTCTGTCCCAACTACTTCTATCCTGACCATTACCTCTAACGTTGTATATGGTAAGGCTACCGGCAACACTCCTGATGGCCGTCGTGCGGGCGTTCCTTTTGCTCCTGGCGCTAACCCAATGCACCACCGCGATACTCACGGTGCTGTTGCATCCCTGGCATCCGTTGCTAAGCTTCCATTCAACGACGCACAAGACGGTATTTCCAATACCTTCTCAATCATTCCTAATGCTCTTGGTAAGGGCTCCGATGTCTACTTCCACGGTAGCGAGCTAGACCTTGAGCACATCGACTTCTCTGATATGAACCTTGATATTCAGATTGAGAACAAGATTGATTGCGCCTGTGAGGCAAACCCATCCGCAGCTGAAGGTGCTGAGGATCGTAAATAACAAGCCCTGGCGAGAAGATCTATCTACACGTTTCTTCTCGCCAACAAACTCGTAAGGAGAAACACATGCAGTCCAACGAAGTAGCTTCCGAGCAGATTGACAACCTGGTAAACATGATTGATGGCTATGCCGAGAAGGGCGGTCATCACCTCAACGTTAACGTTTTTACTAAGGACACTCTTCTTGATGCTCAGGCACACCCAGAGAAGTATCCTCAGCTGACCATTCGCGTTTCTGGTTACGCTGTTAAGTTCAACTCCCTTACCAAAGAGCAGCAGGACGACGTTATTTCTCGTACCTTCCACGACGCTCTCTAAGGATTTCTTGTCCATGTCTTGTTCTGATACTCACATGGATCTCAATGACCCGCTCACAGTTTGTGGGCGGGTCCACTCTATTGAGACCTTTGGTACCGTAGATGGCCCTGGAACTCGCCTGGTTGTATTTACCCAGGGGTGTCCCATGCGCTGTGCCTATTGTCATAACCCAGATACCTGGCAATTTGGTATTGGAACAGAAACATCAGTAAAAGAAATTCTTTCCACCTTTAACCGCAATAGAGCTTTTTATAGAAACGGTGGAATTACGGCTACTGGCGGCGAGCCACTCGCTCAGCCTGAGTTTATCGGCGCTCTGTTTGAGGCGGCTCATAATGACCCGCAAGGACGCATTCATACCTGTCTTGACTCTTCTGGCGTTGCGTATAATCCAGAAACTCCAGAAAAATTTGAGCGCGTTCTTGATAACACAGATTTAGTGCTCCTTGATATCAAGCACTCTGATCCAAAGGGCCACATTAGTCTTTGCGAAGTTGGCTCAGAAAGACCACTTGCATTTGGCGATGAGCTTAATCGTAGAGGCATTAAAGTTCTTATCAGACATGTTGTAGTGCCTGGAATTACTGATTCACCAGAAGAACTTGCTGGCGTTGGTAGAATCATTGCTCACTGGGATAACGTTATTGGATTAGATCTACTTCCCTATCACGTGATGGGCGTAAAAAAGTATGAAGAGCTAGGTATCCCTTACAAACTTGCTGACACTCCTGCCATGGATGGCAAAAAGATTCCTGAGCTGCGCAAGCAAGTCCTTATCGCCCGTGCCCTTGAACGCAAAAAGCTTGGAAAACAATAGATGTTAAATACCTATGATCGATACAATGGCTTAACGATGCGGCGGATATTTTTCTGTTAATCTAAAACTTGTCCTACGAATCAAATTAGATATATAAGAAGCATTACTTGGACTTCTTAGTTACAAATAAAACAAATAAAACAATTAAAACAATTAACAACAGTACTATCCAAAACGCAGGTTGAAGCAAAATTCCTACTAACGGAAACTCCATTCCAAGGATCATGGTATCCCACCCAACTATTTTTCCCATTTCATAATTTCCTCTAAACTACCTAAGTAATCTATAGGTATTTTTCATTATATATACTGCATGATAAATTCATATAATTCCGTAAACGCATTAAAAATACCGCTTACAGAAATTAGAACAGATAGAAATTAAGGCTGATAAAATTAAAGATTGTGTGAGGAAAATACTTTTATTGAAATAAAATAATGAAAGCAAAAATTTGAGATTAACAAGGAGTCACTATGCCAAACGAAGGCAGTTATGAAGCAGCTGTTCGCCGTTCTGATGAAATCCAGGCTGATTTAGCTGAGCATGCAGGAAAGTACAACATGCTTACAGGGGATCGTCCTACTGGAAGGCTTCACCTTGGCCATTACTTTGGCACTATTGTTGAGCGCGTAAGACTCCAAAATCTTGGTGTTCATACTAATATTATTATTGCTGACTACCAGGTCATTACAGACAGAGATACTACTGAGCATATTGCAGACAATGTCTACAATATGGTTATTGATTATCTGGCCTGCGGAATTGATCCAGAGAAAACCATGATTTTCACGCATTCTGCAGTCCCAGCTCTCAATCAGCTCATGTTGCCGTTTCTCTCGCTTGTTACCGAGTCTGAGCTTCATAGAAATCCAACTGTTAAGGCAGAGCAGGAAGCATCTGGCCATGCTCTCACAGGTCTTCTCCTCACTTATCCTGTTCACCAGGCATGCGACATTCTTTTCTGCAAAGGAAATATTGTTCCTGTTGGTCGTGATCAGCTGCCTCACATTGAGATTACTTCTAAGATTGCCCGTCGCTTTAATGAGCGCTACGGCAAGGTGTTCCCAGAGGTTTCTGGCCTTCTTACCTCTACCCCATTGATTCCAGGTCTTGATGGACGCAAGATGAGCAAGTCTTATGGAAATGCTATCTCGCTTTCTATGACAGCTGAAGAAACTGCCAAGCTTATCAAGAAGTCCAAGACTGACTCAGAGCGCATGATTACCTTTGACCCAGACAATCGTCCTGGCGTCTCTGCGCTGCTTACCACTGCTGGCATTTGTACTGGTCGTGATCCAAAAGAGATTGCTGAGGAGATTGGCATGGGTGGCGGCGGAGCTCTCAAGGCTTACGTCATCGATGCTGTTAACTCCTACTTTGAGCCAATTCGTCAGAAGCGCGCAGAGTTTGCAGCTCAACCAGACCTTATTCGAGACATCATCCACGACGGAAACGCTCGTGCAAACGTTATTGCTAACGCTACCCTTGACGAGGTTCGCGAAGCAATGGGAATGGTCTACTAAGTGTCTGAACTCACCTTACATGTTGAGCGTATGAGCTATGGACCTGATGCCATAGCTCATACTTCAGAAGGAAAAACGGTCTTCATCTCTGGTGGCGCCGTCCCTGGAGATACCGTCAGTGTTCAGATTACCGAGGATACAGACAGGTTTTCTCGCGCACAACTTGTAAATGTCTTGGAAGCTTCTGTGTTCAGAGACCCTCACCCCAATCCCTTTGTAGCACTCACGGGTGCCACTCCTTGGGGCAACATTGTCTACGAGCAGCAACTTGTCGAGAAACGCAACGGCGTGATATCTGCTCTTGAACGCATTGGGCATTTTTCACACGACGATGTTTCTGAGCTTGTAAAAGATATTGTTTCTCCTGGTGAACCATGGGGTTATCGCAACAAAATTGAACTGGCATTTAAGCGCAATGGCAATAAAACGCTGGTAGGTATGTATGCACCTAACGGACAGGACATTGTTCGCATTAAAGACTGTCCGCTCTTAGATAAAAGCAACCAGAAGGCTGTTGGCGCCGTAAGCGGGGCTCTCTCCTATCTCTCGGGCTCTCACGAGCTTGATATAGAACGTATTGGCATCAGAGTGTCTAGACGCACTAGAGAGCTTGAGGTAGCGCTTTGGACCGCTCCGAGCGGCTTCCCACGCACACAAGTGTCCCGCGTTTTGAGTGACGCAGTCAAGGCAACAAGTATTGTCCGCGTTATGACCAAAGGTCCAAGTAAGGCACGCCGTGTTGTAGGAGTTGAGCGTCTAAGCGGCTCCGGCTCATGGAGCGAGCTTATCGATGGTCAGAAGATGCAGCTTTCTGCACCTTCGTTTTTCCAGGTCAACACTAAAGGTGCCGAGAAACTCGTTGAGCTTGTGCTTTCTGGCTTGGATGTTCAGCCAGACGATGAGGCTATGGATCTTTACTGTGGAGCAGGAACCTTCACGCTTCCCCTCGCAAAACGTGCAGGATTTGTTTCTGCTGTTGAAGCCTATGGTCCAGCTGTTAGAGATCTTCGCCGTAATCTTGAGCTAGCCAGGCTTGATAACGTTGATGCGGTAGGCGGCGACGCAGGCAGAGAGTTCCCTGATACAGATGCTGACGTGATTATTGTTGATCCTCCTCGTGCAGGACTTGCTCCTGAAGTAATTCAGCAGCTTTCTAAGCAGCCTGCACGTGCCATTGCATATGTTTCTTGTGACCCTGCAACACTTGCGCGTGACCTTAAGAGCTTTGTTGAGATTGGCTCATACAAACCAGTAAGTGTGACCCCGGTTGATCTATTCCCACAGACCTTCCATGTGGAAAACGTTTGCTTGCTTGAGCGGATTTAAATAGGGTTATCCAGGAGATCCAATGGGATATATAAATTCCATCAAAATTGCCATGCTTGTTTTTCCTGTTTTGGCATTTTTCATCACTCTGCCCTATATGATTATCAACTATCGCAAATACGGTTCTGTTAATAAGCTTAGAACTTTGATTGTGTATTCGTTTATCTTGTATTTACTTACCATGTACTTCTTGGTAATTCTGCCACTGCCAGATCCAGATACCGTGCATACCACCTACACACAAATGCTTAATCTGGTTCCCTTTTCCTTTGTTTTTGATTTCTTGAAAGAAAGTCCTTTTGAGATTACTAAGCCTGCAACATGGGCTCTTTCAGTTAAGGATGCAACTTTTTACGTTCCTGCTTTTAACGTTTTGATGCTCATGCCTTTTGGTATGTATCTTCGCTACTACTTTAAATGCAGCTTTAAAAAGACGCTTTTGCTTACTGCGCTTCTCAGTCTGTTCTTTGAACTAACTCAGCTCTCTGGTCTTTATTTCTTATATCCAGGACCGTATCGCCTTGCCGATATTGACGATATTATTCAAAACACTACAGGTGGTTGCATTGGATATGCTCTTGGAGCGTTAGCCGTGTGGCTACTTCCCTCTAGAGACAAAATTGACGAAGAAGCGCTTGAAGCAGGTTCACGGGTTACACAAATCCGTGTTGGCCTTTCATTGCTCATTGATACATTTATTGTGGCCATCCCTTATAACCTCTCAAATACTACGCTTCCTTTTTCGCTCTTTATTGCTCTCTACTTTGCCGTAATCCCACTCTTTAATGGCAAAACACTTGGCAGCGCTTTATTGCGTTTTAAACTCTCATACGAGAAACAAAGAATTTCTCGCACTGTGCTTAGAGGATTGTTCATTACGAGCTATTTCTATCTAATTCCTGACGGTCTGTTGTATTTGACTAATGAGTTTAATAAGACTCCAGACTCGATGCTTTTCCTGGCGCTATTCCCCATTATATTTGCGGCTTTAATTATTTTCCTTGTTATTACTGCCGTGCTAATGCTCATGAACAGGCGCTTTTTGTTTGATCGACTATCAGGCACCTACTACACAAGCACAGTGCAAAATGGACAGACTACTGAAATTGATATAGTGGAAACTACAGCGGAGACTGAAAAAGACATTTAAGAGCATCAGATGTGATCTTAAAAACAGAACAGAAAGGGACGTGTGGACCTACTGATGAAAGAAGAAAGCGAAAGCCCCATTACCCTTTATACACCGTCATTAGAAGATCTTTGGTTTCGCCAGAAGATGATGGCAGACGAAGAAACGATGGCATATAACCATGCCTGGGGAGGAACAATTCCCTTTCCAAAAGAAGTGTGGCATGGCTGGTATGATTACTGGATTGTAAAACACGAGAATAAACGCTATTACAGGTATTTAAAGGATAGCGGCGGTCATTTTATTGGAGAGGTCGCCTATCACTTTGATAGCGATAAGAATATTTATCTTGCAGATGTCCTAGTCTACGCACCATATAGAAAAATGGGCTATGGCAGCATTGGATTAAATTTACTCTGTGACGCAGCTAAACAGAACGGTATTAAGCTGCTCTACGATGATATCGCCATAGACAATCCATCAGTCACGATGTTTCTAAAAAATGGATTTGTTGAAGAATACAGGACTAGTGAAATTATCATGCTCAAAAAAGAGTTATAGACTGTCCCCAACAAGACACCTGTACCAAATGAAGCGGTTGTTCTAAAAAATTAAACCTTTTATATATGCAGGTCAGATGTGCACTTGCTACTCCAAGTAATGTTCTTTCAATTATCTGCGTCTTTGTTGTTGCATAACAGCAAAGAAACGTGTAAAAAATACATTGCAATCAAGTAGTCTTGAATGCAAGATAAGTATTACTCGAGTAAGGGGCTCGAGATACGGAGAGGAATGTATTATGAAGGCAACAGTTAATGAGGATTGCATCGGTTGCGGTCTCTGCGAGAGCACTGCTCCTGAGGTATTCGAGATCGGCGACGACGGTCTTGCTCACGCTATTGAGGAAGAGGTTCCTGAGGCTGCAGAGGACGCAGCACAGGAGGCTTGCGACGGCTGCCCAGTCACCGCTATTGAGCTTGACTAGTTTTTAGCCTAGCTCTTCTTTCTTAGTATGTAAGCCTGATGGGTTTCTCGCCTATCAGGCTTCTTTTTTGGGTACAGTATCAGCATAAGCACAACTGATAGGAACGCATATGATTCTTGCATCACAATCCCCTAGACGCCTTGAGCTTATGCAGTCTATGGGAATAGATCCTCAGGTTATGCCTGCTGATATTGATGAAGCTCAAAAAGTTGACGAGAAACCCCTTGCACTGGTAAAGCGCCTGGCTCAAGAAAAAGCCATTGCGGTTTGCTATAAGCTCATGGAGCAGCCTAACTTTGAGCAGCTCAACAATGAGATTGTGCTTGCCGCAGATACCATTGTCTGGACAGACGACGGCCAGGTTTTTGGCAAGCCTACAAACGCTGAAGACGCCAAACACATGCTTTCTAAGCTTTCTGGTCAGACTCACCACGTATCCACCGGTGTTGCTCTGCGACGCTTTAAGGCTTTCAAGTCCCCTTCTCCTGACGGAGCACCATCTGTTGTTGCAGTAGCGTTTGTGGAGACTACTGATGTTACGTTCTTTGAGCTCTCCGAAGACGAGATTGCTGCCTACGTTGCCTCAGGAGAACCAATGGACAAGGCTGGCGCTTACGGCATTCAGGGAAATGGTCGCTATCTAGTTCAGAGCATTCAGGGAGATTACGAGAATGTCGTGGGACTCCCCGTCTCTTTGCTTTCTCGCGAGCTGGTTAAATTTACCGGCAATCATGACTATCTAGAGCATGCTCTTGCAGGTCGTAAGCACTAAAGCACCTCTATAGATAACAAAAACCCTCGTATCACCATGGATGAACTGCCTCCCATTTCTTGGACACGAGAAATG
>CAURGZ010000010.1:0-25556 GCA_963524285.1 uncultured Atopobium sp.
CGGACAATAACACCCTGGTGAGCGCCGTGGCTTGAAAGCGAGTCAAGCACGGGCTTTGCAACACGCTCGACAGGAATACCCTCCTGCTCAAGCTGACGTGCAAGAGCCTCAATCTCCTGGTCTTTTTGCCCGCTTGCAGCTTGTACCAGAGCATTCTTCAAAGGAATACCAACGGTCAGAGCCTCTGCTACTGCGCGACGACCCTCGATAAGATCGGTTGCAGGCTTCTTGTTACCGGGACGTCCAGCACCAGCGCCTCGCTGTCCACCAGCGCCTTTCTGTCCGCGAGTGCCCTGAGCTGCGCGTGCGCCTTGAGCGGAGCGACCACCTTTGGAGCCCTGGCCATTCTTGGCGCCGAAATAACCGCCCCAGTCGGCAGCCTTCTTGGAGCTGCGACCTGCGCCGCTGCGACCAGTGGAGCCGCCGCGTCCGGCAGCGCCCTCGGAACGAGTGTTTTTAGAGGTAGAACGCTGATTTCTTGCCATAGTTAGTCTGCCTTACGCTTAAGTCGAGCGCCAGCGGCGGTATCTTCAATCAAAAGTCCAAGCTCAGCAATGCCATCTCTAATTTGATCAGCAACCGCCCAGTTCTTCTGTGAACGAGCCTCCTGACGAGCAGCAAGCAAAGCCTCTGCAGCCTCGTCAGCTGACGCGCCCTCATAGCCTGCTACCTGAGCGGCAAGTGCCACAAGCTCTTCTGGTAAATCAGAGGTAGACGCCGCCTGAGTCAAATCAATTCCCAAAGCTCCCGTGAGCTCGCACAACATATCTGCTGCACGGAGAACAGGACTTGCACCAACGTTCTGACCAACCTCTGCAAGATACGTATTTGCAGCAGTTACCAGAGCAAAGATAGCAGCGAGTGCCCCTGCGGTATTGAAATCATCATCCATCTGAGCGTCAAACTCGCTCTGAGCTGTATTGATTGCCTCAGCAAGCGTGCTATCAGCATCGGAAAGTTCATGCTGAGCAGAAGACTGCTTGAAAGCCCAGCGGAGATTTGCAACGCAGGTCTTCATGCGCTCAAGCGTACCAACGGTACCCTCAAGGCGCTCAAACGAGAAATCAAGTGGTGCACGATAGTGCGTCTGAAGCATCAAAAGTCTTACTGCATCTGCAGGGTACTTGTCCAAAACTTCCTTGAGTGTGTAGAAATTGCCCAAAGACTTGGACATTTTCTCGCCATCAACGCGAAGCATTCCGGTGTGCATCCAATAATTGGCGAGAGGAGCGTGCCAGGCGCAGGATGCCTGCGCGGTCTCGTTCTCATGATGAGGGAATACCAGGTCAGAGCCACCGCCGTGAATGTCAATTGGGGTACCCAGGTAGCGATGAATCATGGCACAGCACTCACTGTGCCAACCTGGACGACCTTCTCCCCAAGGGCTTGACCAGCTAGGCTCACCAGGCTTTGCAGCCTTCCAGAGTGCAAAGTCAAATGGATCGCGTTTCTCGTCATTAACCTCAACGCGCTCACCTGCGCGAAGCTGATCAAGATCTCGACCAGAAAGCACGCCATAGCCGTGGTCAGAACGGACCGAGAAGTACACATCGCCCGAAGGCACCGCGTATGCGTGACCCTGTTCAATCAAAGATTGAATCATCTGAAGCATGGCTTCAATCTCATGCGTTGCGCGAGGGCGAATATCCGGATCTAAAATATTGAAGCGATGCATCTGCTCGATAAACGCCTGAGAAAACTCTTCAGAAACCTCTTGAGCAGTCCTTCCCTGCTCAATGGCGCGCTGAATAATCTTGTCATCAACGTCAGTCAGGTTCTGAGCGAAGGTGACCTCATAACCCTTATGCATCAGATAACGGCGAATAACGTCAAACGAGAGGAAGGTACGGGCGTTTCCGATGTGAATCTGATCGTAAACCGTAGGACCGCACACGTACATGCGGATTTTGCCCTCGTCGATTGACTTGAACTCTTCTTTTTTATGCGTCTGAGTGTTATAGACAAGCATGCATACTCCTCGCAACCATTGTGTATTGGTGTAAGTATAAACGGTTTGCGGAAAACCTTTGAGTTCCATGCATAGCACAGCAAAAAATAAATTGTGTCGTATGGGTTTTGTCACAGACTTACTTTTCCATTATATCACTCGAATATTTCAAAAATCGAACTTTCGGTGAATTATAATATTTTTAATTTAATAATTTATGTTAATTATTAGAATATAACCTATTTACCTGGTTGTTTAAAAAAATATCTACTTTTCTATCCACTACCATTCATCGAAAAAAAGGTTTTTCTCTTATTAAAACTTCTACATTATTCACAACGTGTTAGCTAGCACAAATTACAACAACTTGTAAGGAGACAACTATGAAATGGATTATCAAACCATCAAAGCAGGCTACAACAATTACCGGCTGTGGAATTTACATCAACATTTGTGGAGCAAGATTCAACGTCTAATCTAATTGCTGCTGGAGAGATTTTCTCTCCAGCAGCTAGAATCGCAGGTGAATGAATATGACTAACAGATATAACTCCTTTAAATTTTCAAAATACAATTCCTACGTTGAACATGATGATAATTTGTATATCTACAATTCATTCACTGGTGGATTGTTAGAAGTTGACAAATCTTTGAGAGATTATTTCAAAGCAAAAAAATTCGACAATCAATCATCAAGTTCGATTAAAGCGTTATCCGATGAAACATCGGATAATCTACTGTCAGGCGGAATTCTAGTAGACAGCTCTATTGACGAAACAGAAGCACTTATCTGTTCATCCCAAATACATCGATTTGCAACAGATAATCTAACTTTAACAATTGCTCCTACCACTTATTGTAACTTTAGGTGTCCTTACTGTTTTGAAAATATTAGAAATCAAACATCAATGTCAGAAGAAACGATTGCCCAAATACCTCGATTTATTAAAAGAAACTTCCCCAATTTGAAGACACTTCAAATTGTTTGGTATGGTGGAGAACCACTACTCGAGTTAGATAAAATTTCATTATTGACCAGTAAGCTGATAAGTAATGATTATTACTTACAACCAGCTTCAATAGTAACGAATGGATATCTACTAAATAAACAAATTGCACACAAACTTGTTGAACTGGGTATTAACAATGCCCAAGTCACAATTGACGGTTCAAGAAATGACCATAATTTACGCAGAATTCCAGCGAATGGCTCACCAACTTTTGACCGTATACTTAAAAATATTCAGTCTTGTTCTAATTTGCTCAACATTACAATTAGAATTAATGCCGATAAGACTAATGTTAAGCATGCGGATGAGTTATTGGAAGACCTTGAAAAAGCTGGTCTAAAAGATGCCGTTTCAATAAGTTTATCGCCAGTAACTGATTACACTGAAAAGAATAATGATTTGGGAGTATGTTTTTCATCTTCCCAATTTGCTGATGAAGAATACACCTTCTATAAAAAGGCGGTACAAAAAGGATTTGATGTCGTAGGTAGTCTATTGCAGCAAAGGCAAATCTGTGGAGCAATTTCCTACAACTCTTATGTAATTGACCCTCATGGTGATCTTTATAAATGTTGGGATTTAATAGGAAATATAGATGAGAAAGTGGGAACCATTTATGATTCCATACAGCTAAATACCAATCTTTGCAAATGGCTTACATACAATCCGTATAAGAAAAATTGTATTAACTGTAAAGTCCTTCCCATGTGTAATGGTGGTTGCCCAAATCAATTCATCCAAACGGGAAGCCTTGGGTGTTGTAGTAGTTTTTATAATCTCAACAAAAAACTAGAGTTGATTTCCTATGCGCTTAATAATAATGAAGGTGATTCGAATGAGTAAGTTTTTTAACGTTATCCGCTACTGTATATCTACCATTCTGGATAAAGGCAATCTTGCGATTTTTCTCTTTCTGTCATTCTTTGTCACAGCGCTTATGGTGATCCAACCTCTTCTTGTTGGATTTGTAATTAATCTTTTTATTTCAGGGACAACTTGGAGTGAAATACTTTTCTATTGTGCTGTAGTTGCCGCACTAGGAATCTTTATTGCCGGCTGTTCCTATCTTGTTAAAATACGCTATTGTCAATTGCAGATTGACTCCGCATTTACCATTGAGCGACAGCTAATTGACAAGATACAACACGCTGATTCATCGTTTTTCTCGTCATATGATTCTGGACATTACCGCCAGACAGTTAATAACGACGCTAATGACGTTTCAATGTTTATACTTGCACAATGTGTGAGCTTTACAACAACTATGGTCTCCGTCTTAGGCACGCTTGCGATTATTTTATATTTGAATCCATTAACCGCTCTTGTAACAGCTGTTCTGTTATTAGTAAGTTTTATTATCTATAAGCAAATCCAAGCTTCGGCCTATAAAAGATACAAAGAATCTAAAGAACTGCGGTCCCAGTATGGATCGATTGAACTCTCGCAGTTCACTGATGTAGATTTCATCAGGCGTCATTCCCTCTTTGAGCGTTTCTTTAATCAGCACTATGCCGTCAATCAAAAACTTCGTAGCGCCATTCATGAGCAGTACAAGCTTGAGTTTGGTGTACAAGAATTAAACAATGCTGTGATTGCTGTATTCCAAGCTATTGTGTTTATTACGTGTGCATATCAAATTTTCCTTGGAGCACTGCAGCCTGGCTATATTGCAACTATCTCAAGCTATTTTGTATCGCTCTTAGGTTCTATTACGCTTCTTATGGAATTTGGCATGGCTTATCAGAGCATTACGGTAAGTATTAATCGAATTAAGCAGATTCTTGATTTACCTCAAGAACCTGTTGGGAGCATCATCCCATCAGAGAACGTCAATAAAATTACCTGCACAAATGTATCTTTCTCTTATCCACATACAAATAAAGTACTGATGAACAACTTGTCTTGCAGTTTTGCAAAAGGAAATATATATGCCATTACCGGTGGAAACGGTACAGGCAAATCAACATTTCTGAAGCTCATTAACGGAGAGTGGTCTTCTCACCTATCAGGCAATATTGCTATAAATGAGGACTTGCTAGCTCAAATTAATCAGTATGAACTTCGAAAAAATACTCTTGGATTTACTGAACAAGAGCCAAGCATTGTTGACGATACGGTAAGAAATAATCTGACACTGCTGTGCAAAAACCAACCAACAGATGAAGAGATAATCAGTTATATCAAGCTATTCAATTTGGAAAAATTGCTGCTTGGTGATGATCAAAATCTTGACGTTCGCCTTGGTGAACGAAGCTCAGCTATCTCTGGTGGAGAAAAGCAAAAGATTGCAATTATCCGCATGATGCTTATGAATCCAAGTGTCATGTTGCTTGACGAGCCAACTTCTGCGTTAGATCAAAAAAGTGTTGATGTCCTTCTTACTCTTCTAAAAAAGGTCAAACAAGACCACATAATACTGCTCATATCTCATGACCCTAAAGTGGTGGAGGCAGCCGATCATATCGTTGAGCTGTAATTTATTGCGCGCTACGTCCCAGCAGCACAACTGCCCAGGCAGCAATACCTTCTTGAGTGCCCACAAAGCCAAGGCCTTCGGTGGTGGTTGCTTTTACGCCAACTTTATCTGGCGAGACACCCATGACCTCCGCCATGCGGTTCCTCATAGCGTCGCGATGAGGGAGCAACTTAGGCGCCTGAGCTGCAACAGTGCAGTCACAATCCAGAAGCTCAAAGCCCTTATCGCGAACAAGCTGCATAACATGGGACAGAAGCACCATAGAATCAGCACCCTCATAAGCAGGGTCTGTATCAGGGAAAAGCTGGCCAATGTCGCCGGCGCGCACAGCTCCTAGCAGGGCATCCATAAGTGCATGAGCCAAAACATCAGCATCGGAGTGGCCGAGAAGACCTTTGGTGTGCTCAATTTTGATGCCACCTAAGATAAGATCTCTGCCCTCTACCAGGCGATGAACATCGTATCCGTGGCCAATTTTAAGCTCTGGCATGCTCACTCTACAGCCTCACTTCCGGTTGCGCCTTCTACCAGGCGACGGCTGAGCGTAGCCTCAACAATTGCAAGGTCAGACGGGTACGTGACCTTCACGTTTTCTCGTTGCGACTCAACGCACAGCACCGTAAGACCAAGTCGCTCAACTAACGACGAGTCATCGGTTCCCTGGTAACCTTCCTGGCGAGCTACTTCGTGGGCTTCAAGAAGTGTGCGTGTCTTGAACACCTGAGGGGTCTGAGCAGCCCAGAACGTTGAGCGGTCAGGCGTATCTACAATGGTTGCACCATCTACGCGCTTCAATGTATCAGTTGCACGGTGAGCCAAAATTGCTCCCGCAATCTTAGGCGACTTGCGAACTGTACCAATGACCTGCTCAATTGTTTCTACTTCAATGAGCGGGCGAACCGCGTCATGAACAGAGACAAAATCATATCCAGCAGGCACTACCTGGAGCGCGTTGTAAACCGATTCCTGTCTAGTGGCACCAGACGTTGCAAAGTGAACGGGCTTGTGGAGCACAAGCTTGCCCACAACACCCTCTTGAACTGCAGCGCGTTTCTCGTCAGAGCAAGCAATCACAATGTGAGCCACGCTTGGCGCGTGATCAAACGCAAGGATTGACCAGCTCATCAGCGGAAGACCGCAGACAGAAATAAACTGCTTACCGTCAGGATATCCAAAGCGCTCGCCAATACCGCCAGCCACAATGACGGCAACGGTATCGGCTTTTGCTCCATGTGTTGTGAGGCGAGAAGGACGTGGCTTTGACACGACCTTTGCACAGGTGCTGCTTGCAGCCATTATTCCGACTTACCCCACATTCTGCGGAGACTGTTAGCAAGTGCACCGGGGTTCTCGACACCCAGAGATTTGAGGCTGGATGTATCGTTTTCTGCAACGTGAAGCAGCTGCTGCAAGTTGTCGTAGGCGTCAACAATTCTGGCCGCAATCTCATCGTTGACCACATGAACGCGGGAAAGCGTGCGCAGGCCCAGAGGCTCCATGGACGCATCTTCTCCGCGGCCATCGGAGTAGCCAAGAATCTGGCCAACACTTTCTGCGGAGCGTAGCTCAGTGTTTGCCGTCTCGTGGAAGCGGCGGCGAATGGCGCGCGCCTCTTCGGCGGAAGAATCTACAGCGTAATCGCGAATCATCAGGTTATAGGCCTCGTCGATGCCGCCCAAATATTCCTCGCGCTGCATAGCGGTAGTTTTTCCCTCGCTACCTAGCTCCAAAAGACAAGAATCAAGCTGGTCAGCGGCACTCAAAAGAACCTCAAACAGGTAGAAAATGCCTGCTACATCGCCCAGGGTGACGTAGTTATCAAGCTCAAGAGCGGTTAGACGCAGAAGCGCGCGATCAAGTTGCTGGCGCGTATTTTGCATAGCAACCGAAAGCTGGTTGACGGTAGACATAATGGCTGGTACTGACTTCAGCGGAATAACGTGACCATCAACGTAGACCGTAATCAACGAACGGCGAGAAGACACAGCAATCACAATAGACTTGGTGAGCAAGCTCATGCGAGCGGCAGTACGGTGGCGGGTGCCTGTTTCTGCAGTTGGAAGCGTTGCATCAGGATTGAGGTGGAAGTTGGCGCGCAGAATTCTGGTGAGATCTTTGTCAACCACCACGGCGCCATCCATCTTGCAGAGCTCAAACAGTCGGTTTGCTGTGAAGGAAACATCAAGTTTGAAACCATCTCCGCCCGCAGCAAGGACGTTTTCTGTATCTCCTACACAAATGAGGGCGCCCAGACGACCAGCGATAATCATGTCCAGTGCAACGCGAAGCGCTGTGCCAGGGGCAGTCATCTTCAGAGCGGTGGCAATACGGTCCTCGTTTTCTGTTGCGCTTGGATCAAGTTGCGTTGGCTCCATGGCTCTCCCTCAATTACTTGCAGCTACAGGCTGCGTTTTGCGATCTGGTACGTTTACGGCTTCAATTTGTTTCAACATTTCAAGTATACGGTTTTGTTGCCGGCGCGTGTAGTGACGGTTTGGAGAAGACGGGTTTCTCGCCGGGCGACTAGGTGGGCTGCTCGACGGGTTTCTCGCCAAGAGCTTCTGCCAAGAGAACTGTGCGTTTTAGCTGCGATACAAAAAGACCCGAGGCAGAACCTCGGGTCGGAGTGTCTTACTCGGCGGAGGACATCAGGTCGGACGAACCGCCTGCGCTACCCTGTGGCAGCGAGGATGGTCCCATGCTGACATCCATCTGATCAAGCTGCGCCATTGTCTCTTTCTTGCGAGGCTCAGGGATGACACCCGTGGTCTTGGTGAACACAAGCTTCTTACCCTCAGCATCAACATCAACAGCAACAATGTCGCCTGCGGTCCACTGACCAGAGAGAAGCTCCTCAGACAGTGGGTCTTCAATCATCGACTGAATGGTGCGGCGCAGCGGACGAGCGCCGTAAACAGGGTCGGTTCCGTCTTTGGCAATCAGATCCTTTGCAGCCTCGGTAAGCTCAATGGACATGCCGTTGGCAATCAGGCGATCGCGTAGCTCAAGAACCATAAGGTCAACAATGCCACGAAGCTGCTCGGTAGAGAGCGACTTGAAGACAACAATCTCGTCCACGCGGTTCAAGAACTCTGGGCGGAATCCACGCTTGAGCTCGGACATAACACGGCTGGTAATCTCTTTGTCGGAGAGTCCCTTAGAGCCTTCTGACGAGAAGCCCATGGTATTGGTACGGGCAATCTCGCGAGCACCAATGTTGGATGTCATGATGACAACCGTATTGGAGAAGTCCACGTGGCGGCCTTGACCGTCAGTCAAGCGTCCCTCGTCCAGAATCTGCAACAAGATGTTGAAGACGTCTGGATGTGCTTTCTCAATCTCGTCGAAGAGCAGAACAGAGTACGGACGCCTGCGGACAGCCTTGGTGAGCTCGCCGCCCTCATCGTAGCCCACATATCCTGGAGGTGCGCCAACCAGCTTAGCTACGGTGTGGCGCTCCATGTACTCGGACATGTCATATGAAAGCAGGGTGTCTTCGGAGCCAAACAGGAACTCTGCCAGGGCTTTTGCAAGCTCAGTCTTACCTACGCCGGAAGGTCCCAAGAAGATGAAGGAGCCACCAGGACGCTTTGGGTCTTTGAGAGGACTACGGCTTCTGCGGATTGCTTTTGCAACCTTAACAACAGCCTCGTCCTGACCAACAACACGCTGGTGAAGGATGTCTTCTGTACGAAGCAGCCTTGAAGCCTCAGTCTCGGTTAGGTTAGAGACAGGAACGCCGGTGATGCCAGAGACAACCTTTGCAATGTCGTCCTCGTCAACGGTGACAATATTCTTGTCCAGCTGCTCGCGCCACTCAGTTTCTAGGCGATCCCTCTCTGCTACCAAGGATTTCTCCTGGTCGCGCAGACGGGCTGCCTGCTCAAACTCTTGAGCGCTTGCTGCCTCGGATTTCTGGGTACGAACGCGGAGAAGATCTGCGTCTACCTGGGCAATCTCTGGTGGAAGGCTCATCTTGTGGATGCGAGCGCGAGCACCAGCCTCATCAAGGACGTCAATTGCCTTGTCTGGCAGGAAGCGGTCCTGAATGTAGCGGCTCGAAAGCACAACGGCAGCCTTGATAGCAGCCTCGGTGTAGTGGACGTGGTGGTGCTTCTCGTAGCGGTCCTGAAGACCGTGGATGATAGAAATGGTGTCGTCGTTGTTTGGCTCGCCGATGTTGACAGGCTGGAAACGCCTCTCAAATGCAGCGTCCTTCTCGACATGTTTACGATACTCTTCTGCCGTAGTTGCACCAATGACCTGGATTTCTCCACGAGACAGCGGTGGCTTCAAGATGGACGCGGCGTCGATGGAGCCCTCTGCGGAGCCGGCGCCAATGACGGTGTGAATCTCGTCAATGAAGAGGATGTCATTCTTGGATTTCTCCAGCTCAGCAACAACCTTCTTCATGCGGTCCTCAAACTCACCGCGATACTTGGATCCTGCTACCAGACTTGCAAGGTCAAGCGTCCAAACCTGCTTTCCGCGCAGGATGTCAGGAACGTTGCCGGATGCAATAAGCTGAGCCAAGCCCTCAACAATGGCGGTCTTACCAACGCCGGGATCGCCCAGGATAAGTGGGTTGTTTTTCTGGCGGCGGGCAAGAACTTGCATGACACGCTCAATCTCGCGGTCACGACCAATGACAGGGTCAAGCTTTTTATCTGCGGCAAGCTTAGTAAGGTTGCGGCCAAACTGCTCCAGCATGGAAGCGTCGTCATTTGCGTTAGGGCGCATCTGACCAGCGCCAACAGGCATACCAAAGATGCCGCCCTCAATACGAGGCTCTGCCATACGAGGACCAGCAGGTGCATCTTCTGGAGTCTGAGCAACCAGCTCATCAACAGCGTTTCTTACGGCATCACCTGAGACACCCATGGTACGCAGGGCATCCATAGCGCGACCGTTACCCTCGGATACAATACCCAAAAGCAGGTGCTCAGTTGCAATATAACTCTGACCATGGGTCATGGTTTCTCTGTACGCGTCCTCAAGCACACGTTTTGCGCGAGGAGTAAACGGAATGTGACCGCCAGGAATAGGGTCTCCTGCGCCCGTGGTGAGCTCTTTTACAGTTGCCAGAGCCTCGTCATATGAGACCTCCAGCTTAGCCAGAGCCTGAGCAGCAATGCCCTCCCCCTCTTTGATGAGAGCAAGTAGCAGGTGCTCGGTACCGACATACATCTGACCAAGACCGCGAGCCTCGTCCTGAGCCAGGCTCATGACTTTACGCGCTCTGTCAGTGAATTTATCAAACATGTGCTGAAACCTCTCAAAACTCTCTATATATTTCTGATTTATACCCAACAGAAGGCTCTGCAAACATACGACTCGCGTTGGATTTTTCTCCTCCGTACGAACCACATAAACGCCTGGCGAGAAACCCGCGCTGTCGCAAACTCCGCGGCGCACCGCCGCACACAAAAAGCCCGGTACCTGCAACGAGCGGATACCGGGCCGATGTGTTTATGTACTGTGCGGGGCAGCTAAACTTCCAAGCTCTTAGCGCTTCTCGGGCTTGAGCTGTGGGAAGAGAAGGACGTCGCGAATAGAAGGCTGATCGCAGAAGAGCATCATCATGCGGTCGATACCGTAGCCGATACCGCCCGCTGGTGGCATACCGTACTCAAGTGCACGGATGAAGTCGTAATCGTATTCCATGGCCTCTTCGTCGCCCTGACGCTTAGCCTCCATCTGCGCTGCAAAGCGCTCCTCCTGGTCAACGGGGTCGTTGAGCTCGGAGTATGCGTTTGCGTACTCTGCGCCGCAGATAATGAGCTCAAAGCGGTCGGTCAGACGAGGATCATCTGCCTTGCGCTTGGTGAGCGGAGAGACCTCTGCAGGATAATCGCAGACAAAGGTTGGGTTTACGATGCTCTTCTCGCCAAGCTCGTCGTAGATCTCAAACAGCAGCTTGCCGGCCTGCCACTCTGGATTCCACTCAATCTCATAGCGGTCCAGGACTGCGCGGAGTTTCTCGACAGGAGTGTCAATGGAGAGCTCCTCGCCGGTGACCTCGGATGCAATCTCTGCCAGGGACGCAACGCGCCAGTTGCCGGATAGGTCAACCTCGGTGCCCTGGTAGGTGATGACCTCGTGGCCCTTCTCGCAGCCGCAAGCCTTGCGGGCGATCTCCTGGAAGAGGTTCTGGGAAAGCTCGCGCATGCCGGCCAGGTCAGAGTAGGCGGCGTATGCCTCCATAGAGGTGAACTCTGGGTTATGCGTGAGGTCGGTGCCCTCGTTTCTGAACTGACGACCAAGCTCGTAAACGCGCTCAAGACCGCCAACAAGCAGGCGCTTCAGCGGAAGCTCGGTTGCAATACGCAGGTAGTTCTCGGTGTTCAGAGCGTTGTAGTGCGTGATGAACGGCTTTGCGTTTGCGCCGCCAAGAATCTCCTGAAGAACAGGGGTCTCAACCTCCATGTAACCGTCTGCCTCCATGAACTGGCGGATAATGGAGATGATCTGGGAACGCTTGCGGAACACGTCGCGGACCTCGGGGTTCATGATGAGGTCAACGTAGCGCTGGCGATAACGAACCTCGCGGTCGGTGAGGCCGTGGAACTTCTCAGGCAGAGGACGCAGCGACTTGGAGAGGACCTCCAGCGAGGTGACTGCCAGGGAAAGCTGGCCGCGGCGCGTACGCATGATAGCGCCGGTTGCGCCGATTATGTCACCAAGGTCGAGAAGACCCAGGAGCTCCCAGTTCTTCTCGTCAAGGTTGTTGATGCGGCAGAAAAGCTGAATCTGGCCGGTATAGTCCTCTACCACGACAAACGCGATCTTGCCCTGGTTGCGGATGGCGCGGACGCGGCCGGCCACGGAATAGACTTCCTCGCCAGTCTGGCCGTCTTCGAGGTCAGCGTAGCGCTCCTCCAGCTCAGCGACGTGAGCGGTGACGGTGGACTTGATTGGGTATGGGTCAACGCCGGCATCAAGCAGTGCCTGGCGACGAACGCGGCGCTGGGCGCGCTCGTCATTTATGGAAGCCTCTGAGGTGACCTCGGTTGCGTCGACGTTCTCGACGGCGGTTGCGTCAGCGGCGGCCGAGCTACCAGCGATGTTGTTCTCTACTTCGGACATGTATCCTCCACGTAAAAACGCCCCGCGCCAGACGGACACGGGGCGACCAAAATCTTTTGTGCCAGTCTAGCGAGTAATAGAGGTAATGGTGTACTTCTTCACCTTGCCGTTTGGCGTGGTGAACTCAACCTCATCGCCCTTCTTATGACCAATAAGAGCCTCGCCAGCTGGGGACTCGTTAGAGATCTTGTGCTCAAGGGAGTTAGTCTCAGTAGTACCAACAATTACATATTTAGTTGTCTTGCCTTTTGCATCAGCAAGCTCGACGGTTGTGCCGATTGCAACGGTGACGTTGCGCTTGCTGCCGCCCTCGACAACCTTTGCGACAGAGAGAATCTGGCGAATCTCGTTGATGCGGGACTCGTTGTGAGACTGCTCTTCTTTTGCAGCGTCATACTCGGAGTTCTCAGAAAGGTCGCCAAAACCACGAGCCTCTTTGATGCGCTCAACAATCTCGTCGTGTTTCTCGCCCTCACGATAAGCCAGCTCATCGACAAGCTTCTGACGGCCTTCTGGGGTAAGTACAATCTCTTTAGTAGTGTCCATCGTATTCTTTCTGTTGATGGGTCAAGTAGGTCTATACGTGTGAGATGGGGTTACTCGGACTTCTTGGACTCTTCGTCCTCAACGAGCTCAGCCTCTGGCTCCTTGGCTTCTTCCTTGTTCTCAGACTCCATGCCCTCACGAACGCTCTTGACGGTCTCGCCGACAGCCTTACCGAGCTTTGGAAGGTTCTTAGGTCCAAAGATGACCATAACAACGACAACAATAATCAGAAGCTCAGGAATACCAAGTCCTAAAATCATATAAACCCCCAGAAAATCTTTTCCTGTAAAAGCGTTCAGAAAAAACGCCGTATCGGCTAGTATAACCGAGGGAAACCTTACTAACAAGGAATTAACATGGTCTTACATGATTTTTGGACATTTTTTATCTGGTCGACCGTAGCGGGACTTGCCGTTATTGGCATTTACCAGCTATTTCTGTTAATTCTGCGCGCTCGAGGCGTTTTTGTGACGCGTACCAAATTTGGCCTCACGATGATCTTTGACTCCGAGGACGCCGACGGTACGCCCATTAGGCTGCTCAACGTTAACGGCACCTTCCAGTCCGTGAGCTACATTGCGCCTGAGCTGCGCTTCGAGCTCTGCGTCCACTATCACCGCATGATGGCAAAGGTTATCCAGCAGGTGTCTGCTCGGGGTCACGTTGTTGTCATGGGCGGCGGAGGTTTCTCGTTGCCAAAACACCTGGCTACGCACATGACCGGCGGCGTTATTGACGCAATTGAGATTGATCCGAAAATTGTCTCGCTTGCGCGAGAGCATTTCTTTTTAGACGAAGCGCTGGCTGCAGCTTCAAGCGAGCTGCGAGTCGTCGAAGATGATGCGTGGAAGATTCTACAGAATGCAGATGCCGACAGTATTGACGTGCTGGTAAATGAGGTATTTGCTGGTCGGAAGTCGCTTGGACCTCTGGGAACTGCAGCCGGTGCACAAGTGGTTAAAGAAAAACTTGCAGATGGCGGGGTATATCTGGCCGATGTTCGCTGTCCGCTTGAAGGTCACGGGTCTACGCTACTTCCTCAGGTGGCAAACGTCTTTGCGCAGGAGTTTACGCATATCGCTTACGTGCCCGAGTGGCCTGATACTCCTAAAACACCAGGTAACAACCTCTTAATTGCAACTGATGCGGATATTACGCTTCCTGAAGGTGCTGTTGTGGTGAAATAACATCGCTTTGAGAGCCGACCACTATCCAATTGACCGAGCAACATCCAATCACCTGAGAAAATTGCATATTCCACCTTGTTTATGCGGAGTTTTGTATCAAAAATTTGACTCACCAAAATTCGACCCCTCTTTTGGGTAAAAACCCCGTTTAGTTGGAAGTCAAATCGCAATCACGGAAACTCCTGACTTGCGTTTGCGCAGGTGGCAAAAAGTGTCCAGATTTTGCTATTTTTATCCGTAATAAAACCGCAGGTAAATGGCTTGCATAAAAATCAACCGCCACTGCATATTCCAACTAAACGCATTTTTTACCACTTGCATGACAAGCGCTCAGCAAAACCGCAGTTGGCATTAATTCTGTCTTACATTTCTCCGTTAAAACGATTCTTTCAAAAGAATTTGAAAACATCACCTTGGGATTTGAAAACATCACCTTGTCAGTTTGACCAAATTTATAAATGCACAGGTGAACATATATGTTTAGCAAGAAATTTTTTCAAAAAAGAAGGAAATTTCTTCTAATTCTCGTAAATACGTAACAGAATATGGGTATTGTTATCGCAGATAGAAAACATATTCTATCTGTGCCAAGTACGGCGACTATTAAAGCTGATGCACTAAGGAGGCATCATGAAGACAGGTTTTGAACTACTGAATGATCCATTTTTGAACAAGGGAACCGCCTTTACGCAGGAGGAACGTCAGAAATATGGCCTGGTAGGCCTTCTTCCTCCAAACATTCAGACCATCGAGGAGCAGGCGGAGCAAGCATACGTGCTTTTCCAGCAGTATCCTGACCTCGAGACAAAGCGTCACTATCTCATGAGGCTTTTCTCCGAGAACCGCACGCTGTTCTATAACCTGTTCTCCAAGCATGTTGAAGAGTTCATGCCTATCGTCTACGACCCAACTATTGCTCCAGATATTGAGCAGTACTCCCAGCGCTATGTCGATCCACAGTATGCATGCTTCCTGTCAGTTGATCGTCCTGAGGACCTCGAGACCTCGCTGAAGAACGCAGCCGCAGGTAGAGACATCGACCTGATTGTCGTCACCGATGCAGAAGCAATCCTGGGCATCGGCGACTGGGGCACCAACGGTGTCGAGATTTCCGTCGGCAAGCTCATGGTTTACACCGCCGCAGCTGGTGTTGACCCTAATCGCATCATGCCTGTTGTCATTGACGCTGGCACCAACCGCCAGGAACTTCTCGATGACCCGCTATACCTGGGCGAACGCCACAAGCGCGTTGATGAAGATCGCTATAACGCATTCATTGACAACTTTGTAACCACCGTCGAGAAGCTCTTCCCTAATCTTTACCTGCACTTCGAGGACTTCGGCCGCTCGCACGCTGCAGCAATCCTGGACCGCTACAAGAACACCTACCCTGTCTTCAACGACGACGTCGAGGGCACTGGTATTGTTACCCTTGCAGGCATCCTCGGCGGCCTCAATATTTCTGGCGAGAAACTCGTCGACCAGGTATATCTCTGCTTTGGCGCAGGAACCGCTGGTTGCGGCATCGCTGATCGTGTGCTGCAGGAATTTGTGGACCAGGGAATGGATCGCGAAGAGGCTCGAAAGCGCTTCTACCTGGTAGATCGTCAGGGCTTGCTCTTTGACGATATGGACAACCTCACTCCACAGCAGAAGCCATTTGCTCGCAAGCGTTCTGAGTTCGCAAACGCTGACGAGCTCACCAACCTAGCGGCTGTTGTAAAGACGGTTCACCCAACAATCATGGTTGGAACCTCTACCGTTCACGGTGCCTTCACTGAAGAGATTATTCGCGAAATGGCAGCTCATTGCGAGCGCCCCATGGTCTTCCCTCTGTCCAACCCAACTAAGCTTGCAGAGGCAACCGCCCAAGACCTGCTGACCTGGACAGACGGTCGCGCGCTTGTAGCCTGCGGAGTTCCTTCAGACGACGTCGAGCTCAACGGTGTAACTTACCAAATTGGTCAGGCTAACAACGCCTTAATTTACCCAGGCCTTGGACTTGGCGCACTTGCATCAAAGGCTCGCCTACTCACAGACCAGATGATTTCGCTGGCAGCTCACTCGCTTGGTGGAATCGTCGACACCACAAAGCCTGGTGCGGCAATTCTTCCTCCAGTCTCCAAGATTACCGAGTTCTCCGAGCGTATTGCTGTTGGCGTTGCAGGGGAGGCAATTAGGCAAGGTCTGAACCGCGAGCCAATTGCCGATGCAAAAGAGGCAGTTGACGCCCTTAAGTGGTTCCCTGTCTATAAGGAGTTAGAGGCATAGAATGTCTGTCTTTTTGACATCATTACAGAATGTGCTGCCTATCATTTTGATTATTGTGCTTGGTTATGTACTGAGGAAGATTAACTGGCTCAACGAGACATTCGCTGGTCAAGCATCTAAGCTCATCATGAATGTGGCGCTTCCTTCCTCTATTTTTGTAGCGGTACTAAAAAACTTGTCTCTCAATCAGCTGCTCCAGCTTGGTCCCTCGGTGCTTATCGCAGCGATTAGCTTTACTTTGTCTTATGTCGTAGGATTTTTGGTTATCAACGTTTTCCGCGTCCAACCAGGTCGCCGAGGCTTGATGCTCAATACCTTTGCAAATGCCAACACCATCTTCATTGGTATGCCGCTTAATCTTGCGCTCTTTGGCGAGCATGCCGTACCTTACTTCTTGGTGTACTACATCATGAACACTATTTCTACCTGGGCAATTGGAATCTTCTTCATTTACGGTGATCCAATGCCAACAGAAAATGATGGCGAGAAAAACAACGCAGCTGAGCACAAATTCAATATCAGCAAGTTGTTACCACCACCATTGCTTGGTTTCTTAGTAGCCCTCGTTTTTCTCGTGTTCAACATCCCTGTTCCAGCAGTTGTAAACACTGGTCTTACGTATTTAGGCAACCTAGTAACGCCACTTTCTCTGATTTATATTGGCATTATTTTGCAGGAAACGGGACTCTCGAGCATTCGAATTGACCGCGATACGGCAATTACGCTTATTGGTAAATTTGTTATTGCCCCGCTTATTATGGTTGGCGTAATCATGGCGTTTACCGGCGTGTTTGGTACACAGAACGTACTTGAAACTAGAACGTTTATCATCCAGGCCGCAGTTCCAGCGCTAACCGTTCTGCCAATTCTGGCAAACGAGGGTAAGGCTGACGTCAAATTTGCAACTAACGTTGTTGCAACTTCAACGGTGCTTTTTGCGATTGTCATCCCGATAGTAATGACTATCATCGGCTAACGAGCACTGTAAACAGCACTTTTACGCACAACAAAGCCTCTTCTCAACGGCGAGAAGAGGCTTTTTTCTTGTAAGTTTTGGAGCGACGATGTTAGTTCAGCAGCATTTAGTCCAGCAGCACGCCTTCGACCGCGGGGGCGGAGCCGTCGAGGACGTTGCACTTTTGGATCTGGTGGACAAACCAAGTGCGGAATGCCTTTTGGTCAACGCCAACGCATACAGTTGCGTTGGGTTTCTCGCCAAGGTATCCGGCCAGGTCAACGACGGTGCAGCCAGCGGTTAAGCCTCCAGCGCACTCAACGTCCACAAACACGTCTTTGGTCTCGAACATCTGAGGTGCCAGCAGGTAGGCCACGGCCGTTGGGTCGTACATGCTGAAGCCCTCCTCCTGGTAGTGAACGCGGTAGTTGAGCAGGAGCTTAACCAGCATGTCGCCGCTCTTGCCAGAGTTCTGGATGTTCTCGATATCCTCGGGCATCACGCGAGCGGCGTCACCAACCTCAAGGCCAACCATGGCCACGTGAACGCCGGATGCAAAGACAATCTTTGCCGCCTCGGGATCAACGCCCACGTTGAACTCGGACATGACGCCAAGGTTTCCGCGGGTCAAGGCTCCGCCCATCATAACAATGCGCTCGATATGCTCCTTGACCTGTGGGTATGCTTTCAGCAGTAGCGCAATATTGGTCAGAGGACCAAGCGTCACCAGCGTGGTTTTCTCGCCAGCGGAAGCGCCTTCCATAATGACGCGACGCTGTGCCTCAAGTGCGGTTTCTTCAAGAAGGCAGTCAGGCTGAATGCCGTCGAACTCGTAGCCTCTCATGCCCGAAGCGCCGTGAACGTCGCTTGCGTCCATAGGCTTTCTGAGCAGCGGCTCGGCAGCACCACGCGCAACAGGCACATGCTGATTCCAGAATTTGAGCAGCTTAAGAGCGTTATTGGTGACGTTCTCGATGCCAACATTTCCGCTGACGGTAGTAATAAGCTTGATATCCAGCGCCTTTGCGGCCAGGGCAAATCCCAGCGCAATGGCGTCGTCAATGCCGGGATCCGTGTCAATGATGACGCGCGTCTTAGTTGAAAGCGTTGTCATAAGTCTCCTTTGTGCGTTTGAACTGTGTTTGAACTGCGTGTACGTTACGTTTGAACTGCGTGTAGACTGCGTTTGGACTTGGTTGGAGCCATTTGAACTGTGTGTAAACTGCAATTTATGAAGCAACGATCACTGCAATTTTAACCTAAAACTCAACTACCTGCTGATACGTTGGAATTGATTGCTGAGCGCCAACCTTAGTGGTGGCAAGCGCTGCAGCCTTTGCAGCTACATCAAGCGCCTGCT
This sequence comes from uncultured Atopobium sp., assembly GCA_963524285.1. Lineage (GTDB taxonomy): Bacteria > Actinomycetota > Coriobacteriia > Coriobacteriales > Atopobiaceae > Lancefieldella. The sequence continues at coordinate 18,840 of CAURGZ010000010.1, forward strand.
TGATGTCGTGCCCCTCTAGCTGCCCCGATGCCTGGAACGCAGCAAGCGTACCCATAAACGTGTCACCCGCACAGGTAGTGTCCACGGTGTCCACGCGGTAACATTTCTGCTGGTACACGCCGTGCGAGTCAGCAGCAATAGAACCCTTGGAACCCAACGTCAACACCGCAGTTGCCACGCCACTTGCAAGCACCTTCTGCACTGCAGCCTCGGGATCTGCCAGCGGACTGATCTTGCCCTCGCCAAACAAATCTGCAAATTCAATCTCGTTCAGGCAAAGCACGTCCACGCTGGCGAGAAGACCGGTGGTCATGGTAGCCGATGGCGATGGGTTCACCATCGTATAAAGTCCCAGCTCATGTGCGTATCTGATAAGCTCAAACGTGGTCGACAACTCGCACTCAAACTGCGTCAAGAACACGTCACCTGGCTCCGCAATACGATCGAGCACCGCTTTTACGTCGTCGGCTGTGCGTACGTGATTAGCGCCGTGGTCCAAAATGATACGGTTATCGCCGCCAACGCGCACGATTACAGCAACGCCAGTGGAGACTCCAGACAGCTCATCTACCTGCTCTGCATTGACTCCGTAGCCAATAAGCGACTGCTTGAGATCTTGTCCGAACGAGTCAGCGCCAACCGCGCCAATCATGTGAACATCCGCACCCATTCGAGCTGCAGCAACAGCCTGATTAGCGCCCTTTCCACCTGGGCTGGTGACAAGATTTTTGCCGCCGATGGTCTCACCCTGCTGAGGCATCTTATCTGCCTCGATGGATATATCCATGTTGAGGCTTCCAAATACAATCACTTTGCCCATGTGAGGTCCCTTCCTTGCAAGAGTGCAGCGCTCGACGTTGCCGGTCAATAGTTCGATTCGGCACTCACCGCGATGTGCAACGCTCTTCTCGACGTTGCAGCCCGACGTTCTTCTCGACAGTATGTATTAAATAAATGTCCTGTTTATAAGGTATATAGTAAATACTTGACCAATCTCGTCAACCCAACTACTCTTAGAGTGCTTGAGTGGACGGACGTTCATTTTTTAAGTGACGTTGCTCCTGCAAAACACCTAGTTTTAAGGAGGTGCTTTATATGCCTGGTCGAAGTAGCGGCTTACGTATGACAGCCGACGATGATTCTGTTCATGTGCGTATGGGATATAAAGAAACCTCTCATAAAAAGTTTTAGATTTGATTTCAACTGAATTGAAACTAAAAGAGCTCTTATAGGCTTATACATTTACAGATTTACCTGCTCGCTTGCAATTGAATCGATTCTGTAGACATATAAATCTATGCCCCGGTTTCAGACCATTCTGTTTCAAATCTCGCACATAACAGAACGCTTTCAGTTTGCGTCATACACCAACCAGTTAGTCATTCGTTCCCGCTAATCATCGGAGGTGCACATGGCAATCATGAAGCGCACAGACCAACCAAAGACAACTCAGACCACCTCGGGAGAGCTCGGGCAGTCCTTGACCTTTGCCGCAACTCACTCGGTGAAGAGCGTCTGTAGAAAATTCCACACCACTCCGGACGGCCTTGCCATTGACATTGCACAGGCAAAATACGACCTTGACGGCCCAAACGTTATCACCAGCGCCGCCGAAGAGCCCTTTATCATTCGCCTGCTCAAAAGTTTTGCGAGCCCCTTTACCTTCATTTTGATTGCGCTCGCAGGCATTTCTTACGTCACTAACGTGGCCCTTGCCGCAGATGGCGAGAAGGACCCATCAACCGTCGTCATCATCACCGCAATGGTGCTTATCTCCGGCATTATCGACTTTGTCCAGAGCTCCAAGGGAGCATCGGCAGCGGCCGCGCTCTCAAAAATGGTGACCTCAACCACAAGAGTTATCCGTCGTCCCATCGACTTTGACGACACGGGCGTCGACCAGGGCACCGACCAGGTCGCTGACCAAAGCTTCAACCAGGGATCGGATGCCACTGTAAATGCCGCCATGGACTTCGAGGACGAATACGCCGCAGATGAAGCCGCCGATGAAATCGAAGACACCGCCGACGAGACCGAAGGTCCTGAAGAGCCCAAGCTTGCTTCTGCTCTGGGAGAAGAGATCCCCTTTGAACAGGTAGTCGTTGGCGATATCATCCGCCTTGCCTCGGGAGACATGATTCCTGCAGACTGCCGCGTTCTGGACGCCAAGGATCTCTTTGTCAACGAGACCGCGCTCACCGGAGAATCAGAGTCCGTCGAGAAAACTGCTGGTGTAGTGCACGCTCGCCGTCGCGCGGATGGTACACGCTATCCCCTCTCGCTCTCTGAGTGCACAAACCTGCTGTTTGCCGGTACTACCGTTCAGTCGGGAAGTGCAACGGTAGTGGTAATTACAACAGGCAATAAAACCTACGTAGGCACTATGTCCGAGCTGCTTCAGCAGCCTTCTGGCGAGACCAGCTTTGACGAGGGTCTCAAATCCGTCTCTAAAGTGCTTGTCTCGTTCATGCTAATCATGTGCCCTATTGTGTTCTTTGCAAACGGTTTCCTTAAGGGTGACTGGTTTGACGCGCTGCTCTTCAGCGTTTCCGTTGCTGTTGGCATTACCCCTCAGATGTTGCCTGTTATTGTAACCACTTGCCTTTCTCGCGGTGGAACACAGATGGCCAAGCAGGACGTTATTGTCAAGAATCCAGCGGCAATCCAGAACCTGGGCGCCATGGACATCCTCTGCACCGACAAAACCGGTACCATCACCGCAGACGAGGTTGTTCTTGAGCGCCACCTCAACATCCTGGGCGAAGAGGATCCTCGCGTGCTCCGTCACGCGTATCTGAACAGCTACTTCCAGACGGGCCTTCGAAACCTCATCGACAACGCAATCATCAAGACCTCAAACGATGAGCTGCCCACCAACCTGCTGAGCATTGAGTACGAGAAAATCGACGAGGTCCCGTTTGACTTTGAGCGTCGCCGCATGAGCGTTGTAGTGAGAAATACAAAAACTAACAAGACGCATATGATCACCAAGGGCGCCGTTGAAGAAGTCCTCAACGCATGCTCCTTTGTTGACCTGGACTCTGAAATCAAACCGCTGACTTCTGCTCAGCGCAAGAACGTTATGGACCGCGTCTACCAGCTCAATCAGGAAGGCATGCGCGTGGTTGGCGTTGCTCAGAAGAGCGACCCTCGTGGCGTCGGCGAGTTTGGTGTAGACGATGAGCGCGACATGGTGCTCATTGGCTACCTGGCCTTTTTGGACCCACCAAAAGAAAGCGCTCGCGAGGCAATTGCCAAGCTCAACCAGAGAGGCGTGCAGGTCAAGGTACTTACCGGCGATAACGAAGGAGTTGCTGCCGCCGTCTGCAAGAAGGTGGGCATCCACGTTGACGAGCTCTTACTTGGTAGCGACGTAGAAAACCTTAACGATGAGCAGCTCAAAGAGCGTGTCGAGAAGACCCAGCTTTTTGCAAAGCTTTCCCCTATGCAAAAGGCTCGTGTTGTCTCTGCACTCAGGTCCAACAACCACGTGGTCGGCTTCATGGGCGACGGCATCAACGACGCTGCTGCAATGCGCTCCTCCGACGTAGGAATCTCCGTTGACACCGCTGTTGACGTGGCAAAAGAGTCCGCTGATATCATTTTGCTGCAGAAAGATCTGCTGGTACTTGAGCACGGCGTTGAAGAGGGTCGCAGAACCTATGGCAACACCATCAAGTACATCAAGGCAACCGCAAGCTCCAACTTTGGTAACGTGCTATCCGTTTTGGTGGCCAGCTTCTTTCTGCCGTTCTTGCCAATGAGCGCGCTTCAGCTGCTCCTCTTGGGTCTTGCGTACACCGTTACCTGCATCGCGATTCCTTGGGACAACGTTGACGATTCGTTCCTCTCAAGCCCTCGCTCTTGGGATGCTCACTCGATTACAAACTTTATGCTTTGGATTGGACCTATTAGCTCAATCTTTGATGTATTGACATTCGTTCTCATGTTCTTTGTAGTCTCTCCCGCTCTTGCCGGAGGAACCTGGGCAGAACTTACCGCAGCCGGAAACACTGCAGCTCAGGCACTCTTTATCCTGTCTTTCCAAACAGGCTGGTTCATCGAATCCATGTGGACCCAGACCTTTGTTCTCCACGCACTTAGAACCAACAAGATTCCGTTTGTTCAGAGCATGCCTTCTACCTCGCTGTTTGCCCTCACAACCGCAGGAATCATTGTGGTCAGTGCTCTTCCGTATCTGCCCATGTTTGCCCAGCCTTTGAGTCTTGTTGCTCTGCCTTTGTCATTCTTTGGGTGGTTAGTGGCACTCATGAGCGGGTATATGGTTCTTATCACCATAATTAAGAGCCTCTACGTCAAGCGATTTGGCTCGCTGCTTTAACCTTGCTCCAGGAAGGACCACGATGGACGTAAAAGAAGCTATGGACCAGCGCATATCTCTGCGCGCGTACGACCAAAAGCCTATTGAGCAAGAGAAACTTTCTCAGCTCCAGGAAGCCATTGACGTCGCAAATACCCAGATGGCAGAGAAAGCGCCTGATCATCCCGCAATCCTTACCATCGAGGGTCCTCACCTTGAGGATGGCACTTCCGTTCACATGAAGAACAGGTCTATTGTCGGTCCCATTTACCACTACGTAGCAGGTTATTGTGAAGACGCAATTGCCCGTGAACTCATCGGCTACTATGGCGAGAAGATCGTTCTTCTCGCCACCCAGCTGGGCATTGGTTCATGCTGGATTGCCGAGACCATGGACTGGAAGACCCTGGCTCGCGACGAGTACAACGGCCTTAAGCTGGGTATTATTATCTCCATCGGATATGCTCCGGAGAAGATTCCGCTCAAGCAGGAGGGCATTCGTACCGCAATTCGTCTGCGCACCAAAAAGCCTGCGCAGATTATGACGACAAACGGTACTCCAACTGAGCCAGAGCAGATGCCCGAGTGGTTTAATCGCGGCATTGATGCGGTTTTGGCATGCCCAACCGCCATCAACAAGCTTCCCGTTGTATTTGACTTGACAGATGGAGTGGTAAGCGCATCTATGCCTAACCAGCGCCACCTCATCCAAGACTATGACCTGGGTATCTCCAAGCTGCACTTTGAGCTTGCTTCCGACCTCAAGGGTACGTGGGAGCTTGGACAGCCTGGTCGCTTTATCGTTTCCGAGTAGCCTTCCGCGCATAGCGCCCCAGCTCACAAACGTCTCACTCCCCCGCGCCGTCTTCCTGAGTGACACTTTTCCGAGTAGCGCTTCCGGCTTAGCGCACCCAACGCGCCTCTCAGCTCAGCGCAACCAGCTCGGCGCCACACCACTAACAAGAAAGGACCTCATATGGCCTGTTCCGCACAGCACGTTGCAAACAAAGTTCTCTCGTCCTACCAGTGGAGACTTGCAACCAAGAAGTTCGACCCAACCAAAAACGTCTCTGACGAGGACCTTGACGTAATTCTTGAGGCTGGTCGTCTGGCACCAAGTTCCTACGGCTTGGAGCCTTGGCGCTTCCTGGTTGTTAATTTACGAGAGGATCAGGCTTCTGAGCAGTCACTTCGCCTTAAAGAGAAACTTTACGAGCCATGCTATGGTGCTCGCGCGTCCCTTAACGGTGCTCATTACCTGGTTATTCTGCTTGCTCGCAAGAACGTCAACGCAGAGTCTGCTTACGTTAAACATATGATGCACGACATCAAGCAACTTCCTGCAGACTTTGAGCCAACTTACGCTGCAGCCTTCAAGAACTTCCAGGAGAACATGTTTGACCTGGTAGGCAACGAGCGTGCAACCTTTGATTGGGCTTGCAAGCAGACCTACATTGCGCTTTCAAACATGCTCACTATGGCTGCCATGATTGGCGTTGATAGCTGCCCAATCGAAGGCTTTAACCGCGAGGCTGTCGATAAGATTTTGGAAGAAGAGGGTCTTCTCAACGGTGGACAGTACAACGACTTTGGCGTTTCCTGCATGCTTAGCCTGGGCTATCGCGATATGGATCCTGTCCAGAAGCGTCGCCAGCCAGCTGAGGATGTTATCGTCAGGTTGTAAAAGCTGTTACATTACCTTTTAAGCTGCCTCCTATTTCCCGACACCGAGGAAATGGGAGGCAGCTTGTTTAGCAGGCAATTCTTTGTTGAGTGGGAAAGTCTTTGCTAATTAGTAAGCTTATTGCTCGTGCGAAACACGGTTGCACATAGCTTGATCCCATGCCATTTTGGCGCCAACTGGCCTTTTTTGGTGCGAAATGACTTTCTCTGATCAAAAAATGGCCCATTTCAGTGCGAAGTGGTAAAAAATGCGTTTAGTTGGAATATGCAGGATTGGCAAATTTCTATGCAAGCGATTTACCAGCACTTTTAATTGGACGAATTTTTCATGTGCATTCACATTATTTCTGAACTGCTTAAACGTAAATGCCAAAATGGCAAAACCAAAAATTTATTTCCAACTAAACGGGTTTTTTACCCAAAACAGCACCCTCTAAATGACATATCAATTTCTTGATTAGTTTTTGTGCATATTAGGCGGTCTTTATGCACGCAAGGTACCTTCGTACGTTTTCGTGCGCCCTGTGCGCCTCATGCACCCCGTGCAACCAACGCGCTCTGGCGCGCCATACTTGCCACCGCGTAACCACGGCGCATATGGCGCGCTCGCACGAGCAACTCAACTAGCAGAAAGCGGCTAATTACCTGCGGATAAACCTAAAGCCGCGGCCGGAGTGGATGTACGGCAAGAATGCTCGGTCTTCTTCGCAGAT
>CAURGZ010000011.1:0-24966 GCA_963524285.1 uncultured Atopobium sp.
ACTCCGGCCTGGAGACGCTTGCTCAGGCAGCATACAAGCTGCTTGGCCTGCAGAGCTACTTCACCGCTGGCCCTATGGAGGTCAGGGCGTGGACCGTCCGCATTGGCGCTAAGGCTCCCGAGGCCGCCGGCGTCATCCACTCCGATTTTGAGCGCGGCTTCATCAAGGCTGAGGTTGCCAGCTACAACGATTACGTGGAGCTGGGCGGCGAGGCCGGCTGCAAGACTGCGGGCAAACTGCGCATCGAGGGTAAGGAGTACGTGGTCGAGGACGGCGACGTCATGCACTTCCGCTTTAACGTCTAAGCCACAAAACCGCTGATAGTTAACGTGAAACGGGCGAGAAGATCGGTCTTCTCGCCCGTTTTTGTGTGGGGTGGGGTGGTGTCGAGGGTCGCGGGTCGCATGCCGTAGCAGGTCGCGGGTCGCGTGCCGCTGCGGGTCGCGTGCTGCCGCGTGTCGCCGCCGCGGGTCGCCGCGTGGACCGCTAGCGCTTAGGAGCCTGATCGGTGCCCAGGACTACGGTGATGTCCACGTCAGTTGGGTAGGAGCCGTCGTTTGCCTTAATGTTAGCGGTAGGGATATCCAGCGCTTTTGCAACGCCAACAGCCTTTGCTAGGCCCGTGCGCGTGCCGTCGTAGACAATAATCGAGTCGGTTGGATGCTCCAGAGAGCTGTCGGCGTAGGCGGTGTAGCCCTTTGTCTTCAGGATGCCAGCCTTCTGAGCTGCAAGCCCTTGAACGTCGGTGCCATTGAGCACGGCAACTTCTCCGGTGTAGTCAGGCTTGATGCTGTCGATAGCTGAAGGGTCTCCTCCAACGGTACCCACAACGCCTGTGGTTTCGTCAGCGCTTGCATCCTCCAGAGGAGGCAGCGCCTGGTTTACGCGGTCCATCATGGTCTTCCACGCGCTCTTATCGACAATCTCATACCACACGTCATCAATGAGCTCGGACGTTGTCGGCGTGCGTGCAGAGTACATATCCTTGGATGTATCCATGCCCCTGAATGACATGGCCAGGCCCACAATATCGGTAACGTTGAAGTCAGTAGTTACGCTCTCAGCCATGGTGGACACGGCACCGGACATAGAAACGGGGTCCAGCTGCAGGACTTTCTTGGCAATGGCCGTCAAAATCATGCGCTGGTTAGCCGCGCGGTAGAAGTCGCCTGCACCGTAGTTGTCGTACGCGTGGCGACTGCGAGAAAGACCAAGCGCTTGCTGGCCGTTGAGCTGTTGCTCGCCAGCGGGAAGGTCGATGCCTGAGTACTGCATGTCAGAAACAGCAACGGGCAGGTTGACCGTAATGCCGCCGATGGAATCCACAATCTTGGTGAACGACTCAAAGTCTACCTCAGCATAGTGCGAGATGTTGACGTTTGCCAGCTTGGAAACGGCCTCGACCATTCCGGATGCACCGCCATAGCTGTATGCGGAGTTAATCTTTTGCTTTCCGTGTTCTCCCAGGTCAACCATAGTATCTCGGGGGATGGAAATCAGGGTAATCTTCTTGTTCTTGGGGTCCACGCGAGCCAGGATGATGGTGTCGGCGCGGAAGTTTGCGTCGGAATCGCCCCAGTTCTCTGCACGCCCTTCGTCCTTATCCACGCCCAGAAGCAGCATGTAGAACGGGTCGGATGGAGCAACCTGAACCAGCGTGGCCTGCAGGTTTGCGTCCAAGCCCTGGCGAAGTTTTGAGTTGGTATCCAGCATCCACCACGCAAATGCTACGCCTGCTACCAGCAGCAACGTGCCCAGAATGCCGGCAAAGATCTTAAGGCCACGACCGCGAGAAGATCCTTGGCGCTTCTTAGAGTATGCCCCAACGCCTTCTGCACGAGAAGGCGCATGGCTGACAGCGCCAGCACGATGAGCAGCAAAGTGGGTGTGTTTTTGCTGCTGAACTGGAGCTTCTTCAGGCCACTCGTCGCCGACGTTGGTCTGTCCAATCAAAGGCTCGCGCGTAAACCTGGAGCCGTGGGATTCGTGATTGTTGCGTGCAGAACTTGCACCTGCGCTTCGAACGCTGCCCAGCGTGCGAGGCTGATATGCGCCCTGATTATAAGCGTCATAATCGTCCTGTGCGAAGTCCTCTGTATCGTACTCAGGGGTATCTTCGTACCTATCACGGCTGTTGTGACCGTGATTCTGAGATGAATGTGACCTTCTGGCCATTGGGGCTCCTTTGTGTTTAATCTGCGTTTTGCCCAATGCGTTTTGTCAAACATCTACTATACGCAATTTTGCGTCTTTGTGCTGCATGGAAACAAACCTGCCACAAAAAATCCCCGCTTCAACGTGTGAAGCGGGGATGTGTGCGAGAAGTTCGTGGAGCTTGGCGCGAGAAGTACGAGCAACTTTTGCTCATGTCGTTACTTACTGCGCAACGCTGCCTTACTTACGGCGATCCTTCAGAGCATAGCCAAGCGTTGTAATAACGCTGCCCAGGGTAGCTACTGCAACAAGAGCAATCTCGGAGAAGTCGCCAGTCTCAGGAAGCTTTGGCTGCTTCTTCTTTGGCTTCTTTGGAGTCTCTGATGGAGGAGTTGCAGGTGGGGTGTTTGGTGGTGTATTTGGTGGGGTATTTGGTGGCGTGGTAGGAGGAGTGTTTGGTGGAATCTCGGTGTTGGTAACCGTGAAGCCATCAGTCTGGTTGCCCGAGACTGCGCTGGTATATCCAGCAGGAACGTTCTCTTCTACTACGGTGTAAGCAATAACGTGACCGTCTGTTGCATCGTTGCGGAGAAGACCGGTGAAAGTGCCTGCCCAGCCGTTGGTCTGGTCAAGAGTAACTGTCTCGGTGCTAGCAACGCCGTCTTTGTAGAGCCTGACGGTAACAGGACCACCGACAGTCCCACCCATGTCTTGTTGACCTGTACGTCAACTGTTGGGGTCTTCTCGTCTTCAACGGTCTTAATAACGCCGGTGGTTGCAGAAACGGTGAGGTTATACGTATCGGTATTGAGCTGGTAGCCAGCAGGAGCGGTAATCTCCTGAACGTTGTAGGTGCCAGCAGGGAGCTTCTCGGTGGTAGCGGTGCCATCTTCACCAGTGGTAATAGTCCAGGTCTTGGATGGATCAGTGGTGCTGGTCACCTTAAAGACTGCACCCGCAAGCTTGGTGTTGTGGTCGTTCTTATCCACCTTGATGATGCGGATACGAGCGATGATGGTAGAAGTACCTTCTCCGCCGGAAGTTGCGTTGCGATATACCCAATCGGAGCGGTACTCAGGGTTGTCAGAGTACATGGTAATGAGGTTACGCAGGGCAACACCAGGTACATAGGTGGTGCGATAGGTGAACTTAAAGCTCTGACCGTTGCTGAGGTCTATGCCAGAAAGGTCAAGATCAAACGACTGTCCATCAGGAGAAATGGTGAGCATACCTGGGGTAATAGGAATGCGAGTTGCAGTTCCTGGAATGGTTGAGCCGTACTCATCAAAGCGAGCGCTCCAAAGCTCAAAGGTTCCCGGAACATAGGTAATCTCGGAAGGAAGATCGCCGCCGCCCTGGTCGGATAGCTGGTCGTGTAGACGGACGTTGTGGAAGTTACCACCAGAGTAGTTGATGCGGCCGGTCCACTGAATCTCGTTTGCGTTGCCCTCAATAATCTTGCCCCACTTGGAGAGGAACTCAGTACCAATGGTACCAGGAGCGGTGACGTCAAACGTTACAGGAACAGGACTGCCAGAGACAGTAAAGATAAAAGATTTACCGGTACCTGTCTGAACACGCTGTGAATCAATGGTAAAGCCAAGTCGAGCGGTACCGCGCAGGTCAGTGTGGTTGTTAACGTAGTTGGTAAAGACAACACGCATGTTTCCACCAAAACCATCGGTACCAGGGGTGACGTGAGCTACTGCCATGACCTCGCCGGTTGCTGCATCGGTGATGTTAAAGGTAGACGCAGGATGAGCTGCGGTAAACCTCATCTCGTTAGGGAGGGTGACGTCAAAGTAATCGCCCGGCTCTACGTTAGCGTTTGCAGAGGCGTCCCACGTCATAGCAATGGCATACACATTTGCCTTGTTAACAACGGTAGTTGGATTGCCAAAACGATCTTCAACTCTAAAGTCTGTAATGGTTGCGACAACCGCTTTAGGGGTGCCTGTAGCAGCTTCAGTGCTTGCAGTCTCAGCAAAAGCTGATTTTGCAGCAAGCGGAAGCGCCAGGACCAGCATGAAGACAAAACTTAACAGCTTAAACAGTCGTTTGTTCATCAGGACTCCTTTGCAATAGATGCGTCTATTTTCACCTATTACAAAGAGAATTTATTTGAGATTCTGTATATATTTATATAGCTTTTTTAAAGTTCAAATATTTATGCAGGTACAAGGAATTTATCGGTTCTTTTTCTGATACCTTTTAAATAAAGTACAGCTAAATTCACAAGTTCTTCACAATTGTTCACAACGAACATTCCACACTATGTGCAGCTTAACGTAATAAAAATGGATAAATATTACTCCTAATAAATCTAAATGCTGGACATTAGTCTCTTTTTATACGTGATTCCGAATAGGTCATTTTTCTGTATGCAATTAAGGAGGCGAGAAGTTCTGTGGAGCCTTGCAAAAGAGACGGTTTTCTCGCCAAAAAAGAACGCCTTGCCACGAGGACAAGACGTTCTTGTAACGTTGTGTGAAGCTGCGCGTCTGTGCTGCTACGATTGCGCGTCAGGCTTACTTGCGACGCTTAAGTGCAACTGCGCTGCCCAGTGCTGCCAAAGATCCAAAGAGGACGCTTGCAACAGAAGAAGCATCTCCTGTGTAGGGGAGGCTGGACTTCTTACGAGTCTTAGCAGGTTTCTCTGGAGTTGGAGGAACCTGGGTGTTAGTGACTACAAAGCCCTGAGTTGCGTCGCCAGTAATCTGGCTGGTGTAGCCGGCTACCTCGTCCTCAGAGATGGTGTAGGTAATCTCGGAGCCGTCAGCAGCATAAGCCTCAAGACCCGTGAAGGAATCCTGCCAGTTATTGTCAGAGCTCAAGGTAAGGGTCTTACCAGTGTCAACGCCGTTTGCAAGCAAGCGAACAGTTACCGCTCCACCCTCTGCGCCATTCCAGACTTTCTGTACAGGGATGTCTGCGTGAGCGTTCTTCTTGTTCTCAATAATCTTGATAGTGCCGGACTGATTGTCAACGTTTACGGTGTAAACGGTGGTGTCGCGCACGTAACCATCTGGAGCAGTGAGCTCTTCGATGGTGTAGGAGCCGGTAGTGAGCCTCTCGGAGGTTGCAGTTCCGTCGGCGCCTGTAGTAAGAGTCCAAGTATTAGCTGGGTTAGCAACGCTTGTTACCTTAAAAGTTGCGCCTGGAAGCTGGGTAGTTGCGTTGTCAGCATCAACCTTGATGATGCGGATGCGGCCGACAAGATTGCCGATTGCGGCGCCGGAGTTGTTTGGAGAGTAGTAGGTAAAGCCAATCTCGCTTCTTGGAGCACCGCCAGCATTGGTAAGCACGCCATAGTTATGCAGAGCCATACCTGGGATAAAGGTGGTGCGATACTGCAGGAGGTAACGCTGGCCCTGGGAGAAGTCAACGCCGCTCAGGTTGAGGTGGTAGGAGTGACCGTCAGCTGCAATAGAAAGTGCGCCATTAGGAATGGTGACCTCCTGGAGGTTGCTGTAGTTACCCGTTCCATCAAAGTCTGCGCGATAGAGGTGGAAAGAGTTGGCAATGTAGGTTACAGAAGCTGGCAGGTCGCCACCGTTTCTATCAGAGAGGGAGTCAGAGAACTCAACGCCAGTCATGTGAGCAGCGGAGTAGTTAAGACGAACATACCAAAGTACCTCGGACTCAGTGCCGGTAACAGGGCCGCCCCACTTGTTGAGCCACTCCTGGCCAATAGTGTTCTTTGGACGAACAATCATGTTGAGAGGAACAGCGGTGCCGTTAACGCCAAAGTCAATGTGGGTGTTGTCACCTGCGTTGATAGCATCGCGGTCGTAGAGAGCGGACAGCGAGAAAGTACCCTTAATCTGAGTGTGGGTGTTTGCATAGTCTGTATAAACAACATGCAGAGTTCCACCGAAGATGCTACCTGCTGCTGGAGTTGGATAAGCCCACGCTACGGTTGCACCGTTAGGATCTTTAACTTCAATTGGAGTTGTGTTTTGTGTGGCAGTGAACTGGACTTTATCGGGCAGAGTAATATCAAAATAGTCACCTTCTGCCACGGTAGATGCGGTAGATTCCCAGTTAATTGTAATATGGTACAGATTATCAGTGGTAATCTCATTTACTGGTGTATAGGTATCATCAGCCACAGACATGCTGGTAATTTGAACCGGTGAAACAGTTGCAGCAGAAGCGAATGTTGTCACAAAAGTAACAACTATCATAAATGGCACAAGAAATGCACCTAGTCTGAACAGTACTTTTTTCATAAACCAAACTCCAATTCGTCTTGCGAGCGTGAGAAAATTATTGCAGATAGATACTTAAAAACTGTTACCAGTCTTGGTCGTCACAAAACAATTACATTTCAAGTTATAGTGTCTTTGACCTGCTCTTCTCGCCATATTTTGTGTTTTATAATTGTTAGAAATTAGTAGCATTTCTCGTCAGATTATAGAACTTTGCCGTCTTTTGTTTGCGCAGAATAAGAAGAGTTTTTGGCGCGCGCAATCTCTCGTGGTGTTATCGGCTGGTTGAAGGTATTATTAATAGCAATAAATTCGTGGTAGAGATATGTGTCCATACGTGCGGCATTGCGTTGGCGCAGAATCTAAGAGTGACCGGGAAACCGGAGAAGCGGAGTCATGCATGAGCGAGTCCAGGCCCAAGCAGTTTGTTGCAGTTCTAGACTTTGGTGCCCAGTACGGCCAGTTAATTGCACGTCGCGTGCGCGATCTTAACGTCTACTCCGAGATTGTTCCTTGTGATATTTCCGCAGATGAGCTTCGTGAGCTCAATCCATCTGCGCTTATTTTGTCCGGCGGCCCTGCTTCTGTTTATGCTGAGAATGCGCCAAAGATTGACCCAGAGATTCTGGAGCTTGGTCTTCCTGTCTTTGGTTTCTGCTATGGACAGCAGATTATGGCGGTTACCCTGGGTGGTACCGTTGGACATACCGAGAAGGGCGAGTATGGCCCAGCTCATCTGACCCGCGCAGGGGAGAGTCGCATTTTTGACGGCACCGCTGAGCAGCAGACCGTTTGGATGAGCCACCGCGATGCAGTGTCTGAGGTCCCAGAGGGCTTTACCGTTACCGCTTCTACCGATGTTTGCCCCATCGCAGCTATGGAAAACGCTGCTAAGAACCTGTATTCCACTCAGTTCCACCCAGAGGTCAACCACACCGAGTGCGGTTCTCAGATGCTTTCTAACTTCCTGTTCAATATCTGTGGTTTTGAGAAGACGTGGACCATGGATAACATCATTGAGCAGAAGGTGGAGGAGATTCGCCAGAAGGTTGGCGATGGTCGCGTTATTTTGGCGCTTTCCGGCGGCGTTGACTCTTCTGTTGTTGCTGCCCTTGTCCACCGTGCTATCGGCGATCAGCTAACTTGTGTGTTTGTTAACCATGGCATGCTCCGTAAGGGCGAGCCAGAGATGGTTGAGCAGGTCTTCCGCAAGCAGTTCAACGTGCCTCTGATTCACGTTCACGCAGAGGAGCGCTATGCAGAGCTTCTGGCCGGCGTTACTGAGCCAGAGATGAAGCGTCGCCTGATTGGCACTGAGTTCTGGAAGGTCTTCTTTGACGAGGCCCAGAAGCTGGACGGCGTTCAGTTCCTGGCGCAGGGCACCATCTACCCTGACATTATTGAGTCTGGTGCTCGTAAGACCGGCGGCAAGGCGGCAACTATCAAGAGCCACCACAACCTGATTCCATTCCCCGAGGGCGTTCACTTTGACCTGATTGAGCCCCTGGATCACTTCTTCAAGGATGAGGTCCGTGCGCTGGGCGTTTCGCTTGGCCTGCCAGAGAACCTTGTCTACAGGCAACCATTCCCAGGTCCTGGCCTTGCTATCCGCATCATTGGCGACGTTACCCCAGAAAAGCTTGAGATTCTCCGCAACGCCGACGCTATTGTCCGTGAAGAGATTGACGCTTACAACGCCCAGCTCTTTGACGAGACAGGCGATCGTAACTCCGAGCACAGTGTTTGGCAGTACTTTGCCGTGCTACCCGACATTAAGTCCGTTGGTGTAATGGGTGATGAGCGCACGTATGCCCGTCCAGTTATCTTGCGCGCCGTTGAGTCGAGCGACGCTATGACTGCTGATTGGGCAAAGCTTCCTTATGAGTTGCTGACCCGCATTTCTTCTCGCATCGTCAGTGAGGTTGCTGGCGTTAACCGCGTGGCCTACGACATCACTCCAAAGCCACCTGCGACCATTGAGTGGGAATAAGAAATCCTTGGTTATGGGGGTATAAATCGCAACATCGAGCAGAAATGCCCTCATAACCATATGAATCAATAATTTGGAATGCTCCCCGGTTGTCCGAGGAGCATTCATTTTTTGAGCCAAGCTATCTTTCACATCAGGAATTACGCCACATGGGCAAGATATAGACGCTGAACGTTACTATCAAATCTGTACTTTTATGCTTATAATATGATAATATTCAGCATGAAAGTACATAAGCACGCGAAGAAGGTACGCGATGGTTCTGGTTGAAATGGCAGAAAGCGGCAACGGCTATGTGACCGCCTCTCAGGCGACAGAGGCCGGCATTCCCAGGCGAAAGCTCACCGAGGCCGTCGGCAGGGGGGACCTCGTCCAGGTCGCCCGCGGCCTCTACGCGCTGCCCGAGACCTGGGAGGACCCGTACCTCGTCGCACAGCACAGGTTCGCGCGCGGAGTCTTCTCCGACGACACCGCGCTGTTCCTGCACGGGATGACCGACCGCGCGCCCTTCTCCCTCACCATGACGTTCCCGAGGGGGTACAACGCCACTCCCGCCAGGGAGGCGGGCATCGTCTGCCGCACCTGCGCCGACGACGTGCTGGACCTCGGGATCACGGAGCTGACCACCCAGCATGGAAACGTCGTCAGGGCCTACGACCTGGAGAGGACGCTCTGCGACTTGGTCAGGGGCCAGGGCACGGTTGATGCGCAGGTCGTCACCCCGGCGATGCAATCCTATGCGAAAAGCCCCAAGCGGGACGTGGCGAAGCTCGTCGGGTACGCCCGCAGCCTCGGCGTCGAAAGGAAGATCCGCAACTACCTGGAGGTGCTGCTGTGAGGACCAAGAACGCGATGCAGCTCAAGGCGCGCATCAACAACATGGCCAAGGAGGCGGGCATCCCCGCCCAGGCGATGATGCAGAGCTACCTGCTGGAGAGGCTGCTCGAACGCCTCGCGGAATCTCCGTGGCGCGACAACGTCGTCATTAAGGGCGGCGTGCTCATCTCCTCCCTCGTCGGCGTGAGCTCCAGGACCACCATGGACCTGGACACTACTGTCAGGGGCTTCGACCTCACCCATGAGTCGGCGGAGAGGGCGTTCCGCGAGATCGCGGCGGTGCAGGCGGACGACGACTGGGAGTTCGAGTTCGACAGGACGGAGGATATCAGGGAGACCGACGACTACCCCGGCATCCGCGTACACCTCAAGGCGAACTACGCTCCGATGTCCGCGCCCTTGACGGTTGATGTCACCACTGGGGACAGGATCACGCCGGAAGCCGTAGAGTACAGCTACCCTCTGCTCTTCGGCGAAGGCGAGATCACGCTCATGGCATACCCGGTCGAGACAGTGCTGGCGGAGAAGCTGGAAACCGTGGTGACCCGCGGAGTTGCCAACACCCGCCCCCGCGACTTCTACGACATCCATATTCTGATGGGCACCAAGGGAGACCGCGTCGACATGGGCGTCCTACGCAACGCGCTCGACTCCACTTGCGAGAAGAGGGGAAGCCGAACCGCCATCGCCCGTTGGGCCGAGGTGCTCGACGACGTTGCCGGTGATGTGTTCATGCTTTCTCAGTGGGAGAAATACGTTCGGAAGAGTCCCTATGCGAAGGGGATCTTGCTCCAGGACTGCTGCACTACGGCAAAGGCGACTCTCGCCAGCGTGATGGGCCAGCTATGATTTCTTATTTCGTCGTGACCCAGCGTGACCCCAGAGAATGTCCAGAATTGCTCGAAAAACCGTGACCCAAATTTGACCCCATGGATTCTCGGCAATTTTTGAGACTGGGCATAAGTAGGATCAACTGGAGCAAACTGCGACAAACTGGAGCAAACTGGAGAGAATTTTTAACTATTGAGTGGGAGTAGGACGACAGGGTTCTGACCTGCGATTTTGAGTGCCGCACTATGCCGCTGAGTTTCGTTTCGTACGAGAGTCATGACAAAGCCACCAGCGACGGAGATGAGTAAAAGCGATTAAAGAGCCTCCGTTCCCTGCGTTGGGACGGAGGCTCTTTCTTTGCCGTTTTACTCCCTTGTCTCCGTTCGGGGATTATTTCTTGCTCATTTAGGGCTATTCGCGCTGAAAGATTTTGACTAGCTTGGTGTCCTTTATTTCGTAGACAATGTCTGCGACGTTCTCGACCAGCCTCTTATCGTGGGAGACGAACACTATCGTTCCGGCATAGGCGCTCATCATCTGCTCGAGGGCTTCGGCGCTCTTGATGTCCAGGTAATTTCCAGGCTCGTCCATGAGCAAGATGTTGTATCTGCCCAGCAGCATCTTCGCGAGTAGCAGCTTGATGACTTCGCCTCCCGAGAGAACGCCAACGTCCTTTGTCAGGTCGCGCGGTCCGATTCCCATAGAGGCGAGGATGCCTCGAATTTCGGTCATGCTGTACTCGCAACCATCCTGCATGAACGAGATCGCAGACTGACGGGCGTCGAACTTGTAGCCTGTTTGCTCGAAGTAACCGATCTCTGCCTTGGGAGAGATGTTGATACCGTCGGCGCGTCGAGCGATTGCCTTCAGCAGGCTGGTCTTTCCTGTACCGTTGCCACCGGTGATGGCCACTTTGGCACCGAGCGGTATCTCGAATTTCGCGTGGTCATAGAGCATGCAGTTGCCGAAGCTCAAGCTGAAATCGTCTGCCGAGATGGGAAATTTACTATGCAGTTCCAGGGCCTTGCTCTGGCGGAACCGCACGGCGCGAATGCTATCTGGGGCCTCAATCCCTTCGAGCGCTTCGAGGCGCTTCTCCATGTCCTTAGCCGCCTGGTACATCCTCTTCTGTTTGGTGCCGGTTGCTTTCTGATGCCCCAATCGACCTGCATACTCGTTGCTTTTTTTCGCAGCCTTCCGCTTGGCGTCGACCTGCCGTGCTTTTTTCCGTTGTTTTTCGATGGCGGCTTCGAGGCGATCGCGCTCGCGCATCGCCTCTTCGTATCGAGTCGCCTGAGCTTTGCGCTCTTCTTCTTTCTGTCGCAGATAGTCGGAGTAGTCACCCCAGAATTCGGAAATACCGCCGTCTTTGAGCTCCCAGATCTTGTCTACCACCTGGTCGAGAAAATGACGGTCATGGCTCACGATGAGCAGAGCCCCATCAAATGCCTTGAGTTGTCCGACGAGAAGGCGGATGCCGTCTTGGTCGAGGTGGCTCGTAGGCTCGTCGGCGAAGATTGCGCTTGCATGCTGGGAGAGTGCAGAGGCAATCTTGGCGCGTGTTTCCTCCCCGCCGCTCATCGTCTCCTGCGCCACTCCGGCGACGTTGAGACGGGAGAGCATCTCACCACTGTCCTGAGCCGCATCAAGGTCGAGTTCATCGAGTTGGCCGATGAGGGCAATGCTGCCGAAGCGCCTGACGTCGGCGTCCGCAATGGTAAGATTGCCGCTCAGAATTTTAAGCAGGCTGGTTTTGCCTGCGCCATTGTCTCCCACCAAGCCGATGCGATCGTAGGAGTAGATTTCCAACTCTTCGATATCCAGGATATCGCGGCCGGCATATTCCAAAAAGATGTCTTTAGCTTTGACTATGAGTTCCATAGGTTGAACCGCCTTTTGTGTATTAGCCTTTTACTGGAAGCGCAGCCATGCCAAAAAAGATTGCTCACGTCGATTTTTCGCCTTTGCCCAATTGCCGGCGCGAGCGTTTTGACCTTGCGCAAGCCGGCAAATCCGAAAATGATAGTTGGCGACGAATAAGGAGCGCGATGTGGGATGTCGGCGCAATACCTCGTCGTCGCAAGGGCTTGAAGGCTGACGCGTGAACCGATGGCTGCCGCCTCTTT
The DNA here is from genome assembly GCA_963524285.1 of uncultured Atopobium sp. Classification (GTDB taxonomy): domain Bacteria; phylum Actinomycetota; class Coriobacteriia; order Coriobacteriales; family Atopobiaceae; genus Lancefieldella. Next base: position 12,150 of record CAURGZ010000011.1, read on the forward strand.
TTTTCGAATACTTGGGCTATTGAATCCGCCCGGTATCTCTTTTCCCCACGTTTCGGACGCTCGGAGCAAGCAGCATAGCCATCGCAAGCAGTACCATGGTCGCTCCAGAGCCGACGAACCATAACGGAGCTCCAAGCAGATCCGCAAAAACGGAGGGGGCCGCGAGGCCCATGGGCATGGCCCACGCCATGATGGTTCCGTAGAGGCCGAAAACGCGGCCTAGGTACTCAGGAGGTATCTGCTCCTGCATAAGGGCAGTCTGGGTTCCCGCGTACAACGGGGAGCATGCGCCCATAAGAAAGCTCGCCGGTAGGAAAACGGCGAACAGCGACGGGCCGATCAATCCGGATGCGATTGCGACGACGCCGAAGCCGGCGATCGCGGCGACCATGGTGAGCGACCTATTGCGGAACCCTCCCGTGGCCGCCAAAATGCCGGACCCAGCCAGCATGCCTGCAGAAAAAAGGATTTCCACCAAAGCAGCATCCCCCGTGCTACCGCCAAAATGCCCCAAGGTCATTATTGGGAACAATGCCGCGAGCGGGGAGAACGCGAAAGCGAAGACGAACCCGCACCAAAGAAGGGCGAACAGCCCCCTGTATCCCCTGATCAGCTTGTAGCCGTCCGAAATCTCAGAGAAAAGTTCTCGAACTTTATTGGAAAAGGACGAGCTGCGGTCGGCTTCGTCGAGTCCTCCTGCGTCTATCTGAGCGGCGAGGACAGCTAGAGAAGCGAAAAGCGCCCCCAGCACGTCGAGGGCAATCATGGCGGTAATGCCCGCCACAGGATAAATCACTGCCGCGAGCGCGGCGCCAAGAATGTATCCGGCGGACTGAATCGCCTGCATCACTCCCGATAGGCGAACGAGATGCTCTGGCGGGGCGAGATGGGGCGTGAGGGATTGGGAGGCCGGCGTGTAGAACGAAGTGCCAGCTGCGCGGAGAAACAGGGCGATGAGTATTGACCACGCAGGTAAGCTGCCGGCCAACGAGGCAATCGCCAAGGCGGCGCCCACCGCGGCAACGAAGAGGTCGGCGCCGATGAGAACACGTTTCAAAGGCAGCCTGTCGACAACGGCGCCCGCAAGGACTCCGAACAAAGCAATCGGCAGAAAGCCTGCTAACGATGCCAGGGAGAGGAGGGAAGATGATTCTGTCGTGAGGGCGATATGCCAAATGAGACCCATTTGGAGAATCAAGCTCGTCAATGTCGACACGAGCTCCCCGCCCCATACGAAACAAATCTTAAATTGCCATGAATGGCACAGCGAAACAGACCTGCGCCGAGAGGTTTCAAATATCATGGTTATGTCCAATCGTGAAATGGCGTGCAGAAAAACAGCGCGACGCCACAACAGCGCCGCTTTCTAGGCGCTCATCCACGTGCGGAAAAGACCAACCACGACACCCCTCCTTTGTTAATTCGGTCTGGCAAACCATGTAATATTAACGAGGCTTGAGTTTGCCTGTCAAGAATCGACCATCGGAAAGGGCAATCCTCTCTGGCCATTCGATTCCTTTTGTATCTTTGGTTGCATAGGTGACCCGCCAGGGCTATTACGCGTGGAAGAGGCGCCTGCCGAGCTGGCCGATGAGGCGCTGAAGATGGCCCTGGTCAGGCGAAACGATCCCAAGGGATGCGTACATCATTCGGATAGTAAGAATGTTGCCAGCAGGTTTTGCGGCAACCGCAAAGGAGCCGTATCCTGCAGCTGGAATCACGTTGCAGCATCCTGACCCGCATTCCGATTGGCGGACGGCCCGCTTCGGCATCCTGACCAGCACAGCGATCGAGCCTTGTCATTCCTTGGATATGCCGGTTGCTCGGGGCGGTCCCGACGGAGGCCCTCGCCTCCCCGGTCCGTGACCCAAGAAGGGCAAGCATGCTGATCTGCATGGCTGGTTCCTCCTTTATGTAGACGACCATGCAAAGAAGGGACAACCGAGGAGGCAGGTTACTGATGCGGGCTCCCGCACGCCCATGACTACCCGACGGGCTGTTTTTCATCTCCGATGCCCGCATTGCAGCATGAACGAATGTGCCTCGACATCTCTGCTGGCATGGTACGACTGGGATCGCACCTCGACGCATCCTTGCGCATACTGCCTTCCAAGTTTCGAAACCGGGAAGGAAAGTGTATGTGAGCGACGATATCGGCGCCGATTCGACGCTCGAGAGGGAGATTGCGCCGATTCTATCCATCGGGGATGCATTCCCGAAGATTCTCATCACTCGCACGAGGCATGAGCCCCATACCCGGGAGGGCGTGCTCGTGCTGAATTTCGCGAGGTGGCTGCTTGGCGGGTAGGGTTCTGAACGTCGCATTGGGATATCGCGCGACAGGGCACGCAGGGCTGTTTGTGCCCGCACGGGAAACGCCGTCGCCATGCGGGCGGCCTGTCGTGTCCGATTAGCCTTTTGCTAAACAGGCTTACGCCAACTCATGGGCAAGCCACCTGAGACTATTCACTTTGCTTATCGTTGACAAAGACCTGTGGCCTGCGGTTTTGTGAACGGCTCGTAAGCCACCCGCGTCGACTCACTTACTGTTGAAGCTGGTGGTTTGCAGGCTCAAAGGCGGTTGAGTTTCAAAACGGGCGTTTTTCGGCGATATCGAGCCTCCAAAGGCGGCTCTCCGTGCCCCTTGGGACAAAAATAAAAACTCAATACTCTGAGTTTGAAAATGGTTTTTGAAGTTGTCCCAGCTTTTGTCCCCGAAGCCGATGAAACGCGACGTCGCGTCATTCAGCGGCACTCACTTCGAGATGCCGCCGAAAACTGGGTGCAACTGGAGTGACGAGACGGCAAAACTATAACCACCGAGTGGGAGTAGAGAAATAGCCCATTTCATCTAGTCTCATCCTACACGTCTAGTCGCGGTGGTTAGCAACTAATAGCCTGTATTAGACAAAGCCACCGGGACTTTTGGGGAGTGACAAACGCGAAAAAGCCCCGGAATCCTCGGATTTCGGGGCTTATTTTTATGGGTGTTAAACTGTGGAATTACTCTTCACACTGCGCTTCGGGGAGTGACGCGTTACGACCTGTTGCACTCCAGTTGTACATTCATACTGAATATTAGATAATGTTCAGCACAGTAGTACATGATGACGGGAGACGCTACGGAAACCCTGACGGACATAGTCACGAACTACAACGGCTACGTCACCTCGGCGCAGGTGACGGCCGCCGGTATTCCCAGGCGCAAGCTTTCGGAGGCCGTGCACGCTGGCGAGCTCATTCAGATAGACCGTGGCCTCTATGCGCTTCCCGACGTGTGGGAGGATCCTCTCTACATCGCGCAGCACCGTTTCTCTCGCGGAATCTTCTCGGATGACACGGCGCTCTACCTCCACGGCATGACGGACCGCGCTCCATTTGCCCCGACGATGACCTTTCCTAGGAGCTACAACGCGACCGCGGCCAGGGCGGCAGGAATCGTATGCCGCACCTGCGCCGACGATGTCCTCGACCTTGGCCTCTGCAAGGTCCGGACGGAATACGGCAACGCCGTCAGGGCGTATGACGCCGAGCGGACGCTTTGCGACCTCGTCCGCGGCCAGGGTACGCCGGACGCCCAGCTGGTCACCCCGTCGATGAAGGCCTATGTGCGGAGCAAGGACCGCGACCCCATGAAGCTAATCTCCTACGCCCGAGACCTCGGCGTTGAGGCGAAAATCCGCAACTACCTGGAGGTGCTGCTGTGAGGACCAAGAACGCGATGCAACTCAAGGCGCGCATAAACACCAGGGCGAAGGAAGTGGGCATCCCCGCTCAGTCCCTGATGCAGAGCTACCTCTTCGAGAGGTTCCTCGAACGCCTCTCGAAATCCAAATGGCGCGACAACGTCGTCATCAAGGGCGGCATGCTCATCTCCTCCCTCGTGGGCGTGGCGTCCAGGACGACGATGGACCTCGACACGACAATCACCGGCTTCACGCTGAACCACGAATCCGCCGAGAAGATTTTCCGCGAGGTGGCAGCCGTTAGCGTAGACGACGACTGGGGCTTTGAGTTCGACCACACCGAGGATATCAGGGAGACCGACGACTACCCGGGCATACGCGTTTACCTCAGGACGATGTATCCGCCTATGGCGGTGTCGCTCAAGATCGACGTCACCACGGGCGACAGCATCACGCCCGGACCCATCGCCTACGACTACCCGCTCCTGTTTGACGGGGGAAGCGTCAGTCTGATGTCCTATCCGCTCGAGACGGTGCTTGCCGAGAAGCTCGAGACCGTCGTCTCGCGCGGCGTGACCAACACACGTCCTCGTGACTTCTACGACATACACCTGCTCTGGAGGAGCAAGGGCGACAGTTGCGATACCCTCACGCTGAGGGAGGCGCTCGAACGCACATGCGCTAAGCGCGGGAGCGCGGAGATGATGGCGAGGTGGCAGACGGTCCTCGACGAGGTCGCAACTGATCAGACGATGCTCGCGCTGTGGGGCAAGTACGCAAAGAAGAATCCCTACGCAGCTGACATCGAGTTGGCGCAGTGCTGCGAGACGGCGGAAGAAATTCTAGCCATACTCAATTAGCTCACGTATTTCTTATCTGCATAGCAGTATGTCAAGTGAGCTCACTTGGCTATAAGAACAAACAAGGAAGTCTATGGAAGACGGCGTGATTACAAAAGAGCTGCAAACTGTTCTCGACAATTTTCACAGGTCAGGGTCGCGATCGACTCTCGGGGCAGAGAATGCATGGCGAGGATATTGGCTTCAAGCACTCTATATAGGCGCAAGAGTGGCGGAGCACAATAATGATGGCCTCATCTATCTACCAGAAACAATAGAAGATTTGATGGTGGTAGTAGGAGGCGGGACAGGTCAAGAGTGCATTGAATTCGTCCAAGTCAAGAGCTGTAAATCCGATGCTTTTCACCTCAGCAATTTGCATCCGAAAACCAAAGACACAAACCTGGACAAGGATGACTCTTTCTTCGGCCATATATACGAATTCTGGAAACAAGACGTGCATATCAGTGCGCGTGTAGTTGTTTTTGGGAATGTCGATCGTGAAATGAGCGATGTCGGTGGAGGCCTGCAAGTAGAAGGCTCCATTAGACGAAAAATGATTGAAAGATATGGATACCCAGATGATTTTTGCGAGTGGCTCAAAGAGCACTTGAGCATTGAGCAGGCTGACGAACAGTCCCTTACATCGCTACTTGAGCAGCAACTTAGCAATCGTATTGAAACGGGAGCCGCTGTTGAGTTGGCGCGCGATTACATCATGAGCTACATATACTCATGCTGTCGAAACCGAATAAGAATTACTGATCGAGAGTGGCAGACAAAGCTAGTGAACTTTGCGCTGCAGGCATCTTCAGCGCGAGGCTATCTTGAAAATTACGGTCACACAATTGTTTCTTTGTCCCAATATCTTGCTGGCAGCGAGCATGACGTTGAGGAGTTGGAAGCTGAATATCGGTCCGGAGCAAGCGCAGTTCCTGAGCATATTGCCCTGAACCTAGATATAGAACGTCCAACCTGGCAATCGGAAATTAGCAAAGCATTCGAGTCCAAAAATATAGTTGTCGTCCGCGCGGCTTCTGGGCAAGGGAAATCAACGGTCTGTTATCGCTGGCTCATGGACCGCAATGCTATTTCCGATATTTATTTGCTTAATGGAGTGTCGTCTACAAATGCTCCGGGAATTGTCGCTGCACTTAGAGGGCTTGCGGCTCAGCAAAGTAACGTCTATGCATACGTTGAAGGTGGAGCCGATGCGGGATGGGTGGATATATGTACTGAAATCAATCGTCTCAATTGTCCAAATTTGAAGCTACTCGTCAGCGTCCGCGAGGACGATGCTGCCAGGGCCTACTACGATGCATCGAAAGTTGGAAGTGCAGATGTTTTTCTGCTATTCGACAAGAATGAAGCAGGGCATTTGTACAAGCAGTTCAATACTTCGCTGTTTCCATCGTTTGAGAGCGCGTGGAAGTCTTTCGGAGGAGAGGGGCCCCTGATGGAGTTCATTTACTCCCTCAGCCATGATGTCTCTCTTCGCCAGAAGCTTGAGGGGCAGGTAAAACATCTGCGCAAGACAGAACATGATAGCTGGTTGACTTTCCTCTACCTTGCAAGTGCCGTCGGTGAATATGGACTTCCCTCGTCCATTGCCAGACTTAAAAGCGCATCAGGGCTAAACAACATACAGAAAATGCTCGAGATTCTAGAGAACGAGATGCTCCTACGATCGGATGCAGAGCGTGGACTGGTGTTCCCCATGCATCCATACCGCTCAAAGCTACTTGCTGAAATCATTGCCCCTATGCTCTACCAAAATGAGGAAGAACTCGTTCTGAGTGCCGCCAAGTGCGCCTCCGGCAATTTTGGTGCCATTCTCATTCCCTATCTTTCGAAAAATTCATTTAGCCAAAATGGCCTTGATGACTTGGTTGATATTGCCCAAGTTTCTTGGAAGTCTTCCGCCCAAGCGTTGCGAGCAATGGTCTGGAAAGACGCACGCTGCTTCTATTACTCTACTGCCGACTTACGGCAACATATGATTGGTGCTGGACTGCCCGTCTTCCTTTTAAGCATGATTGCCGGAGACATAACGAGTGTAAATAATCAAGAGAACTGGCTGCCCATACTGGAGCTATTTCCCGATGAGGCTATGCGAGACTCTGCCTGTGATCTAGTCGCTCAGCTAGCATGTCGAAAAGCCGAATACAGAGAGACCGATCGGCTTCTTTCGAAATTAGTGCAGCGCCTTCCTTCGGTTGACATGCTTCCCAGTCAAGCATCCGAAGCCGGCTTCGTTCTCGCGTATGTGGGAAACAGGGGTTTCGGGCGTTTAATTCCCGATAGCAAAATTAACGCCTTGGTTCATGTAGATGGCCTTGCGTCAATAGATGTAGACCGCGTTCTAGACTTACTTGTTGGTTACAACAGCATAGGTATAGATGTTAGCAGCGAGGACCGTCAAGCAATCTTATTCAAAACTTGTCAAAGAGATGGCATAGTTTGGCTCGACTCGTCAGAGCTGGTCACAAGAGAGACGCTAGAGGAGAGCAGCGAAAGTCGCGAGGAAATACCTCCAGAATGCCTTAATGCCGAAGGCTTAGTGCGTCAGGTCAGTGCGATGGTTGCCCCGAAGATAAGCAATAGCATCGAAAGCGGGAACTTATCTTCTCGTTATAGCAGCTCCCTGCCAAATGATGTTGTTATGAGGGCAGTATGCGACCTGAGGCGACTGTTCCCAAACTGCGGAAGGTATTGCGTGCAATATGTTGGAATCAAGGCATTAATTGGCGGTATAGAAATTCCCGACTGCGAAAAACATATCCCTGAGAAAAATCTTACACTCAACTGGATGAAGCTTATTAATCAGTTTTACATCGGAATGTGCAAGCTTGATGACAATATCGCGAGAGACTGGAAAGAGCTAGAACAGTCTTTGAAAGATACTGTTTCCGACTCGATTAAGGCCTTGGATACCTGCTCGCATCTAGCAGATGCCTTGCTGCGTGGAAACAAAAAGGCTGTAAGAAGATTGCAGGAACAATTTGGTGGTGAGGCAGTAAAGGCAAAAGAGGAATTAGACACCATTGATGTCGGCTTGCCGATTTGTGCGCTAGATACCTATGCGTTCAGCTCTGGACAAGCAGAGGCATTTGATTCCAGCAAGAATGGCAGCAACCCAAAAGAAGCTGCACCTGCTTTTGGGTTAAAGAGGGAAACAGAACCTGTTCTGAATGACACGAGTAAATTTCTTTCAAGCCTGCAGAATCACTTCAATAGCATTAACAACATGCTCTTATACGCGCTTAATCGTGGACAGCGTCCGTCGGCAGTAGCTGTAAGCAATGTTGCACAGGCTTGCGCTAAAGTCGAAGCTTGCAATTCTGAGTTTTCAAAGCTTTTTGGGGGAAGGTGCTTAATAAGTGAGAAGCAGAAAGAAAAACTGTTTCAGCATGCTGTTTACTGGAACTATTTATGGTGTAGGAAAGACAAAAAGCAGGAGAAGACGCTCTTCAAGCAAGCCTATAGAGCCAAGACATTGCAGGAACTTAAGCCTCTTCTTGTAGATAGGTTCAGTGCAGAACCAGATATAGAAAACGTAGCGATTTGCGATGGCCTGCTCAAAATTACTTATAAAGCATCATCAGAGGTTCCATTCTCAGAAGTGGCAGTAAGCTGTATCCGAGATCTCATGAAGTGCGATTTAGAATCAAATGAGCGCTTTATAGAATGGTGGCTTCTGTACAACGGACCGGTCGAGCGTATTGAGGTAGCGTTCGTTTCCAATGGCTGTGGTTTGATAAAAAAGACTTATCTGTTTAGTACTCTTATGAATCACATAAATAATCCTGGTACCGCAGAGGTGATATCACCTGCAGAGCTCGCATTCAGCGAAAGCAGTATCGATAGACCTGAAAAGGCCATCATTGCCTTTCAAGCCTCTTTGGAAACGTGCAAGCGTTTACATAATTGCATAGCAGAGGTTGATAAAATGGTTTCGTCCCGTTCACTTGATAGCGACGAGAAGGCGATGGGCATTTGGGGAGAATGGTGCAAGTCGGGCGTGAAAGAGCTTGAAAATATATTCTTGCACTTGGACGACATTGCGTATCAATATTCAGATGATTTAATCGGTAGCGAAAACATCATTAGTGAATTAAAAGCGAGTATGAATTACATGGCTTTCAACAAGAAAAATTCAACAGAGTTTTAAAGATAAGTCCATCGCGACGTAGTCAGTTACACGATAGGGAAAGCTATTTCCCCAGTTCAAACATCCTGCTGACTACATCAAAACGAGGCATGTAACGATTGAGTGGGAATAGGTCTAGGTTCCGTCTTATGGTTCATCGTCTGACTCGTTTCGAGCTCGTTTGATGCGGCAAGTCGATGCCTCGCTTTTCAATGGTGCAGAAGCTGTGAGTGTATACGAACATGGCCCGAGCCTCATTGGTCGGTTCGGTCAACAAGCGCTCCGTTAGCTTTGATTTACCGGTCAAGAGACGGCCTGTTCACGAGGATCCTCCTCCCTAGCCTGTATGACCTGACCTCTCCGACCTTGATAAGCTCATAGGCTTTGGTTCTTCCGGCATGCATGTATTCCTGCATCTCGGAAACAGTCATCCATTCACTGAGCCACCTGCGACTTGTCCGTCTCGGACGCTGCTTCCGCAATCGCTCTGTGGTTTCATCTGTCCTCCTATCAGTCCATGTCGTACCTCTATGTTGAGCGGCGTTACGTCATGAACGCTTTCGTTTTCTACAAGAAGAGCGCCAAGGAGGCTTTCGGAGACGAGGCTCTTAGGTGTTATGGGGGTTAGTGGGTCCCAAATGCAGAAAAGACATATTCAGGCCCCCGCCCTTACTGGGACAATTTGTCCCAGTGGCATAGGTGTGGCCCTAGGCGAATGACGCCTGACGTACCAGCATCAATGTTGAAATGCGAGTTGCGTCCGGCATTAAGTGTTCCCGACGTGCATCGCATCACCACCTGTGCTATGTTTATGCTGCGTTAGGTGAAGGCAGGCTTGACCGATAGGCTCGCATAGTTCTGGCGAGCTTGGAAAATGGTATTACCCTGGGAACCTTTCGATTGTCCGTCCTAACGGACACGGTTACACCATCAACCCAGTTAGAATATATGTCGTGAGCAAAGGTTTACATCTCACCCAGTATTCAAAGAGGGCGAAAATGAAAAGAGAAATCAACGAATACGACCTTCCTCTCATGGCTATGAGCAAGGAGGCTTCGAGGGCTTTCGATGGACAGATTAATGTTGGCATGGCGACACGGTGTCCTAAATGCGGAAGCAAAAGAATCACGCGCATTATCTGGGGAGATTTCGTTTATTTCGAAGGACTTATCTAGGACATCGACGAGGGTCGCGTGCATATCGGAGGCTGCTACATTACGGGCGACGATCCGGAGTGGCACTGCAATGAGTGCGGAGCGGAGTTTTAGCTACTGGGACAAATTGTCCCAGTGCCAATGTTGACCAACCAGCTGAAACAGGACGAGAAATCTTTCTGAGGTGGGATAATATAAATAGTGAATAGGAACAACACGGAAAGGGGTATCTAGTGAAAAAGCAGCTCGTCATTGTCGCAAACGAAAAATATCTAAAGTATGCAACCTACCTGCAGGGTCTCATTAGCTGTATCGACGATGAAGAAGACAAACAAGTCGGCACCAAGGACGGTGCAGTATCTGCCGTTATTTGGGACGAAGAGCACCATAAGGCGAATTCAAAAAGCCTGGCATCTGGCAATAGCGTTGTATTCTTCGGCGACAGCGAGTATGTCCGCAAGAACTGCTCCGAAATCAATACAAAGTTTTCGAAGTTCGGCATGACCTATGGTTGGCTAGGCAACCATGCAAATCTCCGCGTGGCAAATGATGCACTGAACAAAGATAATGCTGCTGATTTCTATCAGCTGGCCGAAGAATACGGAAAGCGCTTCGAAAAAGAACTTTCGTTCTTGTTCAGCCCCAAGAGGGACAAGGAGATTGGGAACGACGTGGTCGATCACGCAATTGCTGTCGTTGAGTTCGCTTTCCCCCCGGCACGTATCGTCGATCTTGTCATGAACAAGGGTAAATCCTCTAAGCTTTCCAATAGGTTGGACATGGCGATTGGAAAAGGCGTTGACAAGACAAAGAATGCCGAAGCCGTCGACCAGCAGTATACCTTGCTCACCCTGGTCTTCTACATGGATAGTCTCAGCGAATTCCTGGGCATCTAACGTGAACGGTTTTGAGGAGGGTTACTCATTCTATGCCGACTCGAGCGGGGCAAGCGTCGCTGCTCAAATGGGTAACCTATGGGTCGAAGAAGTAAATGCAGCAATAGACACACTCAGAAGTGACCTTCTCGAGTTTTCAACAAGCGGAAAGACTATCGATACGTTAAGCGGAGATCTTGCTGAATTCTGGCATGCGGACACTTACAACATCGACGCAATCCTAAACGGATCAGAAAATCGCGCACACGTTCCAAGATCAACTAGGTTCGCCTCGGCAGATGTGGAGCTTGACACGGGCGAGTCTTTCCAAGTCAAGTACTGCCAAGATGGCGCTCACAGCGCGAAAGCTCACGCCGTTTCCTACAACGAAGCTTCTCGAAACCCTAGTACCTCAAAAGGAGCCACCGAAGCAATCCGAGCTGGAGCTAATCCCAACGATTCTGTTTATAAAGGCATGGGAAGGGTTATTCCCGAGGGACAAAAAGAAGATGCTGTCAGAGAGCTGAAAAGGAGAATTGCAAAAGAGTCCGTAACGAGAAAAGAGCAGGTCAGCCGGCTCGAAGAAACGCGAGAAGCGTTGACCGATACGGTCGGTAATGGGGACGGTGTCAAATCCAAATCACTGTCCAGAGAGGCTTCTAAAGAACTCGCTCGAGAGGTCAAGGAAGGAAGAGTCGACCTTGACACGAAAGGCATCAGCACTGAGCAGCTTGTAAAGCTTGAGCATGTTATGAAGTCGTCTCTAAAAACAGGAATAACTGCTGCGACTATTGCCATGGCCGTTAAGGCAGCACCGATTATTGTATTGACGATTAAAGATGCAGCTATTGAGGGTCGCATCGATGTTGACCAGCTTCTGAATGACGGGGTAGACACTGCAAAAACCGGCGCAGGGGCATTTCTTTCGGGAACCATTACGGCAGCTTTGACAGAGTCTATGAAGTCAGGACTTCTCGGTGAGACCTTCAAAAATGCATCTTCTGAAGCTGTTGCGCTAGCTGTTGTTCTGGCAGGAGAAGGCCTGCGAGAAGGATATCGTCTTGCCAAGGGCGAAATCACGCAGGTGCAGTTTGCTGAGATCATTTTCCGCAAGTCTTATTATGCGCTGATTGCCATGGGCGGGGGTCATTTAGGACAGGCTCTTATTCCTGTTCCTGCTATTGGATACATGCTCGGCAGCTTGGCAGGTTCTCTTGTTGGCGGAATAACCTACGAAATTGGAAGTACTGTGTTTGTTGGCCTGTGCGTCAATAGAGGCATGACGTTTTTCGGATTGGTCGAACAGGATTACACACTTCCCGAGGATGTACTCAAGAGCATCGGCTTGGAAGTGTTTGAGTATGAGACCTTTGAATTCGAGAAGCCGGCATTCGAAACCTTTGCGCCCGAAACCCTGACACTCGAATCATCTCGTCTTGATCAATTTGAAATCAGGTATCCGCGCAGGGGTCTTATCGCTTTCAACAAGATTGGTTATATCTAGCAAAAGCCACCTGCGACTATTCTTTGAGCAGATGATGCTTCAGCAAGAGAAAGATAGACTTCAACTGAACGAAATTGTTTCATATTTTTATTGTTTGAGTGAATTATGTTATTTATAAATATTGCCGTTATCGGCAAGAAATAGCCTCATTTGCTATAATAACCCCATCAGTTTTTGCCGATAGGGGGTGAAGCTCAATGGGATTTCTTTCTGCAGCAGAGATTGCTGAGCTCTGGGGCATATCCGAGAGAAGTGTCCGCAATTATTGCGCTAATGGTCGCGTGCCAGGTGCTTTTCTCGTGGGAAAAACTTGGAACATTCCAGCCGATGCAGTAAAACCTTCTCGAAAAAACGCTAAAACATCGTCAACAAGTCCGCTGCTTTCGCGCTTGATTGAAGAAAAGGCCTCAAAAATAAAGGGTGGTATTTACCATAAGCTCCAGGTTGAGCTTACCTACAACTCTAATCATATTGAGGGAAGCAAACTCTCCCTTGATCAGACGCGTATGATTTTTGAGACGGCGACTATCGGTGTTGAAGGAAATCCTGTTCACATTGATGACATTGTAGAAACTCAGAACCACTTCCGCGCTATCGATTACGTGATTG